>JAAVHD010000044.1 GCA_014799915.1 Oscillibacter sp.
TCTTCCAGTGTGTGCCCGGCCTGTCGGTATTCTATTGTCCGTTCCCGATATTTTTTCGAATAACTCATGTCTACATTTTACCAGCTCTTTTACTTGTTTTCAACCGTGGTTACTATATACTCAACGGCGGCATCTATAGTGTCTGTCAAACACAGAATAAGAGGTTGAAAAAGATTTTTGGTCAAGAAACCGAGAGCTTTCAATACCTCAGAGGCCCTTGGATCGTAAAAATCCAAGGGCCTCAAAATTTAAGGAAATTCTGAGAGGGAAATTTTAGGACCTGCACTCATGGGCGTGGATTCTTTTCCTGCAAATATCCGTGGTTTTGCTGAAAAAGNATCCACGCTCTTTTTTTGCTCAATCCTGGTCAATATGGTTCTGGATCCGCTGCATGATCATATCCAGTGCCACCAGGTTGTGGCCTCCTTGCAGGACAATGATGTCGGCGTATTTCCGNGAGGGTTCCACATACTGCTCGTGCATGGGCTTCACCGTGGTCAGGTACTGNGACACCACGGACCGCAGAGTCCGGCCCCGCTCCTCCACGTCCCGGAGGGCCCGGCGGAGGATGCGCTCGTCCGCGTCAGTCTCCACAAAGATCTTGATGTCGAACATCTCCCGNAGGACCGGGTCCTGNAAGATCAGGATGCCCTCCACGATCAGGACNTTAGTNGGGAAGATCTCCACAGTCTGATCNGTGCGGTTGTGGTCCACGTAGGAATAGATAGGGCATTGAATGGACCGGCCTTCCCTCAGTTCCCGGAGGTGCTGGATGAGCAGGTCCGTGTCNAAGGCGCTGGGNTGGTCNTAGTTCTGAAGGGCNCGCTCCTCATAGGTCTTGCCCTCCTGCCGCTTGTAGTAGCTGTCGTGGCCGACGATCGTGACGTCCTGGCCGAAATGTTCCCTCAGATGCCGGGTCAGGGTGGTCTTGCCGGAGCCGGTGCCNCCGGCGATGCCGATGATAATAGTGCTCATACTTTCTGCCTCCCGCCGATTCAATTTTGCTTGCCAATATTTATTATATAGCTTCGGAGCGAAAAAGCAAGAAAAATAGAGAAAGCAACCNGAAAAATGGCTCAACGGCTTTGGCNTTAAGGANCNACATAGCNGCAGGCNATATCAGCGCTCATTCCGGACAATTTTCTGGTAATTCAGCCCCCAGGCCGCCATTGAGTCNATAATTGGCTGCATGGACCTGCCCAGTTCGCTGAGTGAGTACTCTACGCGGGGCGGCACCTCTGCGTAAACAGTGCGGTCAATGATCCCATCGGCCTCCATNGAACGCAGGCTGTCGGTAAGGACCTTCTGNCTGATACCCCCCAAATCCTTTTTCAGNTCGTTAAACCGCCAGGGGNGCTGCATGAGATTGCGCAAAATCAGCAGCTTCCACTTGCTGCCGATGATCTGCACTGTGGTGGCGACCGGGCAGATGGGCAGTTCTTCTTTTGTCAGCATAGCTATGTACTCTCCTATACGTTCAAAATCGCGTGTTGCNCNTTAATTATAATGCAGNGCCGCAAGTTCTGCAATAGGTTACAAAAAGGTGACTGAGTAATAAAAAAGTGCGNAGTTGNTTTTCAGAAAAATATAAATTAGGATAAATTTGCGAGCAGAANGTGTTCGACAAATTTATCTGGAGGTACATCACAATGGCACTCTCCCATCTGTCCGGCTGGGCAGGTTCTTCCTGCGGAGCATCCGACAAGCCTGCTGCCTGCGGCGCNGCTGATAAACCGGAGGAAAAGCCTGCCGCTTGCGGCTCCGCCTGCGGCGATCAGCCGGAGGAAAAGCCCGCCGCCTGCGGTTCTGCCTGCGGCGCCGGCGACAAGTAACTCCGCACGATCCCCCGGTAAGGNCAGNCTTTGCCGGGGGATTTTCAAATGCAGCCGGCTTCTGCCGGTTTTCATATATAGGGGGAACACGATATGAGACAATACTTTTCTTTTCAATGGCACATCACAGACGAGTGCGACCAGCGGTGTAAACACTGCTATATTTTCTCGGAGGACAGCGGCAAGAAGCCCGACGCCATGACCTGGGAGCAGATGCAGGACGTTGTGGACAACTGCTGTGATATGTGCGAGATATATGACCGTCTGCCCTATTTCTACATCACCGGCGGCGATCCGATCCTGCACCCCGATTTCTGGCNNCTNCTGGAGCTGCTGAAGGAGCGGAATATACCCTTTTTACCATCCTGGGCAACCCCTTCCATCTGACCGATGAANTNTGCCNGCGGTTGAAAGCCTGCGGCTGTCAGAAATACCAGCTTTCCCTGGACGGTNTGCGGGNAACCCACGACTGGTTCCGCAAGCCGGGTTCNTTNGACTGCACGCTTGAAAAAATCNNCTGCATCAAAAANGCCGGTATCCGCAGNGTCATNATGACCACCGTATCCGGNANCAACATAAAAGANGTTCCCAATATCATAGATACTGTGGTACAATATGGCGTGGATGTGTANGCCTTTGCCCGNTACTGCCCGACCAGCGAGGAAAAGGATACCGGCATGACGCCCCGGGAGTATCGGGANNTGCTGGCTCTATGCGATGAAAAATTCANGGCATATGAGGCGGCGGGGTGTAAAACATACTTCAATAAAAAAGANCANCTCTGNACGCTGTACGAATATGAAACCGGCGCGTTCCAAATTCCGGACGGGGCAGAGGACGGCATGATCTACGGCGGCTGCAACTGNGGGAACTGCCATCTGACCATCCTGCCCACCGGCGATGTGTTCGCCTGCCGCCGGGTGCAGAACAGNAAGGTGGGCAANGTCTTTGAGGACAGGCTTGCCGANGTNTGGGTCTGCGAGATGGAGGCNTATCGGGANTATACGAAATTCAAGAAATGCGNTAAGTGTGAGCTNCTGGCCTGGTGCCGGGGATGTCCCGCCGTGGCCAGCGGCGCNCACGGGAACTTTTATGACGCTGATCCTCAATGCTGGAAGGAGGTAAAATAATGGAACTGTTGGAACAAATCAAAGCCAGACGGTCTATCCGGAAATATCNNGACAAGCAGATNCCNCGTGAGGTTTTGGAGAAAATCATTGAAGCGGGGACCTATGCCTCTAACGCAGGCGGCGGNCAGCGCAGTATGATNNTNGGGATNCGCAATGCACAGCTCGTTGANAANCTNGGCAGACTGAATATGGCNCATTTTGACCGCAGNCGCTTGATCGGCTCCTATGTATCCAGAGAGCAGCCCAGCGTCATTGATGATCCGACCATCAAAAGCGGGTTNTATGGCGCGCCCTCGCTTTGTATTGTCTTTGCCCAGAAAGACTTNCTGTNTGGCATCCCGGACGCTTTTTGCTGTGCTGAAACCATGCTGATGGAGGCTTTTGANCTCGGCATATCTTCCTGCATTGTTTCCCGNGCGGAGGAGACCTTTGAAAACGAAATCGGCGCNNCGCTCCTGCGGGAGTGGGGTATACCGGANAACTACATTGCCCGTTGCTTTGTCACACTGGGCTATATAGACGGTGAATACCCACAATCGANGCCGAGNAAAGAAAACAGAAGCAAAATCATTGAATAACAGATCGGGAAGGGAGAGACAGAATATGGGTGCAGAACAAAAAACACGATTTNCGCTTGATAAAGAAAAGTGTATAAAATGTGGGCAGTGTATCAACACCTGCTCCGGTATGGTGCTGGAACNGGGACAAGNCGGCTATCCAGAGATGAAACCATTTGAGCGNTACGGATGGAGAGGCTGCTGGCGCTGTCAGCATTGTCTGGCGGTATGCCCCGCTGGCGCGATCTCGATTTTTGGAAAAAAGCCAGAGGACTCTTTGCCTCCGCCGCCNCCTGAAATGGGAGNNTATATGGAGCAGCTTATTGTGAANCGGCGCTCCTGCCGCAGATTTNTGGATAAAAATGTTGATCCTGAAATCATATCCGGTATGCTGGCCGCTATGTCCGCCGNACCCACGGGNGGAAATTCNTGNAATGTNGAATACACCGTCATTGACGATAAAGACCGCGTNCGGGAAATCTGGCGCTCGGCCTATTCTAAAATGGACGCCGATGCNAAACGGCATATCTACACCCACAGCTTCAGCGATTTCTACTACNNCAAGATGAANGAGTCCGAAAAGACGGTCAGAAAGGATGATCTTCTCTTTTGCGGCGCACCCCATCTCTTTATNGCCCATGAGCGCTGTGCAGGGAAGTGGGCCGAGGACAGCAAGGTGAACTGCATNATTGCCACNGCATATTTTGAACTTCTCTGTAATGCGCANGGACTTGGAACTACGATCATGAGTTATCCGGCGGAAGTGCTCAANGANCTGGCGCCGGAGGCAAGAGCGATGCTGAACATACCNAAAGATCATTATACNGGCTTGATCGTTGGCTTTGGCTATCCTGAGATCAANTACGCGAGAGGCGTGCAGAAAGACAGAACTGCCAAAATNCACCGCTGCACNGGGAAAACATAATACAGACCGAGCGGCAGGCCCTGTGGCGTAATCTTGAATATTACAGGTAGTTTATGNAGCNCTGCAAAGGGCGTTTCCCGCAAGNGCTGCAAAGTCGCAAACCGCCTNGGTTTATGTGGGCTTTATGTTGACGCGCTTGTGCGTTTGTGTTAGAGTAGAAGCNTNAAGAAAGTGGTGCTGTGCTGTCAGCAGGACGGCGACAGCCCTATGGTGGATGANANTTCCACCGCGCTGCTGGCGCTGTAATTGAGAGAGGAGAGGTTTTTATGGAGCATTTTGATCTGTTGGTCATCGGCGGCGGTCCCGGCGGGTATCTGTGNGCCGAACGGGCAGCCCAGGGCGGCATGAGCGTGGCCCTGTTCGAGGCGGCGCATATGGGCGGCACCTGCCTCAACGAGGGGTGCATCCCCACCAAGACCCTGCTCAATTCCACCAAGCTCTACCGCCATGCCACCGAGAGCGCCCGGTTNGGCGTCACGGCNGAGAACGTGGTCCTGGACCACGCCGCCGTCCTCAAGCGCAAGAGCCAGGTGGTCAAGCAGCTTGTCACCGGTGTGGAGTCCGCCATGAAGGCCCACAAGATCCAGGTCGTTCGTGAGACGGCCAGGATCNTGGGGCGNACCGAGGGCGGCTTCCAGGTGGACGCGGGCGGCGAGAGCTATGCNGGNNCCCGGCTGGTGATCGCCAGCGGCGCCCAGGNGGCGGTGCCCCCCGTGGCCGGAGCGAAGGAGGCACTGGAGAGCGGNTTNGCCGTCACCAGCCGCGAGGCCCTGGAGCTGAGNNCGATCCCCAAGGAGATGGCGGTCATCGGCGGCGGCGTCATCGGACTGGAGATGGCCTACTACTTCGCCATGGGCGGCGCGAAGGTCACNGTTATCGAGATGATGCCCAAGATCGCCGGGAACACCGACGCGGANATCTGCAAGGTGCTGATGGACGACTATAAGAAGCGGAACATGACGTTCAAGCTGGACTGCAAGGTCCTGGAGATCACCAAGGACTCCGTGGTCTACGAGGAAAAAGGCGAACGGCAGGAGGTCAAGTGCGATGTGGTGCTGCTCAGNACCGGACGCCGNCCCGCCACCGAGGGNCTGGGCCTGGAGACGCTGGGCATNGAGATGAACCGGGCCGCTATCGTCACTGACCGGCATATGTGNACCAACGTGCCNGGNGTNTATGCCATCGGCGACTGCAACGGCAAGGTCATGCTGGCCCACACCGCCTACCGGGAGGCAGAGGTGGCCGTNAACCACATGCTGGGCGTTGATGANGAGATGCGNTANGAGGTNGTCCCCTCGGTCATCTACACCGATCCCGAGGTGGCCTGCGTGGGTGAGAGCGTGGAGAGCGCCGAGGCGAAAGGGATGCANGTGAAAGAGGTCAAGCTGCCCATGCTGTTNGCCGGNCGGTACGTGGCNGAGAACCGGGGCGGCAGAGGGTTTATCAAGCTGGTGGTGGATACCGANCGGAACCGGCTGGTGGGCTGCCATATGGTGGGCTCNTACGCCTCTGAGATCATTATGACCGCCGTGATGATGGTGGACACCGAGCTGCCCGCTGAGCGGCTGAAGAAGCTGGTGTTCCCTCATCCCACCGTTGCGGAGNTCATCCGCGAAGCGATTTTTCAGATNTGACNAAGAGGNCTCGGGGGTNAAACCCCGAGCCCTCTTTATAACTGTTTTCAGCGGCCAGGCCGTGACGGTCTCCCCCCGGNATGAGAAATGGCGCGTCAATGATTCCTGTAGTAGTTGATAAGGCAGCCGTCGGNGATGATCTGACGCTCAGCCTCCGTCAGCGCACCGGTGGAGACAGGGAACTCCTTCACCGTGCCATCCGCTTTGACCACATAGGCGGAGAAGCGCTCCCTGTTTTCCATAACCGCCTGACGCACGCCGGGAACAAAGATGTAGTCTCCCAGAGCGAAGNCCTCCGGGTCNTCCACCAGGAAGGGGACCATGCCCCAGTTGATGCAGTTGGAGCGATACCGCTTGGTGGCGTACTGNNTNGCGAAGTTGGCGCTGGCGCCCATGACCCGCTGGCAGGAGGCCGCCTGTTCCCGNGCGGAGCCGTCNCCGGGCATATTGGCAAAGATGGTNGACCCCAGGTCGGTNTTTTCCGGNTCGTTGGCAATACCGGCGGCAGTAAGGGCGGCGTAAACAGCTTTGACCTCATCGCTCAGGCCCTTCCCGGNCCGNCGGTCNCGGTCCGCCTGNCGNAGNACNTTGGAGCGNCCCACNTACTCCGGGTCNTTGCGGAACAGNGCGAACTCGCTCAGNCGCTCNGGGTTGGAGCGGTAGGAGGANGTNTCGCCGGAGGGNATCAGCTCNTCNGTNGTGGTGACGGGGTCGGTGATGTAGGAGCAGACNTTNACCAGCAGNTCNTCCGTCAGCGCGGGCATCTCGGGCCAGTCCTTGATNTTGGGNCCGAANNNCAGCTCNGTNTCNGGCTCNGGTTTGCCCCAGCCGTCNTAGACGCGCTTGTCNTAGACNGCGCCGTCGAAGAAATANTTGNGGGCNCGGTACTCNACNTCCATCAGGTCNGTGGCGGCGGTGAGGCGTCCNCCNTTGACGGCNGTGGCGGCNATNGAGCGGGCGTCCATCAGNGCNACGGCGCTCATCTGNCCNTCGCCGGGCTTGGAGCCTTCCCGGTTGGGGAAGTTGCGGGTGGTGTGGCGGACGGAGAACTCGCCGCTGGCNGGGCAGTCGCCCGCNCCGAANCAGGGNCCGCAGAAGCACTCGCGGATNATNACNCCGGCGGCGGCCAGNTCGGCNATGCAGCCGTTCTTNACCAGCTCCAGGTAGGCNGGCATNGAGCCGGGNTAGACGCTCATGGTGAACGCNCCGTTGCCCACGCTGCGGCCNCGGAGNATNTCTGCGCAGGCGGTCAGGTTNTCGAAGGTNCCGCCGGAGCANCCGGCCACCAGGCCCTGNTCCACNTANATNTNNCCGTCGCTGTGGAGCTTGCTCATGAGNTCCATGCGGGCGGTTTTGGCGATCTGCTCGTTGGCGTTCTTCTCGATCTCCCGCAGGATGTCCCCGGCGTTGGCCTGGAGCTCGTGGATGGTGTAGGTGTAGCTGGGGTGCATGGGCATGGCGATGGTGGACTCNACNGTGGACAGGTCGATNTANATGCANCCGTCATAGTANGCCGCGCCGGTGGGGGNGATTTTCTTNTANGCNTCGGNNCGGCCNTGGATGGCGAAATATTCCTCGGTCTGCTCNTCGGTCTCCCAGATGGAGGACCAGCAGGTGGTCTCCGTGGTCATGACGTCGATGGCGTTGCGGAACTCCATNGGCAGGTTNTTGATGCCGGGGCCNACNAACTCCATGACNTTGTTNTTTACNTAGCCGTTGGCGTAAACCGCGCCGCAGATGGCCAGCGCCACGTCATGAGGCCCGATGCCCGGCTTGGGCTCGCCGGTNAGGTAGACGNCNACNACGCCGGGACGTGCNAAGTCATANGTGCGGCCCAGCAGCTGCTTGGCCANNTCGCCGCCGCCCTCGCCTACGGCCATGGTGCCCAGCGCGCCGTAGCGGGTATGGGAGTCGGAACCCAGNATCATCTTTCCGCAGCCAGCCATCATCTCNCGGTTGTAGCTGTGAATGACCGCCATGTTGGTGGGGACGTAGATNCCGCCGTATTTCTTCGCNGCGGAGAGGGCGAACTTGTGGTCGTCCTCGTTGATGGTGCCGCCTACGGCGCACAGNGNGTTGTGGCAGTTGGTCAGGACGTAGGGCATGGGNAATTCCTTCATGCCGGAGGCCCGGGCGGTCTGGATGATGCCTACGTAGGTGATGTCGTGGGAGGTCATGGANTCNAATTTCAGCTTGAGTTGGTCCATGTTGTCCCACTGGTTGTGGGATTGCAGAATGGCATAGGCCATGGTGTTCTTGCAGGCTTCGGNGGGAGTGGGCAGNGAGCCGGTCTTTTCCTGGACCTGCCNCGCATCGGTGAACAGCTCNCCGTTCAGATAATAAACGCCGGAATCATATAGCTTCAGCATGGTTTTACCTCCAGAATATGTTGTAATGATGNGCCGCAGCCGCTCAGCTGAACAATCCGCCCAGGCTGAAGACNCCCAGCGCNGACATAAGTACNTTGATCGCCACATTGGCGACGGAGAGCAGGAACAGGTCCTTGAACATCTTGTTCATTTCCTCNTTNGTGGTCTCCTTGGACGCNGAGTAGGAGGACATGATGATNGCGCCGCCGGTNGACAGNGGNCTGATNGCCGCCGCAAAGGAGGTGGCGGTAATGGCGGCGATNAGNTCNACATAGNTCAGNCNGTTGGCAACGGCGACCTCGTGGGCGATGGGGAACAGGGCGGGCATGACCACGCCNGTGGTGGAGCTGACCCAGGAGAGGATGCCGGAGGTGGCGGCCATGATGGGAACGGCGGTCTTGGGGCCGATGAAGCCGTTGAGGAACTCNGANACCAGGTTGATGCCGCCCAGCTTNTCAATGACGTTGACCAGAGCGCCCACGCCGCAGATAAACACCAGCGTGCCCCAGGGNATGCCCTTGATNGCGGCNTTNTCGTCCGCCGCGCCNAGGAGGATNAGGATNGATGCCATGATGAANGCAAACAGACCGGTATCAAACTTGAAGCCGATGCAGCAGATNACCATGATCGCAATNGCAGCCATNGTGAGCTTCTGGTCGCGGTTGAACTTGGGAATNTCNGCCCATTTCAGGGGGTTGTCGGCCTTGACCTTGTAGCTCTTGGANCCGATNTAGATCACCAGGGTGAAGACGAAGCCGGAGAGCAGGGTNGAGAAGAACAGGTGGGCCTCAAAGCCGCTNTAGCCNAACGGCTCGGAGAGTTCNTTTGCCAGCAGGCCCGTCAGAGACAGCGGCGAGGCGCAGCCGGCNTTTGCNCCCAGCTTGGCAAACAGGGCCGTGACCATGGGGTTGATNTTCATCTCAAAGGCCAGATACATGGCGAAGGTGGTCATCAGGATGCCCGCNGCGATATGGCCGGGGCCNATGGCGGAAATGAAGGCGGAGAGGACGAACATCAGGATGGGGATCAGGACGGTGCGTTTGCCCACCAGGGCCACGATCTTCTTGGAAAACAGGTCCAGCGTGCCGTTCTGGGAGGCCATGCCGAACAGGAAGGTAACGCCCACCAGTGTGACAAACATGGAGCTGGAGAAGCCTTTCGTTACGTCGGAGGCTTTCAGCCCGCCCGCGATAGCCAGGATAAAGGCTACGCCCAGGGAGAGAAAGCCCAGGTTGACTTTCTTGATGAAGCCGATGGCCACCACAATGGCCAGTACGACCAGAGAAATAACAGGCATATATTCAGTCATGATACATTCTCCTCTTTATTCGTTATCCAGTCTGATCTGCGCGGTTCCCTCCAGCAGGAGGTTGGCGGTACGGAAACCAAAGGTGTCGTCGATAACGGGGACCGCGCCGTTTTCCCGATAGTCAACGCCGCATTCCAGGATGCCTGCCGGGTGCCCGATACGGATGAACTGGGTATCCACACTTTCGGACAGCACCTGCTGGACGATGCTGCCGGGGACTACGGCGGCGGCAGCGGTACACATGGCTCCGGTCATGGCNTAGCTGGGATGGGTCTTCTGCATGGACATCATGCGNGAGAGCAGGTCAATGNTTTCTTTCTTGATCTCCTTGCCATCCGCAGCGGTATATGCCTCAGCGGGAGAAACAAAGGTCATCTTTGGGATGCCGGGGGTGTCCCAGGCNGAACGNGTGTAGTCCTCAATGAGCCCCAGCTTGACAGCGGCCAGTCCNCGGACCTTCTCCAGAAGATCCAGCTTTTCAGCGTCATTGTCCAGCTCNGCGGGCAGCTCATCTCCCCGCAGACCCAGGTCGGTCGCCCTGACGAANACCAGCGGNTTGGCAGCGTCCACGATNGAAACCTGTACGGGCCCGAAGCCGGGGACCTCCAGGGTGTCCACCGCGTTCCCTGTGGGAAGCAGACCCTGTCCCAGGGTCCCGGCGGGTTCCACAAATTTCAGCTTGACAGGGGAAGCAGTCCCCGGTACACCGGCAATGGCGAAGTCTCCGCTGTAGGCCACCTGCCCACCCGGCGTCTGTACGTCGGCGGCGATGATTTTGTTGGTGTTGGTGTTGAAGATTCGCACGGTGGTCACGCCGTCGGCGGCTTCCACCAGGCCCTTTTCAATGGCAAAGGGGCCCACGCCGGAGGAAATGTTGCCGCAGTTGCCCTTGTAGCTGACCAGGGGCTTATCCACGGAAACCTGGGCGAAGGTGTAGTCCACGTCCGCATCCGGACGGTCAGACCGCTTGATGATCGCCACTTTGCTGGTCACGGACTGGGCTCCGCCCAGACCGTCGATCTGCTTCTTGTCGGGACTCCCCATCAGCCGCAGGAGCAGGGCGTCCCACTGAGCCCGGTCCTTGGGAAGATCGGACTCCAGAATATACACACCTCTGCTGGTTCCGCCCCGCATGATCGTAACGGGGAGGCGGGTCACATTGTTTTTCCTCATAGCAAAGCCTCCGTTTTTCCGGCGCATCGGCCATTGATTATTACAACTACAGTATACTGCAAAAACAGATATAAGTAAAATTCATAGTTTTCATAGAATCAATTCTTAAAAGCTATGATATGAGTTGATATTTACAAATTTTTTTACAGGATTTAGGGAAATCACCCAAAAGTGGAGCTGCATTTGCAAAGGAATAACAATGTACGGATAAATTCGGGATCATACAATTTTATCATATATACTATTCCCGGAGAGAATGATATTGCTTTTTGCTTCCTGCGGCGGTACAATGGCACAGAAAAGAACAGAAAAGGGGGCATACAGCATGGATTTTCGGGAATTGAGTTATATTACGGCAATTGCCCGCTATCAAAATATCACGCGGGCGGCGGAAGCCCTGTTTGTCAGCCAGCCGACCCTGAGCAAATTTCTGAAAGCCCTGGAGGAAGATCTGGGGCAGAAGCTCTTCCGCAAGCTGGGCAACAAATATGTGCTTACTTATGCCGGCGAGCGGTATGTGGAAAAGGCGAATCAGATTTTGCAGTTGAAAACCGATCTGGACCGGGAATTAGCGGATATCATCAAGCGTGACGTAGGCGTACTGAAAGTCGGCTTCCCCACTATGCGGTGTACCTACATGCTGCCCTGTACGCTCCCGTCTTTCCAGCGGCTTTATCCCCATGTCAAGGTGCAGATATGCGAAGGGCATTCCGCCGATCTGGACAGCAAAATTTTAAGCGGTGAGGCGGAGATCGCGTTTTATACGCAGCCGTCGGGGAATCTGAATCCGGCGCTGGAATATGAAGCCCTGGGGGAGGAGGAGCTGCTGATCTGTACGGCAAAGGACCACCCCATCGGGCGGTTTGCCAGACCCAATCCTGCCAGCCGGTATCCCAGGCTGGACCCCTCTCTGCTCAAAAACGAGCGGGTCATTATGATGCTGCCCTCCCAGCGCACGGGGCAGATTGTCAACGACTATCTGCGCCATGCGGGACTGCAATTTGAGAATGTGATCTGCACCAGCAACATGCCCGCCATCATTGAACTGGTCGCCGCCGGCTACGGCGCCGCGTTTGTTTTTGAGCCCCATTTGCGGCATCATTCCACAGCCCATCTTGTGGATTGCTATAGCTTCGGGGAACCGCGTATGGTTTCCAACTTTGTGGCCGCATATCGGAAAGGCGGTTATCTCCCCGTCTATGCCAAGGATTTTATTGAATTGACCCGCCAGCTTTACTGGAAAGTATAAAATAGGCAAACGACTGAGGATAAGCACCTCAGTCGTTTGCCTGTTTATTCACTTCGGCTTCACGCCTTGATCAGCCGCGAAGCGCAGCCCACGGGAAGATCCGCCCGCCGACCCGCACACGTTGAGATACTGAACAGGCTCTTACTCTGCGACATCCGCCTTCTTCTTAATATGATTTCCAATGATCTCGCCCACGTCACTGATCGTTATAAAGGCGCTCGCATCCACCTCTTTGATCAAACGCTTCAGCTCATAGATCTCAAACCGGTTCAGCACACAGTAGAGGACTGCTTTCTTTCCGCTGATCAGGCCCTCTCCTTCCAGACTCGTTACCGTACGCCCCAGTCTCTTATAGATCTCGTCCGCGATCAGCTTTCCTTCATCTGTGATGATCATCGCTGCTTTCGCCTGTTCCACGCCTTCTTCCACAAAATCAATGACTTTCGAGGTGATAAAATATGTAAGCAGACTGTACATGGCCCTGTCAAATCCAAACAGGAACCCGGCAACCGTATAGATCACAACATTGAAAAAGAGGACTGTCTGTCCCACCGGAAGGTTAAATTTTTTGTTCAGGAAGATCGCCACCGTCTCTGTTCCGTCGAGGCAGCCTCCGGCGCGGATCACAAATCCCACTCCCACGCCCAGAAATACGCCTCCGAAACAGACGGCCAGCAGATTTTCATGCGTAATATCTGAAAACGGCGCAATGATTTCGAGGGCGCTGGAAAATGTTACCATGGCAACTGCGGATTTGACAATAAATTTAGTTCCCAGCTTCCGCATACCGATCAGCAGGAACGGAATGTTGAGTGCCAAAGTCATTATTCCAAGAGGGATCCCACTCAGGTTATTGATCATAATGGAAATTCCCACGATCCCCCCGTCCAGGATCGTGCATGGAACCAAGAATTCCTCGATGGAAAATGCGGCGATCATCGCCCCTATCACCAGCATCACATAGCTGGATATTTCTCTCATATTATTTTTCAACTTGGATGTATTGTTCGACATGAAAGCCACCTCCGGTATTATCATTTCTTTAGGTTTCCCAGCTCATCCAGAGTCACCCGAGTTGCTTAGGTAATCTGATTTGACGGTATCCCTATCTTCTGCGTATAGTAAACCGTACAATGCTCTCCAAAGAGATCCTCAGCAACTCGCCAACGAATTTTTCAGGAGCTCCGGATACTGTACGAACACAGCAGCTTGAACAGGATATCTTTCTTAAACGCGCTTTGTAGCTTGCTCATAGGCATCTCCTCCCATATCGCACTTTCTGCTTTTAGTATACCATATCCCCACCGATGTTTCTACTATAATTTCGGATATTGTGCTATTGTTGGGAGTATGTGCCTATATTTTCTATGGACTATCTACTCCGGCACATCCATTCACCGCTATAGTTTTCTGTAAAGCAAAGCCAGCAGCCCTTTCAGGGGCTGCTGGCTCTGCTTTACAGGGTTTGATTGCTCTATGGGTTACGACTTGGTTACAACGAACTCAGTGACGCCGCCCATGGCGTCGAGGTAGGTCTCCGTGGACAGATCATATTCATAGCCGTCGGGGATCTTGATGACCTGAATATGATAGGCGAAGGAGGGATAGGCAAAGGCCACGATGCCGTTGGCGTCGGACTGCATGGGGGTGCAGGCGCTGTCATCACAGACATTGGCCATGACGCCCTCCACGGGGTCGCCGTTCTGGTCAACGAAGGCTAGGTAATAGAGGGAGCTGCCCTCCTCCAGAGCCTCGATGCCCTCACAGGTGGCGGTGGAGGCGGGGGCGGAGCCGTCGGCGTACTTCCAGGAGGCGGAGATGCTGCCGTTATCTTCGGTGAAGTTGCGGGCGAGGAAGGTGTTCAGGTTTGCCTCGTCGTGGAAGAAGTAGACGCCGTCACACCAGGCGGGAGTCAGCTCCACATAGCAGTAGCCGCTGCCGGTTTCCTCGTAGCTGTCCACGCCGTTGGTGGAAAACTCGTAGTGGTCGCCCGTCACGCAGTCGGACAGGACGGGAGAATCGCCGTCAAAGCCGCTGAGGAAGCTGACGCACTCGGCGTCCAGACCCTGGGCCAGGGTGGCGGAAAAGCTGGCGGTATCGCCGGGGATGATGTACCATTTCACGTCTCCGAAGCTGCCGGTCAGCAGGCCGGAGGGGTCGTTGATGACCACTTCACGGGCATCGGGGGAAGTCACCGTGAGGGTGGTCTCCTCGCTGTAGGGGTATACAGGCATACTGGCCAGCAGGGCGGCGGCCTCGTCACCGGTCAGCAGGCGGACATTTTTGAAATAAGCCGCGTCGTTCCCGTCGTCGCTGGCCTCGTCCTTCTCATAGGCCAGGGTCACGGTGTAGTCCCCGTCAGCCTCAAACGCATAGGCGTAGGTGCTCCAGTCCCGCTCGCCGCTGGCGTGCTTCACCAGCTCGCCGTTTACATAGATGGACATAAAGTCGTAGCCCGCCTCGCTGGAGACGGAGTAGTCCACCGCGAAAACGTCGTCCGCGGCGGCAGTCACATTTACCTCGAGGGAGGAGACTGCCCCGCCCTGGGCGGCGTTGGTGGAGACCACGTGGTCGTCCTCAATGACCATGGGCCAGTTGTACTCATCGGCGGGGTTCACACAGGTAAAGCCCTCGCCCAGCACGGCGGCCAGGTCCGCCGGGTCTGCGGGAGACACGTCGGGGCGCTTGGCGGGGATGCCGTCCGACAGCACCACGGATTCGGTGTAGTCGTCAGCGACATAGATATCAAAAAGACGCGCAAAGGTCTCCACAGAGGTCACGGCGTTGGCCTCCATGAAGCAGATAGTGCCGAAGCGGTCAATGACCACAGAGGTGGGGATCGCGCCGGTGTAGAACCGCTCCTGGAACAGGTTCGGCGTATCCTGGCCCACGGGGAAGGTCATGCCCATCTCAGATGCGTACTCGGCCAGCATTTCGATGGTATCCTCCTCCTCGACGGAGAGGGCGAAAATCTCAATGTCGTCCTTGTACTCCTCGTAGGCCGCCTCCATGAAGGGAAATTCCATCTGGCAGGGGCCGCACCATGTGGCCCACAGGTTGATGAGAACCATCTTCTTTTCCTTCAGGGTCTCATACAGATCGTAGGTCGTACCGTCATAGGTGGTGAAGGTGAAGTTCTCGATTCCATTGCCCAGCCCGGTGCCAATCTCAGCGGCGGGGAATGCGTCCTCGGGAACCACGGGCTCATCCGGCTCTGCCGTGTCCGTTGCGTCCGGCGTATCCGGCTGCTGTGTCTCGCCCTGATTTCCGCAGGCGGCCAGTCCCAGGCACAGTACCAGCGCCAGCAGGAGGGCGAGCAGAGACTTGCTTTTCATGTGTCATTCCTCCAAATTTTCTTGATGTTGCCGTTTCCATGTACTTTAATTGGTAAAAGAAACAGTTTACAGAGCTTATCATAATAAAAATGTATGGTTGTGTCAATGTACCGCATCACAAAGGTTGTTCGGAAACAGGGGTACTTTTTATGCAGTTCATAGACGGCGAACTCCATACAAACCGCTTGCACCACGGAGATTTCAGCGTTATAATAGCATATCAATTACTTGTAAAAAGGAGTGGATCATATGGCCCGGGCCATGCGCGTCATGCGCGTCATCCTGGCAGCGGCGACCGCCGCCGTGTGTCTGCTGCTGTGCTGGCAGGCGGTCGATATCTACCTCACCGGAAACAGTCCCGACAATTTCAGCGCACCCGGTGTGCGCATCAACCCTGTATACACGCGGGAGCTTGTGGGAAGCCGCCTTGCGGCTATCGCCCCTGTACTCTTTGCGTATCTGGCGCTGGTTGTAGCGGGACTGGTTCTCCAGGCCGCCGCCGGAGAGAAGCCCAAGCTTAACGCCGCTGTCCCGGCGGAGGACAGGCTCCAGACGCTGTACCGGCGTATCGCGGAGCTCCCGCCGGAGGCCCGGGCGGAACAGCGCCGGCGGCGGAAAGTCTGGCTGTCTGCCGGAGCGGTCATCCTCGGTTGTACGGTCATGGGGGGGACCTACCTTCTGAACGCCGGGAACTTCTCCAGCCTGGATCTGGAACCGGTAGTGGGGAGTATGGTGAAGCATGTCGCACCGTGGGTAGCACTGGGACTGGCCGCTGCCGCCGCAGCGTCGGTGCTGAGCGGACAGAGCGCCCGGCGGGAGCTGGAGATCCTCAAGTCCGCGCCGAAAAAGAGTCCGGAGTCCGCCGCGTCTACCGAAAAGAAGGGGGCGCTGCCGGTCCTGCGCATCGCCCTGTACGCCGCCGCTTTTGTTTTGCTTGCCCTGGGCGTCGCAAATGGCGGACTGTGGGATGTGCTGGTCAAGGCGGTCAATATCTGTACAGAATGTATTGGCCTGGGCTGACGCCTGAGCGTCCCTGACAGGGTAAAATACGAAAAATGGATTGGGATTTTGTGTGATGAAAGTTACTAGCTGGCTCAAAAATCATCTGCCTACGCGGCGCAGGCTCATACAGGTTTATGCCGCGCTGCTGTATAACGCGAACCTCAAGGGCTACATCAGCGGGGAGATTTACACAGGGAATACCAAGGCCGTCTGCGTACCCGGACTGAACTGCTATTCCTGCCCCAGCGCGGTGGGGGCCTGTCCTCTGGGGGCGCTGCAAAACGCTCTGGCCGCATCGGGGAACCGTGCGCCTTATTATGTGCTGGGTATCCTTATGCTCTTTGGCCTGACGCTGGGACGGACCATCTGCGGCTTCCTGTGCCCTATGGGACTTATTCAGGAGCTTCTTCATAAAATTCCCACGCCCAAGCTGAAAAAGAACCGGATCACCCATGTGCTGTCGTATCTGAAATATGTCATTCTGGTGGTGTTTGTGGTGCTGATCCCTCTGTGGTATGTATCGCAGCACTACCCGGTGCCCGCCTTCTGCAAATACATATGCCCTGCCGGGACCTTTGAAGGTGCCATCGGCCTGCTGGCAAATCCTGTGAACTCCGACAAGTTTTCCATGCTGAATATCCTTTTTACCCGGAAATTTGTCATCATGGTGCTACTGTTTGGAGGGAGCGTCTTTGTCTACCGGATTTTCTGCCGGTTCCTGTGTCCGTTAGGCGCGATCTACGGACTCTTCGCAAAACTCAATCTGGTTGGCGTAAAGGTAGAGGCGTCGAAGTGTACCGGCTGCGGCCTGTGCGTAAGCCACTGCGGGATGGACGTCCGTCACGTGGGCGACCACGAGTGCATCCACTGCGCGGGCTGCGTGGATGTGTGTCCCACCGCTGCCATCTCCTTCAAGGCCGGAAATATTACCCTCCGCGCCCACGAAAAAACGGAGGCGCCTGAGAAACCCAGACTTGACCGGAACAGGCGTATTGCGTGGTGCGCCGCGCTTCTGGTTCTCGCGGCAGTGCTGGCGTATTATAACTGGCCCACTGCCGGAGATATTCCTGCCGCAGAGCTGCCGGTCACAGATACTGCGCCCGCTGATACCAATCCTGCAGAGCCTCTGCCCGATGAGGCGGAATCTTCTGGGGAGGATGCTGCCAACGCTCCGGAGCTCACGGTTGGCTCCGAGGTGGGGATGCTGGGTCCCGACTTCACCGTTCCTCTCTACGGAGGCGATACTTTTACTCTGGCGGATGCCCGCGGCACGGTGACGGTCATCAACTTCTGGGCTACATGGTGTACCCCCTGCGTGGCAGAGCTGCCGCATTTTGAGCAGCTTTACCGTGATTATGATGGTGATATTGAGGTGATTGCCGTTCACTCTGACCTTGTTACGGATGATGTGGACGCATATCTGGCCAACTACGACTACACCATCCGCTTCGCCCTGGACGACAGCGGCGTCGTGACCGCCTATGGCGGGTCCACCATGCTGCCGCAGACGATTATCCTGGACAAGGACGGCGTGATCGTCTATAACACCGTCGGCTCCGTTACATACGAGCTGCTGGAATCCATTGTTGCCCCGCTGATTGCAGAGGAGTAAGCAGGCAGCAGCACATCAAAAATTGCAGCGGAAAATCCTGCGTGGTGGGATGCTGAGCAGCTTCTTAGTCAGATTGTCAGGGACATCCTTTTTGCTGTGAACTATGACAGCCGAACGCCCTTGATCTCAAAAGTCAGGCTGTGCGGCAGTCTCTCCGTCCGTGCATGGCCGAGATTACGGGCACTTTTTGTCTGAAACAAAAAAGTGCCCGTTTGTTATGGTACTGTAGATCAACAAACCAACTTCCGTACTTTGTTCTCTCTGCAAATTCTGATCAAATATCTGCAAAAATAGAAGCCGACAAATTTCTTGTCGAAACCTGTCGGCTTTATGGAACCACTCAACACTATAGATGCCATCGGTTCGTCGTTATTTATTGGGACTGCTTTGTTAAAAAGAAGTGTTCAAATAGCGATCCTGCGCAAAAGGTTTTGCTTTCGATTTTGGAAGTTTTGTGAAACCCACATCATAGAGCAAGAATTGGAAAGCCCTGACATACCAAAGTTTTCTGAGTAAGCAAACTCACTTTTCAATAAAAAGGTTCGAAAAGCGGGGTTAATTCATTTAGTGGGAAATTTTATTCCTGTTTTGGCTTAATAGTTAAAGCAACCAGTGCTACTAACTGCAAAAAAGGATAGCCAATATAGTTAACCCACGGATTAAAAATAGTTGGGATGATATAGCCAATTCCGCCCAAAAGTCCACCAAANAGNNCAAGNAGTAAAAANGCNNCNATCTTTGCTTTTTTGTCCTCAAAGGTATTCATAAATGGTATACATAATGTGACAAGCCATGCTAACGCTCCGCCAGACAGAAATTTGAACAGCGGGACGGTGCTTTGAGACTGCTGTGAAAAAATAATCCCAGAGATTGACCATTCACGTTGCTTTTCAATGTCCGTGAGGATAGCATCATATTCTTCCTGTAGAGCGGGGGATTGGCTTACTTTTTCTGCATCAATTTCAGACAAACTCTGCAAGATGCTTACTCTTTTTTCTATTCGGTTATAAAAGAAAAAATTTGCATCAACGTATGGATATACAAGTACCACGATAATTATAAAAAATGTAAGGGCTGCATATAGTTTTGGATTTTTAAGGTTTTTTTGTATCCATGATATGATAAGTTCTATAGCGGTATCCACACAAATCTCTCCCTTCTATCAAATACTCAAATCTAAATAATTCTTGTTACAAAAACAGTCGGAAATAAAGATTATCATATACTATCATTCGTTCAATTCATATTATAGCATGACAAACAAAAATTACCATACCAATTNAAGAAAAATGTCATTTTATGAGAGAAATATTATCTGTATTATGATAGCATCATTGTGACTCGCCCGAATTAGATACCGCGTCTGTGCAAAACATTCTTTTTCTGGGGATTTGTGCACCCCAGTTTCTTCTGCCAAGTTACCCTAAACACCGCATCAGAAATGATGACCTATAAGATTTGGAGCAGAGATCCCGATTCATTAGGCCATTGTTTTTGATTTAGAGTTGCTCGCACTGGTGGATTTCTGGAGAATAACTCGATCCATGTATTTTTCGTTTGATATCAGTTTGTTGATTGCTTCCTAGCTCTATCTGAGTTTACTCATGGGGGAGGGGATATCCCGTTCCTCCAACTCAGCGGCGAATTTTGCTCAGGCTGTCACCGCTGAAGTAATGGCGAAAATCTAATGGACGACGGTGGTCTCGTTAGGGTTACTGCAAAAAACATCTGTTGAAAATCAAATCGACAGGCTTTTGTCGAAGCCTGTCGATTTTTGTCATGGTTGCGGCGGTAGGACTTGAACCTACGACCTCCGGGTTATGAGCCCGACGAGCTGCCAACTGCTCTACGCCGCGATATATAAGACTTTTTTNCAAATCCCGGATGGTGCCGGTGGCCGGGCTCGAACCGGCACGGTATCGCTACCGAGGGATTTTAAGTCCCTTGTGTCTACCAATTCCACCACACCGGCGAACATCGGCATGTATTAGAATAACACANGCCCCCTCCTTTGTCAACCCCTTTTTTCTTTTTCCTTGCTCACTTTCTTCACAACGCAAAAACATTATTCTTTNAATAAAATAACGCTTGCATTTTCCTCGCTATTCGGCTATACTGAACGTACCAGGACTGACATAGCGAGGCGTTTGCGGAAGGGGAAGCAAATCCGCGAACGCCTTTTCNTGTCCGGCCCTGAGAAAGTATAAGGAAAAGAGGAGAAACAAAACATGGCAAAAGACAGCTTTCTGAAGCGCTACGGCCTGCTCATCGGCACAGGCCTGGCGGTGGGCGTGGCGGCGGTGNTGCTGACGGCCCTTGGGAACCCGGCNAANATGGGNTTCTGNATCGCCTGCTTCCTGCGGGACATCGCGGGNGCGCTGAACTTCCAGCGGGCNGGCTTTGACGCCGAGGTGGGCACGGGCATCGTCCAGTACATACGTCCGGAGATCATCGGGCTGGTNCTGGGCTCCACCGTGATCGCCTTCGTCAAGAAGGANTTCCGTCCCAAGGGCGGTTCCTCCCCCATGCTGCGGTTCGTCATCGCGGTGTTCGTGATGATCGGCGCGCTGGTGTTCCTGGGGTGCCCCCTGCGGATGGTCATCCGCATNGGCGGCGGCGACNTGAACGCCGTGGTGGGNCTGGTGGGCTTCGCCGTAGGCATTCTGATCGGCATCCAGTTCCTGACCCGGGGCTTCAGCCTCCAGCGGGCNCACGCCCAGTCCATGGCNGAGGGNCTGGCGTTCCCGGCGCTGATGGTGGGNCTGCTGGTGCTGCTGCTGGTCCANCCNNACTTCATTTTCTTCAGCNNGANNGGNCCCGGCTCCATGGCGGCTCCCNTNATCGNNTCCCTGATCGTGGCCCTGATCATCGGCGTCCTGGCCCAGCGTTCCCGGCTGTGCATGGTGGGCGGNATCCGTGACGCNGTGCTGTTCAAGGATTTCCGTCTCATTTCCGCCTTTGCNGCTATCATTGTCGCGGTGCTGGTGGGCAACCTGATNCTCGGCAAGTTCACNCTGGGCTTCGCGGANCAGCCCGTGGCCCATACGGAGTGGCTGTGGAACNNNCTGGGCATGGTNCTGGTGGGCTGGGGCTCGGTGCTCCTGGGCGGATGCCCCCTGCGGCAGCTGATCCTGGCGGGCGAGGGCAANACGGATTCCGCCGTCACCGTCACCGGCTTCATCGTGGGCGCGGCCATCTCCCACAACTTCGGTCTGGCCTCCTCCGGCACNGGTATNGGCGCGGGCCCGGTGGCTGTTACGGTCGTGGTTGGATTTGTTGTCCTGGCGGTGATCTCCGTCATGAATATGCAGAAATTGGAGGGNTAAGNNAATGGTAGACGCACGTGGATATTCCTGCCCCACTCCGGTGATCATGGTGCAGAAGGCCGTCAAGAACGGCTCCCCCAAGGCTCTGGAGGTCCTGGTGGACAACCAGTGCTCGGTGGAGAATGTGACCCGNTTNGCCCGCAATGCGGGGTATGAGGTCAAGGTCTCNNAGCAGAATGGGGATTTCAAGCTCGATCTGAAGAANTAAGNAATGGNGCAGTTTGTTGCTACGTTCCACACCCATCTGGCGGCTCTGCGGAGCTGCCGGNCGGTACAGAAATCNGGGGACNCGGGGGCCAGGATGGNCCCCGTACCCCGGTGCNTGAGCTCCTCCTGCGGGACGTGCCTGTTTTATCAGGGGGAGGACCCCNTGATNCCCCTGCTGGACCGTGATTTAGAGGCGGTTTACAGGGAGGGGGAGAAGGGGTATGTGCTGGTGCATCAGGCCGCTGAATAGATAGTTTTTCTGCCGCGTCCNGGAGGGCGCGGCNTTTTTTGTAATTTGTGCATTANNCACNATACNTGCGTCTGACGGAGATGTANTTGTAGGGNGNGACGANCTCGGCCCGNCGTTCTATCGATGTGTACAGCAGATCCCCTTGACAATCGCGCTNCTCTGTGCTACTATTATGCCACGCGATATAACGAGNNGCATAATAANNGGAAGGAGGCGCGAAATCATGCCCGAAGGCCCCATGACGGAAGCCAACTACTACATCCTCCTTGCNNTGCTGANGCCGGGCCACGGCTACGGCATGATGCANCGCATCCGGGAGCTCTCCGGCGGGCGGCTGGAGATGGGCCCCGGCACCCTCTACGGGGTCCTCAGCCGCATGAACCGCGAGGGNCTCATCACCCTCACCGGCGAGGAGGGCCGCCGGAAAAACTACGCCATCACCGAGGCGGGCAAGGCCGCCCTGCTGGCGGAATACGACCGTCTCAAGCGCCTGGTATCCGACGGAAAACTCCTGGAGGAGGGGAAGCCATGAAATACAAGTACAGACTCCACCCCGGCGACTACGAGCTGGGCGAAAACGAAAAGTTCTACAGCGACATGGAGGCCAGAGGCTGGCNTCTGGTGACGCGGGGNGCCCATTTCAGCAAGTTTGAACCCGTGGAACCCAGCAACGCCCGCTACCGCATCGAGGTCTTTTCCCCCGGCTTTCTGGACCAGTCCGTCCTGCCGGAGGANCAGCTGGCNGTCTTNGAGGANTGCGGCTGGGAGTANGTGACGGACCACTGGGTCCTGCACATCTTCCGNGCCCCGGCGGGCAGNGACGCGCCGGAGTTCTACACCGACCCCGCCCAGCAGGCCGAGACCNTCCGGCANATGAANCGNGGGGCCGTNTGGGGCTGGATTCCCGCNATCCTCATGTGGGCGGNGGTGCTGGCGCTGAACCTGTCGGCCCGGGCCAGCNTGGGCGGCATGAGCAGGGTCGNCGGGGAGTACCTGGCCCGATTCGTGCAGATCCCGTCTCTGTTTCTGTGCCTGGGATTTCTGCTGCTTCTGGGCATGTATGAGACCGTCCGAAACGCCTGCATNATCACCCGGACCTANCGCCGNCTGAAAAAGGGCGTCCCNCTGGACCACAGCCCGGAGAAGCGGCATATCGTCCACAAGTGCATCANCCGCACGCTGGCCTGTCTGACGGCACTCTGNCTCCTGCTGCTGATGGNGCAGCTCATCGCCACCCGCTCCACGGACCTTCCGGAGGAGACGGCGGNCCCCTANCTGCTGCTCAGTGATNTGGGNTGGGAGGGGGAGCGCACCTCCTTCATNNACNGGGACAGCGACGTGNCCCANACCCGCTCCTTCCTNGCGGACTACTGGGACACGCGGGAGTANNTGAAAACCCCCGGCGGCGAAANTCCCCAGATGTATCAGGACGTGTACCGCCTGCGGGACGAGGGCATGGCNTACACCCTGGCGGANGCGCTGATGAANTCCGCCNCCTTCGGCGACGGNGGGCGGAACTTCGTCCCCGTGGAGTCGGACGCCGTNGACGCGGCCTGGGCCACCCGNCTGGAGGTGGTGGCGGTCAAGGGGCCCTNTGNGGCCTATATCAGCTATCATCCGGGGAGTCAGGACTTTGACCCGCAGCTTCTGTGTCAGGCTCTGGGGGAGAGATGGGTGTCATAGGCGGCAGGCGTACCTCCCGCTCCTGTCTTTGCTGTTAGGCACTATAGTTCGGCTATAGTTTAATATGTTCTTGCCTAAAAAAACAAAATCGCGGCCGGTTGCCTGTAAAAGGGCAACCTGCCGCGAAATTTTTTGTTTGACCNCNATCCGTAGGNNCTCGATTNTNCNCNTNGGNNNGCCGTNNCTNAGCAATGNTCGCCNNTAGNACGGGCCGATGGNGACNTNNGCCCCTNCGNGATGCACAGCGGCANACCNGCCGCNGGTTTTACGCCAGNTTCCGNCTCTTATCCCCGACCATTTTCACAAATCCCACGGTAGCTTTCCACAGTCCCCGGCCCGCCAGCAGGAGCAGCGCCCCCGTTGCCACCGAGACCGGAAACGCCAGCACCGGGGGCGCGGTCCAGTTCCCGAACTGCATCATGACCCAGGGCACCTCGATCCCCACCAGGGAGGCCAGGAACGACAGCAATCCCAGCGCGGGCACCACCGCCCCGCAGACCAGGAATGTCACCGCCGTGATGCTGGTGGCCGGCAGCACAATCATGCCTCCCAGCCCTGCCAGACTGTAAAATGCGGCTACACTCCCCAGCCTCCGCCAACTGAACCGGGGATTTTTGGTAATAGCGTCTCTGAGATACGCCGCCGCCAGTTCCTTAGGCAGACCCAGCCTTTTGGTGATCTCCCCTGGGGCCAGCCCTGCGGCCTCCAGCTCCAGCAGCTCACTCTTGATCTCCCGCACGATATCCACCCGCTCTGACGCAGGCATAGGGCGCAGATGCCGGTCGATCTGCTCCAGATAGTTCTCCAGTGCTCTGTCCATATTGTCAATCCCCCCTGATTTCTTTGATGGCGGACAATAGATTGCCCCATTCGGTTTCCATAGCCGCGAGATATTCCCGCCCCGTGTCCGTGATGGTGTAGTATTTTCTGGGCGGCAGGCCCTCTGCCGATTCCCGCCAGGTGGAGGAGAGCACCCCCTCCTTCAGCAGCCGCCGCAGCAGGGGATAGATAGTGCTCTCCTTTGCGGCCAGGATCGGGTTTTTCTCCAGGCGGCTGATGATCTCATAGCCGTAGCACTCGCCCTGGGCGATCATCAGCAGGATGGAGTATTCCAGCGTCCCCCGCTTGAGCTGGGAGCGCCATTCATTGATGTCCAAGGTATATCACCTCCGTGCGGGTACATCGTACCACACAGTACAATGGTTGTCAAGGGGCAGCCACCGGATTTTTGAAGCGGCTGTGTAGGGGCGCACAGTGTGCGCCCGCATCTCAAGGACTGCACCGCGTGACGTTAGAACGGGCGGATGATATCCGCCCCTACGGGTGCATTTTGGGTCGTGCACAGCAGCCCTTGAGAAGCAGGCCGATGAGGACATCGGCCCCTACGGGTGCGGCCCGGATCGTGCGTATCCTGGGTCGTTGGCGAGCCGGGTTGTGCGCATATGCCCTTTAGAAGCGGGCGAGCAATGCTCGCCCCTACAGAGATTGCTGGTAGACGACAAATCATCAACCCAGCACCCCGGGAGCTCCCCTCGTGTGATACGGTAGGGGCCAAGACAACATCCTGAAATAGACGCAAAGCAGGCGAAATCACACCGGAAGTCCGGCAGACCGGACGGACTACAGGATCAGCGCAAAAAACAATAACCCCCGTAATTCAGGAAGGTTCTTAGGAAACGTAGTTTCCTAAGCGAGCTTTTGGTTCTTTTCCCTCGCGGGAAAAGAACACCCCCGTCCCCCAGCAGGGGGCAAATAAAAGCGACCGGAGGGGCGCACCCCTCCGGCCATTTCGCAACNTGCTATGTAGTTTACTTCTCCTCCACTGCGAGGATACCCATNGGACATGCCTTGGCGCAGATGCCGCAGGCAATACACTTGCTGGGCTTGGCATCNTCGGCGGNGGGCATGACCATCACCTGCATGGGACANGCCTTCACGCAGTCGCCGCAGCCGACGCACTTGCGCTTGTCGATCATGTACACGCCCTTGGCGTTCTGAGAAATAGCGTCATGGGTACAGGTCCGNGCGCACTTGCCGCACATGATGCANCTCTGCACCTTNGGCTCGCCGTCNGGCTTNGCCACGATGCGGATGCAGCTCAGGTCCGGATCAAACTGCTTATAAAACGCCTCGGAGCAGGCCCGGACGCAGCTGAGACACGCTTTGCAGGGATCGGTTTTACTGACAACCAGCTTTTTCATATTAAGGACAGCCTCCTGTTGATGGAATGATTACCTCTCTATCCTACCAGATGTATTGTTAAANTGCAAACTAATTTTTCAGGAAATCGGATTTTGTTTNTTCCNTTCGCATNCTGTCGGAAAATAGNGCNGTGAATTTTATTTTTTCGGTTTCCGTCNCTCCCGNCGNGAGNCGGGCTTGGCGGATTTGCCGGATCTTTTTGGCTGATNCGTCCGGCGGCTGGCNGCNTGACGGCCATCCTTCCCGGAAGTCCGCCGGTTGTCCCGGGAGNNCTGCCCGCGATTCCCGGGTTTNCCAGGATTTTTCGGCTTCTCCTCTGCCTTGCNGCTGTGCAGAGGACGGATGAGACATTCCTTCCCGTAGCCAATCAGATCCTCCCGGCCCGCCCGGTGGAGGGCTTCCACCACCAGACGCCGCATCTCCGGGCGCTTCCATTGCAGCAGNGCCCNTTGCAGGGCNTTGTCATGNGGNCTTTTCGCCACGTANACCGGCTCCATGGTCCGGGNGTCGATNTCCGTNTACCACATGCAGGTGGACANNGTGCCCGGGGTGGGGTAGAAGTCCTGAACCTGCTCCGGCTGACGGCCCGTCTTGTTGAGGAACACCGCCAGCTCCACCGCGTCGTTGAGGGTACAGCCNGGGTGGCTGCTCATGAGATACGGCACCAGGTACTGCTCCATGCCGTAGCGCTGGTTGAGCCGCTGGTACTTGTCCCTGAACCGCTCGTAGACCTCGAAATGGGGCTTGCCCATGTAGTCCAGCACCTGGGCGGAGCAGTGCTCCGGAGCCACCTTCAGCTGTCCGGAGATATGATACCGCACCAGNTCGGACAGAAACTCGCTGTTTTTCTCGCACAGCAGGTAGTCAAACCGGATGCCGCTGCGGACAAACACCTTCTTNACCCCNGGCACNGCCCGNACCTTCCGCAGGAGCGCCAGNTAATCGGCGTGGCTGGGGTCGATGTTCTTGCAGGGAGTGGGGGCCAGACAGGAGCGGTTNTTGCACATGCCGTTTTTNAGCTGCTGCTTGCAGCTNGGATGCCGNAAATTGGCNGACGGNCCGCCCACATCGTGGACGTAGCCCTTGAACTTGGGNTCGNGGGTNAATCCCTCCACCTCCCGGACNACNCTTTCGTGGCTNCNGGAGGTGATCATCCGNCCCTGATGNAAGGCNAGGGANCAGAAATTGCACCCGCCGAAGCATCCCCGGTTGTGGGTGACGGAGAACCGTACCTCCTCAATGGCCGCCACGCCGCCCAGCGCGCCGTACATGGGGTGGACCTCCCGGGCGTAGGGCAGCTCGGCCACGAAGTCCAGCTCCTCCCGTGAAAGCGGCATAGCCGGGGGATTGACCACCAGGGTCCGGTCCCCGTGGCGCTGGAGGATAGCCCTGCCCCGGATGGGGTCGTGCTCCTCGTACTCGATTTTGGTTGCGATGGCGTAGTCGTGCTTGTCCGACACTACCGCCTCGAAGGAGGGGACGGCAACATGTTCGCAGGCGCAGACTGGCTCCCTGGCGGCGTAAGCAGTCCCCCGGATGTCGGTCAGGGTTTCCACCTTCTCTCCGTGGGAGAGCCGCCTCGCGATCTCCCTGGTGGCCCGCTCGCCCATGCCGTAGACCAGCAGATCCGCCTGGGCNTCAAAGAGGATGGAGCGGCGCACCGCGTCGTCCCAGTAGTCGTAGTGGGCGAACCGCCGCAGGCTGGCCTCCAGCCCGCCGATGATGATGGGCNTGTCCGGNAANGCCTCCCGGGCCCGGTTGGCGTAGACGATGGTGGGCCGGTCGGGCCGCAGGCCCATTTTGTTGCCGGGNCTGTAGGCGTCGGTGGAGCGGCGCTTTTTGGCNGCGGTGTAGTGGGCCACCATGGAGTCGATGTTGCCCCCGCCGATCATCACGCCGTACCGGGGCTTCCCCATGGCCCGGAAAGCGTCCGCCGAGCGCCAGTCCGGCTGGGCCAGCACGGCCACCCGGTAGCCCTCCGCCTCCAGCACCCGGGCGATNATAGCCGTGCCGAAGGAGGGGTGGTCCACATAGGCGTCAGCGGTGACCACCAGGAAGTCATAATACCACCAGTCCCGGTCCTGCATATCCTGGCGGCTGACGGGTAGGAAATTCAGTGTATCCATGGCGTTTCTCCTGGGTTCCTTTTGAGATAAAGNATAGCAGTTTACTGTGAGAAATCNCCTATTTTNCCAAGCAATTTCCCGATGCTGTGNTACATGCCCGAATAAATCACAGGGTCNAGNTTTGTAAGATCAACATCAAACGTATCNNCACATNNAAGCNGCTCATCNATTTGAACATTTTTTATCNGGCAGAAAAAAGTCGTGGACTCTCCCGTTTCCACAGCCCGAATGACTTCACATTCATATATCCACCGGCTCTCATCCAGNATGGGGACGTCTACAACGCTGCCCCTGCAAACATTGTATGNAATCCCGTCCTTNTTGCCGTCTTTTGCGTGATGTGTGCCAAAATAGTCCATGAGTNCAAGCATNTCTGTGCTGACGAGATTNNCACTCAAAACTCCCGTTCTGAGTACGTTTTGNTTCGTCTGNTTCGNGCCAAACATGCTGATGACCAACAGGTAATCTTCNTCTTTCTCATTTGTAATNCTGACCCATGTTATAGGGGCAAAATTATGTGTTCCATCCTCATTGTTCGTTCCGATAATAAAAGCTGGCTGGACACACATCGAAAAATGAGTTCCCACGGATTTTCTCTTTACGGTTTTCATATCATTACCTTTCCAAACGGTGGTTTAGTTCTTTGAATTTACCATGGATTTCGCTGGGTTCAGTATGCGGAAGCAGGAAAATCAATTTTGAACGGCGAGCATCTGCGTTTACAAAAAATCCAGTGTAGGGGCGCACAGTGTGCGCCCGTTTCTAACGGAAGATACAGGGTATCGTGCGGGCGCACACTGTGCGCCCCTACATAAATCCTGCATTTTCGGAGATTCGCTTCAAAAATTGATTTCCCTGGCGCGGCAATAAAACCGGTTGACAAAAGGGGAGATTGGAGTATAATAAAAGACAGAAAGGGCGCTGCCGGTAAGCGGTCAGCCCCCCTTTTAGTTACGAGAAGTAACCGCNNTGGNTGGGGAGCNATGNGGCGGTTACTTCTTTTTTCTATCAGCCGCGATAAAGAGGCCGATGATGCCGATAATGACCAGACTGTATGTAAACAAATCTGAGTATGTTACCATTGCACAGCCCCCCTTTCCCGAGATCAGGGGGCAAGAAGNGCCCCCGTCGAGGGGGACAGACCGCCTACCGCTGTGAGCAGCGCTGAAAGATGATTCTTNCCTTCCTACAGCATATCACAGCGGCAGCCGAAATGCAACAAAAAAGCGCATAAAGAAAGCAGCCGCGGCCTGGCGGCTGCTTTCTTTATGATGACCTGCCCGGCCTCACACCTTCCGCCACACGCCGAAGAAGCTCTTTTTATAGTGGGTCAGCGCCTCCTTGGCGNGGNGATATTCGCCCGCNTTTTTCAGCCAGTCCACGCCCATGGCGATNTTCTGCTTCACGCCGATGCCCTCGGCGTACATCATCCCNAGACCGTAGCTGCGGCAGGCNCAGGGCTTTGCCTCCTCCAGCAGCTTTTTGCCCAGCGCGGGGTTCTGCTCACAGCCCAGGCCCAGNAGATAGCACACGCCCAGCGTCTCCACCCCATATCTGCCATCCGACAGCTTATAGGCNTCNGTCATCAGCTGNACCGCCCGNGCGTAGTCCTGGGGCACNCCGTCCNGGCCCTGGAAGTAGATCCANCCNGCCCGGTTCTTGGCGTANGCGCTGTTTTCGCCNTCTCCCGCTTTTTCAAANCAATCCAGCGCTTTTTTCNTGTCCTTGGGNACGATCTTGCCCTCATAGAGGGCGTCGCCCAGGACTTCCCAGGCNTACAGGTGACCCGCCTCCGCCGCCTTCCGGGCATACTGACAGGCNTCCTCCTGCTCCTTAAGGTTGCCGTTGTCGTAGAANANATCTACGGCGTACTTGTACTGCCACTCCGGGTAGCCCAGGTCCGCGCCGATGCGCTCCCACTCAATGCCGGTCTTCTTCTCCGGCGGNATCAGGCTGCCCCGGCCAAAGCAGTAGTAGTTCACCAGNTTCCNNCCCGCCAGGCCCATGCCGCCCCGGAAAGCGTTCTCAAAATAGGGCAGGCACTTCTCCACCTGCTCCCGCTGCCAGTCCGTCCACGCCTTGCTGTCCGGGAAATCCTTCTCGCTGACGTTGTCGATCTCCAGCAGGTCCAGGAAGTAGTAGGTGTTGCCCAGCATGTANTGGCAGAACAGNTTNCCNCCGTCCGCCTTCTCCTTNACGCTCTCCCAGGCGGCGTGGATGCTCTCAAAGGGCATGGCCTCCTGGAGGGCCGGGGTGAGCATGTCCATCCGCAGNGCTCCCAGCACGCCGATGGCGCTGCCCCGGGTGACGGCCTCGTTGAGCATGGCGNAGGCCGCCGCCTTGTTCTCGGAGAANGGGTGGAAATCCCANCTGTAGCAGGTGCCGGAGAAGCAGCGGGAGAGGATGTAGTAGGCGTCCGGGTCGCCGTCGTTTTTGGCNGCCTGGAAGACGGCCTCCGCCGCCTGCTTGGCCTTNTCGTTGTNNTAGCAGTAGTANATGTCCGCGATGGCCTGTTCCACCACNTCNCTGAAATATTTTCCCATNATCNACCTCCTGTCAAGAGTCCATGATCTGCCAGTCCTCAGANAGGGGCTGGAACAGACTGCCGTCNCANAATTGCAGNANCCAGAANCGCGCCTGGTTGGGCATGCCGTCCCGCTGCCAGATGCGNGAGCCGTTGTGTCCCANGATGCTCAGGCGCAGNNGGATGTTTCCGTCATCNTTACATGTGGCTTCGATGGCGGCAGTGCCGATCTGNACATANANCTTCTGATAGGTTCNGTCCGNCAGNCCNGTCACNGCCAGGTCCAGGTCCCGCTCGGTGAAGAATTCNTGGTCGCTGGTNCCGTTNTCCCGGTAGAGGATCAGACGATGGCTGAGTTGGAACTCCCTCGGATCCCTCTGACGCGGTGCGGCCTCCAGACGCTCCCAGGCGGGGAGATCCGGCAGCCGGCCCGCCAGCAGGGCGGTCAGCACTGCTTCTGCCCCGGCGGCATCCGCCTGTTTCCGCCGGACCTGTATGCCGCCGTCCTGGCGGCATACAGCAATCAGGGACCACCCGTCCTCCATGTGAACGTATGTCACGTTAATGAGCTCCCCAAGTTCTGCCACGGGTATGGGCGTGACCAGCTGGAGGGTGACCGGGCGCACCTCCTCTGAGACAAGGCTGAGCTGTTCGTGGAGCCGCTCCGGCGTGACGTTGGAGCTGGAGACTCCGGCGGTATCGGTGAGAATGAATTGGAGCGGGGGCGCTTCCTCCTTCTTCGGCCACAGGTCACGTATAGAATCCCAGACGGCGTAAATACCTAATCCGGTGAACACCAGCCCCATGACGATCCGGATGAAGACGATGGCCTCCCGTTCCCCCAGGATCACCAGCGCGCCGACTTCCCCAATCAGTGTTCCGATTCCCAGGAACAGGATGTAGATCCCCAGGATCAGCACGCCGATATGTAACGCCCGCCGGGGCTTTTTGTTTTTTCCTGCGTTTTTTGCCATTGCGTCAGTCCTCCAGGATCTCCGGGATGTCCCGGACCACCCGTCGCAGGTCCATGACCAGCTCCTCCCCCGCCGGAACGAAGCCATATTTACAGAAGTAGCCCTTCAGTTCCTCCGGGCAGGCAAGGACCAGCTTCTCCCGGTCCCTGGTCCGGGCGTATTGCACCGCCTGTCCCAGCAGCTGAATGCCATAGCGCTGTCCCCGCAGGGCGGGGATCACGGCGTAATCCGTGATGCGCAGAGCGTCCGGCTCCACGACCATGGCGACTCGCCCCACCACGTCCTCGTCCAGCAGGGCCTCGGCGGTCCTGCCATCCTCGTCCTCCCGGACCGTCCGGAACCACAGCCCCGGCTCAATGGCAGCATCGCCCTTGTGCCAGCTTTGATGGCGGAAGGTAGAGACGGAGGCGGGCAGATGGCTGGCGTCATCCCGGAAAATCACTTTGATCTTGTCCCCGTCTACTTCCAGCAGGGAAACGGCGGTGTTGTCCCCGTGGCCGGTGCCGCCGATCTCCTCCAGGGTCATACCCTGCAAGGTGCCCAGCAGGGTCCTGAGGGCCGCGCCGTGGCTGGCGGCGGCGACAGTGGCTCCCGGGTTCTCCGCCGCGATCTGCCGGATGCCCTCCAGCATCCGGTCACGCACCTGGGCGAAGGTCTCCGCACCCTCCACATGCCAGAGGTGAGGCTTTTTGTTGAAGTCCACATACAGCTGCGTATCCATCCGCTGGATCTCACCCCAGGTCATCTGCTCCCAGATGCCCAGGCGGATTTCCCGCAGCAGGGGCAGGGGGCGGAATGCCAGTCCTCTGGGGACGTACAGTGCGGAAGCCGTGGTGTGGGTGCGGGTCAGATCGCTGCCGTAGACGGCATCCAGGCGTTCATTTTTGAAGCGGTCCCGGAGGTAGGCCAATTGGCGGTATCCCTGGGGGGTAATGACGCTGTCGTACTGGCCATGGGCAACCCGGAAGAGGTTGCCCTCGGCCTCGGCGTGGCGGACCAGAAAAATCTTCGTTGTCATGGCAGTTATCTTTGCCGCCCCGCGGGCGGCAAACGCTCCTTTCTTCACCGCCGCCGCGCGGCGGCAGTGGCTTTAATTTTATTTTAGTGCACCCACTTCTAAAGGGCTGCTGTGCGTATCGGTAGAACGGGCGCACACTGTGCGCCCCTACANGGATTTCCNTTAGACGGACAAATCNNCAANCCAGCACCCCGNGGAGCTCCCCTCGNGTGATACGGNAGGGACNAANTCAACNTCCTNAAATAGACGNNNNGTAGNAGAAACCGNTANCNNANNTNNNNTAGNCCGGACGGACTACAGGATCAGCGCAAAAAAACAANTACCNCCCGTAATAAATAAGGGATTCTTAAACCGTAGGTTTAAGCACGTTTTTGCCTNCTTTTGTCGTGNGACAAAAGNAGGNNCGGAGTCCGGGGNCGNNTAGNTCCCGGGCTTGGTAGAGAACCNACTACCNTGCCGCCCAGAGGGCGGCAAGAAAGAGCGGCCGCCCGAAGGGCGGCAGAGAACTGCCCAGGAATAAAGAAGAAGTTTAACCCCGTTCAAAGGAGGACATAATAGATGGCAATCAGAAAAATCGTCACCCAGGGCGACAGCCGCCTGGGNAAGAAGTGCCGCCAGGTGACNGACTTCAATAAGCGCCTGCACGACCTTCTGGACGATATGAAAGAAACCCTGGAGGAGGCCCAGGGAGTCGGNCTGGCCGCCCCGCAGGTGGGCGTCCTCCGGCGGGTNGTCGTCATCGTGGACGACGAGGACAACATGCTGGAGCTGGTCAACCCGGAGATCCTGGAGCAGNCCGGNGAGCAGACCGGCCCGGAGGGCTGTCTCAGCGTCCCCGGCAAGTGGGGCATGGTGACNCGGCCCAACTTNGTCCGCATCCAGGCNCAGGACCGCTNTGGCNANTGGTTTGAGGCNGAGGGCGAGGAGCTGATGGCCCGCTGCTTCTGCCATGAGATCGAGCATCTGGACGGCCATCTCTATGTGGAGCACATCGACCANTTCCTCACCGAGGAGGAGCTGGAAGCCTACTANGAGGAAATGGAAGAGCAGGAGGAGAANTAGCGGTGCGCATTGTATTTATGGGTACGCCGGCCTTTGCTGTTTCCGTGCTGCGCCGGCTGGTNGAGGATCAATGGGANGTCNCGGCTGTTTACACCCAGCCGGACAAGCCCAAAAANCGCGGGATGAAGCTGGTCCCGACNCCGGTAAAGGAATACGCNGCCGCACAGAACATCCCCGTCTGTCAGCCGGAGTCCTGNCGGNATGAAGCGGTCCTGGAGGAGCTGCGGGCTCTGGAGCCCGATGTNATCGTGGTGGCGGCCTACGGCAAGCTGCTGCCCCAGGCGCTTCTGGATATTCCAANNATCGCCACTATCAANGTCCANTCCTCGCTGNTGCCCCAGTACCGGGGGGCCGCGCCCATCAATTGGGCGGTGCTGAACGGCGACGCGGAGACCGGCGTGACCATTCAATANATGGCNGCNGAGCTNGATGCNGGNGATATCCTTCTGNCAAANAANACCGCCATTGANCCCGAGGAGGATGCGTCCCAGCTCTATGACCGNTTAGCGGAGCTGGGCGGCGAGGCCGCCAGCGAGNCGCTGGCCCTGCTGGAGCAGGGGAACGCNCCCCGGATACCCCAGNTCTATGGGCCGCAGTACCANTACGCCTCCATGCTCTCCCGGGAGATGTCCCCTCTGGACTGGGGAAAGCCCGCCCAGACGCTGGTCAANCAGATCCGNGGNNTGATCCCCTGGCCNTGCGCCACNACGGATGTGGCGGGGACNCGCTGGAANGTNTTCCGCGCCNATGNNGGGGANNCCACCGNCAAAGCGCCNGGNACNATCCTCTCNGCNGNNAAGNNGGGNATCGCCGTAGCCTGCGGCGACGGGANNTCCCTGGTGATCACCGAGCTCCAGGCCGANGGCGGCAAGCGNATGGCCGCNGCGGATTACCTGCGNGGNCATCCNATCCANTTNTAAAAGGAAGAANGTCAATGCCGTTTTATTACGATTCCATCTATTGGATATTACTGATCCCGGTGCTGGTCCTTACGATCTACGCCCAGGTAAAGGTCAGCTCCAGCTTCAACCGCTACAGCCAGACCCGCAACCGCCGGGGAGTCACCGGAGCCCAGGCGGCCTATGAGGTCCTGCGGGCAAACGGGGTCTATGACGTGGCCATCCGACCCTGTAATGGAAAGCTCACAGATCACTACGACCCCCGGGACAACACGATCTACCTCTCCCAGCCGGTGTATAACGCCGCCACGGTGGCCGCAGTGGGCGTAGCCGCCCATGAGGCGGGACACGCGGTGCAGTACGCCATGGGCTATGGCCCGGTGAAGGTCCGCTCCGCCATTATTCCGGTGACTCAGTTCGGGTCCCAGTTCGCGTTTATCGCCCTGATGCTGGGGATCGTCCTGTACTCCCAGCCCATGTTCCTGGTGGGGATCGTTCTCTTTGGTATGACCACGCTGTTCCAGCTGGTGACCCTGCCGGTGGAGTTTGACGCCTCCGCCCGGGCATTGGGGACCATTGACGGCGCCTATCTTCTGGACGAGGACGAGCGGAAGGGCGCAAAGAAGGTGCTCACCGCCGCCGCGCTGACCTATGTAGCGGCGCTGCTGATGAGCTTGTTGCAGCTGCTGCGGTATCTTCTGATTTTCGCGGGGCGGGACAACAGGAGGCGCAGATGATGGCCGGGGGCAGGGAAGCGGCACTGGAGACCCTGACCGCCTGCCGCCGGTTGGACGCCTGGTCCGACAACAACCTGAAAACGGCCTGCCGCGACCTGGACCGCCGGGAAGCGGCGCTGGCGTCCCGGCTGACCTACGGTGTGCTGCAAAATCGGGCGCTGCTGGATTTCTATCTGGATGCTTTTTGCAGTCAGAGCTTTGATTCTCTGGAGCCCTTTATCCGGGACGTGCTCCGGCTGGGGGCCTATCAGATCTTGTATATGGACCGGGTGCCGGACAGCGCCGCCGTGGACGAGAGCGTAGAGCTGGTGAAGCGGAAGAAGCGGGCACGGGCGTCAGGACTGGTGAACGCCGTCCTCCGGCGGCTGAGCCGGGAGAAGGAGCGCCTGCCTGAGATCCCCGGGAGGGATCGTGCGGAATATTTATCTCTCCGCTACAGCCACCCCAGATGGCTGGTTGACCGCCTTATAGAGCTGCTGGGCAGCGAGGAAGCGGAGGAATATCTCCGCCTGGACAACGAGGCCGTCCCCACCACCATCCAGCGCAATCCGTTGCGCTGTACGGCGGAAGAATTGACCCAAAGTCTGACCGCCTCCGGAGCGGCGCTGACGCCCCACCCCTGGCTGCCGGACTGCTGGCAGATGACCGGCGGCGGAAGCATGGAAACCATGCCCGCCTTTCAGCAGGGCTGGTTCCAGGTCCAGGACGCCGCCGCCAGATCGGCGGTGCTGGCCGCCGGAGTGAAACCGGGNGACCGGGTGCTGGACGTGTGCGCCGCGCCGGGGGGAAAATCCTTTGCCGCCGCCATGGCGATGGAGGACCGGGGCGAGATCATCGCCTGCGATATCCACCGGCACAAGCTGACCCTCATTGAGAAGGGCGCGGAGCGCCTGTGCCTGACCTGCATCCGCCCCGAGCTGGCCGACGGCCGGCAGACCCGTGAGGAGTGGCTGGAGAGCTTTGACGTAGTGCTGTGCGACGTGCCCTGTTCGGGCCTGGGGATCATCCGGAAGAAGCCGGATATCCGCTACAAGGACCCGGCCCAGCTTGCGGGNCTGCCCAAAGTCCAGCGGGCCATTCTGGACAACGCCAGCCGGTACGTGAAGCCGGGCGGGGTGCTGCTGTACGCCACCTGTACCATCCTGCCGGAGGAAAACCAGGATGTCACCGGGAACTTTTTGGCAGAACATACCGTCTTTCACCAGGAGAGCTTTTCTCTGCCGGGGCTGGACGGGAAAAATGACGGAAGTCTGACCCTGTGGCCCCAGCGCCACGGGACGGACGGCTTTTACATCTGTAAGATGAGGAAATCATGAGTGTAGACATACGATCCATGACCCTGGAGGAGCTGACAGCGGCTCTGAAGGAGATGGGGGAGCCCGCCTTCCGGGGCAGGCAGGTGTTCACCTGGCTGCATCGGGGCGTCCGCTCCTTTGATGAGATGAGCGATATATCAAAATCCCTGCGGGAAAAGCTGGCGGGCGGATACCGGGTAAGCGGCCTGACCGTGGCCCGGAAGCAGGTTTCCAAAAATGACGGCACCGTCAAGTACCTGTGGGAGCTCCACGACGGCAACTGCATTGAGACGGTGCTCATGCGCTATCACCACGGCAACACCGTCTGCATCTCCAGCCAGGTGGGGTGCCGCATGGGCTGCGCCTTCTGCGCCTCCACCCTGGGGGGCAAGGTCCGGGACCTGACGGCGGGGGAGATGCTGGAGCAGGTGATCTTCACCCAGGCCGACAGCGGCGTNCCCGTCTCCAACATCGTCCTCATGGGCATCGGGGAACCGATGGACAACCTGGACAACGTCCTGCGGTTCCTGGAGCTGGTGAACCACCCGCTGGGACTGAACATCGGGATGCGGCACATCAGCCTGTCCACCTGTGGGGTCATCCCCGGCATCCGCCGCCTGGCGGAACTGGAATTGCAGCTGACCCTATCGGTGTCCCTCCACGCGCCGGACAGCGAGACCCGAAGCCGGATCATGCCGGTGAACCGGGCCTACGATGTGGACAAGCTGTTCGCGGCCTGCCGGGACTATTTTGAGAAAACCGGACGCCGCATCAGCTTCGAGTACGCCATGATCGACGGCGTGAACGACGCCGATTGGCAGGCGGACCTGATCGTTAAAAATCTCCGGGGAATGCCGGGGCATGTAAATCTGATCCCCCTCAACGACGTGGCGGAGAGCCCGCTGAAGCCCAGCCGCCGGGTGCGGCAGTTTCAGCAGCGGCTGGAGCGCCAGGGGGTCACCGCCACCGTGCGGCGCAGCCTGGGCGGCGATATCGACGCCAGCTGCGGCCAGCTGCGGCGGAAGGCCATGGAGCAGGGGAGAGAGGAGCGAAAGCTATGATGAACGTATGGGGTATGACAGACACCGGCCTGGTGCGCCGGGAGAACCAGGACTACTACGCGGTGGAGGTCAGCGAGGAGACCGGCTTCACCGTCTGCGTGGTCTGCGACGGTATGGGCGGACCGGGCGGAGGGAAGCTGGCCAGCCGTCTGGCGGTGGACGCCTTCCTTGCCGCCTGCCGGGCCAATCTCCGGAAGGAGATGGACTGGGACCAGGCGGAGGAGGTGACGGCCTTCGCCGTGGCGGCGGCCAATACCGCCGTCTATGAGCGGTCCTGCGCCGAGAACGGCCGCCTCCGGGGCATGGGCACCACCCTGGTGTCCGCCGTTGTGCGGGATGGACAGGCCGTCCTCAACAACGTAGGGGACAGCCGTGCCTATCTGATCCGCCGGGAGGGCGGCATCTCCCGGCTCACCAGGGACCACTCCGTGGTGGAGCGGCTGGTGGAGCAGGGGAACATCACCGAGGAGGAGGCCCGCCGCCATCCCAACCGGAACATCATCACCCGGGCCCTGGGCCCGGACGAGTCGGCCCTCAGCGACACCTACTGGGCCCAGCTGGAGCCGGGGGACTGTCTGCTGCTGTGTACCGACGGCCTCACCGGTACGGTGACGGACCAGGAGCTGGGCGAGGAGATCCTCCGTGGGACGGAGGACAACAAATGCCTGGACCGCCTGTTGGAAATGGCGAAAGCGCAGGGCGCGCCGGATAATGTGACCGCCGTGCTCATGCGCCGGCAGTGAACGAAAGGAGCGCTTGACTATGGAACGATACATAGGAAAGATGCTGGACAACCGCTATGAGATCCTGGAGATCATCGGCACCGGGGGCATGGCGGTGGTATTCAAGGCAAAGTGCCACCGGCTCAACCGCCTGGTGGCCATCAAGATGCTGAAAAAGGATCTCAGCGAGGACGCGGAGTTCCGCCGCCGGTTCCACGACGAATCCCAGGCCGTCGCCATGCTGTCCCATCCCAACATCATGGCCATCTACGACGTCAGCCGCCGGGGGGACATGGACTATATCGTCATGGAGCTCATCGACGGCATCACGCTCAAGCAGTACATGGAGCGCCGGGGAAAGCTCAACTGGCCGGAGACCCTCCACTTCATCACCCAGATCATGAAGGGCCTCAGCCACGCCCACAGCCGGGGCATCGTCCACCGGGACATCAAGCCTCAGAACATCATGGTCCTGCGGGACGGCACGGTGAAGGTGACGGACTTCGGCATCGCCTGCCTCTCCAACTCCAACCCCTCCAACGAGGCCATCGGCTCCGTCCACTACATCTCCCCGGAGCAGGCCAAGGGGGACTACACCGACAACCGCAGCGATATCTACTCCGCCGGCGTGGTGCTCTATGAGATGCTGACCAGCCGCCTGCCCTTCGAGGGCTCGGACCCGGTGAGCGTTGCCATCCAGCATTTCAGCGCCGTGCCCCTCAACCCGAGGGAGATCGACCCGGAGATCCCCGAGGCCCTGGAGCAGATCTGCATCAAGGCCATGGCCCCGGACCGGAACAAGCGCTACTCCACCGCCGACGAGATGCTCTCGGATCTGGAGGCGTTTCGGAAGGACCCGAATATCAACTTTGAATACTCCGCCGATGAGTTTCGGCGTGAGAGCGCCGGTGGGGCGGACGAGCCCACCCAATACCTTCCCAATACGGGGGTGACCAGAATGAAACAGAATCACTACACGCCGCCGCCTCTGGAGGAGGATGACGACGAGGAGGAATACGAGCGTCCCAGGAGCAACTGGTGGAAGATCCTGCTGCTGATCCTGATCATCGCCGGAGCGGGCTATTTTGGCGTGACCAGGCTGTACAGCAGCATTATGGAGAGCTTCCAGACCCAGGAGATCCCGGAGTATGTGGTCCCCAGCATCGTCGGCCTGACGGTGGAGGAGGCGGAGCAGCTGGATACCATCAAGGGGATCTTTGAGATCGTGGAGGACGGCCACGAGTACAACAGTGAGTACGCGGAGGGCCAGATCATCCGCCAGACCCCGGAGGCTGACCGGACCCGGAAGAACCCCGGCGGTGAGCTGCTGCAGATCAACGTCACCGTCAGCAACGGGCTCCGCTCCGGCGCAATGCTGGATGTGGTGGGCCAGGAGGTCCGGGCCGCCCAGCTGCGCATTTTGCAGACCAAGGAGCTCAGTGAGCTGGGTCTGAACCTGGTGGAGGCCCCGGAGCAGGAGTACCACGACGAGATCGAGGCCGGCTGCGTCATCCGCACCGATCCCGTGGCGGGCACTGTGCTCAGCGAGGGCGATACCATCACCTTTGTGGTCAGCAAGGGCCCGGAGATCAAGTACTCCACCATGATCTCCTGCGAGAGTCAGTCCGTGGAGTGGGTACAGGATCAGATGACCATCCTGAACCTGGTGCCGGAGTTCACCAAGGTGGAGAGCTCCCAGCCGGAGGGCACCGTCCTGACCCAGAGCATCCCCGCCGGGGAGGACGTGGCCCAGGGCAGCACCGTGACGTTTACCTACAGCGACGGGCTGAAGCTGGTGCCCTATTTCGTCACCTTTGACGTGCCCTACAGCGATTCGGATATTTTTGTGCAGATATTCCTGGACGGCGTGCCGCAGCTGGAGACCTGGGTCCCCGGCGACTATGCGCTGACCACCGGCCAGATCCAGCAGCGNCTGGACGCGCCGGCGGGNGACCACGACCTGAAGGTCTATGTGGCCGAGCAGCTGTGGCGGGACGAGGNGGTCACCTTCAGTGAGTAGGGGCAGGATACAGAAGGCCCTCAGCGGCTTTTACTACGTGGATGTGGACGGCGCGACCGTCACCTGCCGCGCCCGGGGAAAATTCCGCCAGGAGGGCCGCAGTCCCCTGGTGGGGGACTGGGTGGAGGTCAAAGAGACCGGCCCCGGCGAGGGCATGGTCTGGGAGATTGAGCCCCGGCGCAATGCCTTTGACCGCCCGGCGGCGGCCAANGTGGANCAGCTGGTGGTGGTGGCCTCCCGGGCCATCCCGGTGACGGACCCGTTCCTCATTGACCGGGTGTCCGCCATCGCGGCGCTGAAAAACTGNGGCGTNGTGGTCTGCGTCAATAAATGCGATCTCGCCCCNGGGGAGGANCTGGCGGCCATATACCGGCAGGCGGGCTTNCCNGTGGTCCTCACCAGCGCGGAGACGGGGGAGGGCGCGGCGGAGCTGACNGGGCTCCTGCGCGGCAGANTGTCCGCNTTCACCGGGAACTCCGGNGTNGGCAAGTCCAGCCTGCTCAACGCCATCCAGCCGGGATTTTCCCTCCGGACGGCGGAGGTAAGCGAGAAGCTGGGNCGGGGAAAGCACACCACCCGGCATGTGGAGCTCTACCGNCTGGACTGCGGGGGNGAGGTCATCGANACCCCGGGGTTCAGCTCCTTCGACGCGCAGGAGCTGGATCTGGAGCTGAAGGAGCATNTGCCGGAGTGCTTNNTNGAATTNCGGCCCTATCTGGATCAGTGCCGNTTTGTGGGNTGCTCCCACACGAAGGAGAAGGGCTGCGCTGTNNTGAAGGCGGTNAAGNNCGGGGATATCCCCAGGAGCCGCCACGAGAGTTANGTNCGGATGTACCAGGAATTAAAGGACCTGCGGGCCTGGAACAGCCGNCAGAAGTGAATANGTGAAAAGCGAGGCCCCNTTGGGGGTCTCGCTTTTTTGCCGCCGCACCTNNNTCACCCTCCTGTATATAATGTTAGTAGACCNGNAGACAGGGGGGAGAGAACATGAAAAACTGCCGTTGGCTGGGACTCTGCGCTGCGGCGCTGGGCATTGGGATATTGATNGCGNTCATCTTCCCCACCGGCGTCCTCCTGTTTCTGGTGGCGTTTTTGCTGATCGCCTGCGGCTGCGGCTGCATGCGGAGATGANGGAAGGAGGCAGCTATGAAGATCGTTGTGGTGAAGTCCCCGAAATTTCTGAACGGCATTTTGAAGCGGATTTTCAAAATGAAGGAATAAAAGGGGGCGTCCNCNGCATACATTGGAGCAANCAAGGCCGCCATATGCCAAAGGAGGACGCCGAATATGGAACTGAAATTACAAAAAGCCGACCACGAATACTATGAGACGCTCCGCTTCGCTCCCTTTCCCTGCGAGACCATGCGGGAGAACATCGTGCCGGACAGCTGCGGGGACATNGCCCGCATCGTGGATACCACCGGCACCGTGTGNCTCACCGGNCGGGAGATGACCGGGGACGGCCGTTTCTGCGCCAGCGGCAATGTGGAGGTGTCGGTGCTGTACATACCGGAGAAGGAGGAGGGGCTCCGCTCCCTGCACTTCCAGCTCCCCTTCCAGTGCTACGGAGAGGGGCAGGGNGACGGCGAGAACCTGGATATCTGCGGGGANCTCAGGAGCATTGACACCCGCATTCTGAACCCCAGAAAGGTGCTGACCCGGGCAAATCTGGTGCTGTATCCCGCGGTCTGCCGCCATGTGTCCATGTCCGTCTGCACCGGAGTGGACGAGGGCGGCGGTATCGAGCTGCTCCGGGAGCAGAAGCAGACCCGGGTGGCGGCGGGGGTNCGGGAGAAGGAATTCACCTTCTCCGAGGAGCTGCCCCTGTCCCCCGGCCGGGGCGGCGCGGAGGAAATCCTGTCCACCCGNGTGGAAGTGCGTGGATCGGACAGTAAGCTCATCGGCANCAAGCTGGTNGTCAANGGNTTNCTGTCCGCGTCCATCCTGTACCGGGAGAGCGGCGGACGGCTGGGCCTGCTCCAGCAGGAGCTGCCNTTCTCCCAGATCCTGGAGGGCAATGGCTTCGACGAGGACTGCGAGAGCGANGCGGNCTACCGCCTTCTGAGCCTGGACTGCCANACGGGCAGCGAGGGAGCCCCGGACGACGTNTGTACGCTGACNCTGACCGTCTCCCTNTGCACCCGGGTCACCGTGTGGAAGCAGCTGGAGATCGGCTTTATCGCGGACCTCTACGGCACCGCCGCCGCCGTNACCTGCCAGACNGAGGAGCTGGAGATCGGCGAGGACAGCCAGCAGAATGTCCGGCGGCAGAACGTNCGGGAGCTGCTGGAGACCGGCACGGCGGTGCGCTCNGTGGTGGATACGGAGATCAACTGCGGCGGAGCCCGGCTGGAGGGCGGGGAGTGGAAGGTCCCCGTCTGGGCCCGGTGCCTGTACATGGACGAGAGCGACGNNCTGGGCAGCGTCCGGCGNGANTTCACGGTGTCNNTTCCGGATGATCTGGAGGACAGACGGTCTGGACTGCCAGGCCAATGCGTTCTGCCGGGGNGATGTGATCGTCAATATCACNCCCGAGGGCGTGGAGCTGCGCTTCACCGTGGAGTGCGAGGTATGCACCACCCGGCGGCGGCGCTATCTGTGCGTCAGCGGCGGCGAGGCGACGGAGGAGCCCCAGGACCGGGANCCCGCGCCGTCCCTGATCCTGCGGAAAATGGGGGAGGGAGAAACCCTGTGGGCCGTGGCGAAGCAGTACCGGGCCACCAGAGAGGGGATCCTGTCCGTCAACGAGCTGTCGGACGAGAGCCAGATCACGCCGGANCGGCTGCTGCTGATCCCAAGNGCGAGATAANCNTGAAAGAGCCGGAGACATGGNGTCTCCGGCTCTTTTCCGGAATCACGGANATCNATTTTGCNNNGNAGNNNCTGAAGANTNGATGNATCTNTGTAGGGGCGNNCATTGNNCGCCCGCANNCNNAAGGGCATATGCGAGGTATAGTCAGTGCGGTTNTGCCCNTTAGAAGCGGGCGNNNAATNNNCGCCCCTACACGGATTCTTCAAAATTTCAGATAGTTCATCGNAAAANNGANTTCCCCGCNCAGAAACCGCNGAAGATTGACAAATCATAAGAAATCCGNTATGATAGGCCCACCCGNNGAAACCAACAGCNGCGCANGGAGGACAAGCCATATGNCANCNATCACACTGNACCGTCCNAGCCTGGAGGAGNTGTCCTTCCGGCAGNAATTTNTGGCCGATCCGGCNACCATGGCCTATAACCACGCCTATGGCGGGACGATCGACTTCCCCAGGGAGCGCTGGGCGGACTGGTANGCCCGGTGGGTNGAGNATGATTCNGGNGAGCGGTTCTACCGCTATTTGTACGATNCCNAGGCGGACGCTTTCGTNGGGGAGGCCGCCTNCCACCTGGACGGGGANCTGAACGGATATATCTGCGACGTGATCGTCACCGCCGCCTGCCGNGGCAGNGGNTACGGNNGNCAAGGNCTGGCCCTGCTCTGCGAGGCCGCCAGGGCCAACGGCGTGGACCGCCTCTATGANAACATCGCCATCGACAACCCGTCGGTATCGCTCTTTCTGCGATCCGGATTTCGGGAGGTNTCNCGGNATGAGGANTATATCCTGGTAGCAAAAGATTTATAGAACGAAGCAAGCGGCAGACGGACAGGAGGAACATCTTATGGAAAAAGAAGTGGCAGCATATCGGGAAAAATTGCGGCGGTATTATGAGACTGAGGGNAAGCTGACCCAATACCCCCAGAAGCGTCCCATGAGGATNNTNGCNCTGCTGAAGATAGCGCAGCAGTTTGAAGCTGGCCGGACGTACACGGAAAAAGAAGTGAACGAGNTNATNAAANACTCCATTCTATTCAACGACGTGGAGATGATCCGGCGAGAACTGTTTGAGTACAAGTTCCTGGGGCGGCACAGGGACGGCTCGGCGTACTGGCTGGAAGAGAGCNGGAAAGAGCGNTACAGCGAATACATGGAAGACANGTAAGCCCGCGGCANAAGCCGGTCTATCTCAAAAGAGATAGACCGGCTTTTTTGCATATTTCCGGTCAGGCTCTCATACAGTTACAGTAGCAGAACGGAAACCTCCCGCGCACGGAGGTTTTACAAAAATGCGCCGGCGGCGCATGGGAGGTAACTATGACAAATTCGGATCTCTACCAGGATATTGCCACACGCACCGGCGGTTCCCTGTTCGTGGGGGTGCTGGGGCCGGTCAGGACGGGAAAGTCCACCTTTATCAAGCGCTTNATGGAGACNTGCGTCATCCCCAACATCGACAACGTCTACCGCCGGGAGCGGGCCATCGACGAGCTGCCCCAGTCCGGCAGCGGCCGGACCATCATGACGGCGGAGCCCAAGTTCGTCCCCGAGGAGGCCGTGGANATCACCCTGGAGGGCGGGGCCTCCTTCGCGGTGCGGCTCATTGACAGCGTGGGCTACATGGTCCCGGGGGCCATGGGCCAGTTNGAGGACGGGGAGCCCAGGATGGTCATGACCCCCTGGATGGACCACGAGATCCCCATGGCGGAGGCNGCCGAGATCGGCACCCGNAAGGTCATCCAGGAGCANTCCACCGTGGGCNTNGTCATCACCACCGACGGCTCCGTCACCGACATCCCCCGGGAGGACTACCTGGAGGCGGAGGANCGGGTCATCACGGAATTGCAGGAGCTGGGCAAGCCCTTCGTGGTGCTGCTCAACTCCNCCGACCCNCGGGGGAGCCGGGCCGTCAGCATCAGCCGGGANATTGCCAGCCGCTTCGGCGTNCAGTGCCTGCCGGTGAACTGCCTGGAGCTGACGGAGGAGGCCATCACGTACATCATCAAGTCCATTNTGTATGAGTTCCCCCTGCGGGAGCTGCGGTTCTTCCTGCCCGCGTGGGTGGANGCGCTGCCGGTGGGNCACCCCATCCAGTCGGCNGTGTACGACGTAGTCCGCACCGGNGGCNGNAAAATGGCCCACATCCGGGACGTGGAAACGGTGGTCAGGGANATGGGGGAGCAGGAAAATATCTCCCTGAGCCGGGTGATGTCCATCGANCTGGGGAAGGGCGTGGCCTCGGCGGAGCTGCAANTGCCCAGGTCGCTGTTCTACGAGACGCTGTCCACCCAGTCCGGCTTTACCGTGTCGGACGACGGGGANNTGATGGAGCTGCTGACCCAGCTGGCNGGGGTNAAGGCGAAATTCGACAAGGTGTCCGACGCCCTGACCAACGTCTACGAGACCGGCTACGGCATNGTGATGCCCACCATGGATGAGCTGCTGCTGGAGGAGCCGGAGATCATGCGGCAGGGNGGGCGCTANGGCGTGAAGCTGAAGGCCAGCGCGCCGTCTGTCCACATGTTCAAGGTGGACATCGAGTCCACCGTGTCCCCCATCGTGGGCAACGAGAAGCAGAGCGAGGACATGGTGAACTACCTCATGGAGAAATTCAGCGGCGACCCCACCCAGATCTGGGAGAGCAATATCTTCGGNCGCAGCTTCCACGAGCTGGTCAACGAGGACTTGCAGGCNAAGCTGTACCGGATGCCCATGGACGCCCGGCTNAANTTCCAGGAGACGCTGCAAAGGATNGTCAACGAGGGCAGCGGNGGACTGATCTGTATTATTCTGTAGGAGAGAGAAAAGCAGGAGCTTGCGGAAAGAGACCCCGCAAGCTCCTGCTTCTTTATGGAAAGATGTTTCAGCTCTGCTCAATTGTGGCCTTGGCCTTCTCCAGAAAATACCGGTTCATCGGCTGCCCCGGCAGCAGGNCNTACAGCNGNTTTTTGATTGCCGCCAGCTTCTCCTCCTGGTTCTCTCTCCGGTANANGCCAAGCAGACTCATAAGGANCTCAAACTCATCCTGTTCGGTACAGACCTCNAGNACCGGCGGCATNTGNTCCTCCACAAAATCNGTCCTGNCCGTCTCAGCNGCGGCATGGATCANCAGCCACCAGACGTTCAGATTCTTCTGTGAAGGCGGAAGGATGATCTCCCGGACTAGGCTTTCCGTCTCCTGAATAGAGAGGATATCCTCATANCGCTCCAGATNNTCCAGCAGNCTGAGATACAANTGCAGGGTCGTTTCACCGGGNTTTTCCTCAAAATCCTTTTTGCACGCNGCCAGAGCCTCGCGCCCNTTNCCCATCGGGATGGANAGCTGGTTTCTCTGCAATCTCATGCGCAGATACCACGGATGATCCGGCTTTCCCTCCGTTTTCTCCACGAAGGAATCCGCGATGGCGTAAGCCCGCTTGAAGGCTTCCCGGCCCTGCTGAATCCACATGTGCAGCTTCTCCGCTTCCAGCTGGTCCCGTTCCGCCTCCAGCTCCGCGTCAGCCGCCCCGCCGTTTTTGCGGGCGGCGTCGATGGTCTGGAGCTGGGAGTTCAGACACTCCATGGCCTCCTGGAAGGAGCGGTCGTCCCGCAGGACGGAGTATTTGCATACCAGGTCCTCCGCCCGCTCCAGGTCCGTCACGCCAAACAATTCGTCGATGCTCACGCCGAAGAAGGCCGCGATCCTGGGCAGCAGCGTAATTTCCGGCGCCCCGTTTCCTACCTCCCATCTGGAAATAGCCTGGGGAGCCAGAGAGAGGTATTCTGCTAATTCCGTCTGGGTGATGTTCTTTTCCTTCCGCAGCAGGGAGATCTTTTCTCCAATGGTCAGCTTCATAAGCGTTCCTCCGATCCATTTTATCATCAGACGCACGTCCGTCTCATTTACCGGTGTCTTTAGTATGACAGGTTGGAAGAAAACTGTCCAGCAAGCTTTCCTTGTGAAATTTGCAATGCACGATTGAGGTAACGACAGTGCGCCAAGGAATCGTATAAAAATTACCGGACCTGGGATCATTGCCCCAAGTCCGGTATTCTTATAAAAGCCGCCTACCTGACCTCTCCCTCATAGACCGCCCGACTGCCGCCGATGAACTTAGGCCGCGTGCGGGCACAGAGCAGGAGGGCCTGTCCGATGTGATCCAGACTCAGCCGCACCGGCACCGCCACCGGACGCAGGTGCATCCCAATGAGCGTCCCGCCGATGTCCAGCCCAGCGTGGGCACGGATCTGCTCCACAGCCACCGGATGCCGGAAGCGCTCCCAGGCAGTCGTCGCAAAAGACCCACCCGCCTTGGGCTGAGGACGGACGCTGACGGGGTCATAGCCGTACTTCTCTGCGCAGTCCGCCTCGATGATCAGCGCCCGGTTCAGATGCTCACAGCACTGGGCGGCGAGGTACACGCCCTTTTCCTCCAGCAGAGGATATATCCCATCAAAAACCGCCTGTGCGGCCTCCAGACTGGACGCCTTGCCGATGTGTCCCCCTACGATCTCCGAGGAGGAGCACCCGACGACAAATATATCGCCGGGTTTCAGATTCGCGACCGCCAGCAGCTCTGTGGCCGCTACGGATGCCTGTACCGAGATCTCGTCTAAATTGAAGTCCATGTAATAACCTCCCTTATCAGTCCAAAAGCGAAACACAGTTTCGCGGCAAAAGTTTCTTTTGATACTTTTCCGTGCAGTGCCCACTTTGTGGGCACTAGCAGCCCAAGCCGCCCGTAGGGCGGCGAGTGGTTTCAAAGAAAAGTATGTCTGCCTACGCCTCGTCCGGCCGCTTCATGTCCCGCCAGACGGTACACATCATAGTGATGTAGCAGGCCGAGCCTCCAATCAGGTCACTGACCGGCTCGGAAGCGAATACGCCGTAGGCCCCCAGCCCCCACAGACGGGGCAGGAGCAGCATCAGGGGCACCACCAGGATCACCTTGCGGAACAGGGAGAAAAACACCGCGTTCTTCGCCCGTCCCAGGGCCACAAAGGTATTTTGTCCGATAAATTGGAAATTCATCATGACATAGGCGGCAAAATAGGTGCGCATGGTGCTCACGCCCACCTCCAGCAGGGCGGGGTCATCGTTGAACAACAGGATAAATACCCTTGGGAACGCCAGCAGCAGGACCCAGATCACAAAGTTGTACCCCAGACAGGTCAGTGTAATAAACTTGATGCTCTCCCGGACCCGGCTGTACTTCCCCGCGCCGTAGTTATAGCCCATCACCGGCTGGGCCCCTTGCGTCAGCCCCCGAACGGGCTGAACCACGATCTCCCGAATAGAGACGATGGCCGTCATAGCCGCCACGTAGAGGTCGCCGCTGCCGGAGGCCGTGCCATAGGCCTGGAGCTGGGCGTTGCCCAGCGCCTGGACCAGACTGTTGGTGACAGAGAAAGTAAACCCGGTCAACCCCAGGCCGCAGATGCGCTTGAGGATGGGAAGCTCCAGCCCCAGGCTGGCCCGTTCCAGCTGCAGCACCGCCTTTTTACCCGTCAGAAACGCCAGCACCCACACCGCAGAACAGGCCTGTGCGATCACCGTAGCCAGCGCCGCGCCCTGTACGCCCATGTGCAGCCCGAAAATCAGCACCGGGTCCAAAATCAGGTTGATGACCGCGCCGAGGAGAGTGGTCATCATGCCCACCTTGCCAAATCCCTGAGCATTGATAAAGGGATTCATACCCAGGCTTATCATCACCGGGATCACCCCGATAAGGTAGATTTGCAGATAGTTCCGGGCATGGACCACCGTACTGTCGCTGCCGCCGACCAAGTAGAGGAAAGGCGTCTGAAACAGGTAAAAGATCACCGTCAGTCCCGCGCCCAGCAAAAGCAGAAGGGTAAAGCTGACCCCCATGATCCGGGATGCCTGCTTATCGTCCCCACGGCCCCGGGCGATGGAAAACAGCGGTGCGCCGCCAGTGCCGCAGAGGTTGGCAAAGGCAGTAATGATGTACGTGGCCGGCATGACCAGTCCGATGCCGGTGAAGGCGTCCCGCCCGATGGTGTCAATGTGGCCGATGAAAGCCCGGTCCACTACGTTGTAAAGCACCACCGTCAGCTGCGCCACCGTCAAAGGGATCGCCAGGGACAGGATGTTTTTTGCTATACTGCCCTGGGAAAAGTCATTTTTTCTCTGTTCTGCCATACTGCATCTCCATCCGCTATGTTTTTCTGCTTCTATTGTAGGCCGTTTCGGAGAGAATTGCAAGAGGAACCGCCCAACCTTTGCAGGTCAGGCGGTTTTCTGTTTTATACCCGTTTCCAGCTCGCGCCGTCCTTGGTGTCCACGACTTCGACACCCTGTGCTTTCAGCTCATCGCGGATGCGGTCGGCCTCAGCAAAATTCTTTGCCTTCTTGGCCTCAGCCCGCTGGAGGACCAGCGCGTCAATGGCGGGATCGCCCTCGCCGGTGATAACGATGCCGCCGGTGGATGCGGCGGAGGCTTTTACCTTGGCATCCGCCTCCCGCTTGACAGCAGCCTTCTCCAGAAGGCTCAGTCCCAGCACCTGATCAAAATCCGCCAGCAGGGCCAGCTTGGTGACGTCACTGGCCTGGACTTTCAGTGCGTCATACAGTGCGGTCACGCCAAGGGAGGTGTTCAGATCGTTGCCCATGGCCTTGCGGAATTTTTCCTTCTGAGCATCGAAGACCTCCTGGTCAACCTCTCCGTCACTGGGTTTCAGTGCGGCGACGCGGGCAATCAGCTTGTTATACGCCCCCTGGGCGTTGTCCAGGTTCTCCCAGGAGAATACCAGACTTTTGCGGTAGTGGCTCTGGAGGCAGAACAGGCGGTAGGCCAGAGGATCATAGCCCTTTTCTTCCACGAGGGAAAGGGTGAGACGCTCACCCTTGCTCTTGCTCATTTTTCCCGTGGGCGTATTCAGGTGCAGGACATGCATCCACCAGTTGCACCATTTATGGCCCAGATATGCCTCGCTCTGGGCAATTTCGTTGGTGTGGTGGGGGAAAGCGTTGTCAATGCCGCCGCAGTGGATGTCCAGGTCCTCGCCCAGATGCTTCATGGAAATGGCGGAGCACTCGATGTGCCAGCCGGGATAGCCCACGCCCCAGGGGGAATCCCATTTAAGGGCCTGGTCCTCAAACTTGGACTGGGTGAACCAGAGGACGAAGTCACTCTTGTTCCGCTTGTTTTCGTCCTCCTCCACGCCCTCCCGGACGCCTACGGCCAGATCTTCGGCATCGTGGTCATTGAAGACATAGTAGCGCTCCAGTTTGCTGGTATCGAAGTAGATGTTGCCTCCGGCAGGATAGGCGTAGCCGGTATCCAGCAGCTTGGTAATAAGCTGAATATACTCGGGGATGCAGTTGGTAGCGGGCTCCACAACGTCGGGACGCTTGATGTTCAGCTTGGCGCAGTCGGCGAAAAAGGCATCCGTGTAGAAGTGGGCGATGTCCATAATGGACTTGTTCTCCCGCTTTGCGCCCTTGAGCATCTTATCCTCGCCGGTGTCTGCGTCGCTGGAGAGGTGGCCCACGTCGGTGATGTTCATGACGCGCTTGACGTTGTAGCCCTCGAAGCGCAGGAATTTCTCCAGCACGTCCTCCATGAGGTAGCAGCGCAGGTTGCCGATATGGGCAAAGTCATAGACGGTGGGGCCGCAGGTATACATCTTCACGATGTCGGGGTGGTTGGGGACAAACTCCTCCTTGCGGCGGGTTGCGGAATTATAGAGGTACATATTTTATTCTCCTTTTAATTGGATGTTTTTTCAGCTTCTTCCAGTTGTTTCTCCAGCTCCTCCACCCGCTTAGTCAGAGCCTCGATTTTTTGCAGGGTGGGGTTGATGACGTTGGTCTGGTCCACCTCATCGGCGTAGCGGCGGACTTTTTCGCCGTTGACCCGGACGATCTGGGCGGGCACGCCCACGGCGGTGGCGTTGGCAGGGACGTCCTGGAGTACCACCGCACCGGCGGCGATACGGGCATTGTTGTGGATAGTGATAGGCCCCAGAACGCGGGCACCGGAACCCACCATCACATTATTCCCAAGAGTAGGGTGGCGCTTTCCGATGTCTTTTCCGGTGCCGCCCAGAGTAACACCTTGATAAAGCAGTACGTCATCCCCAATCTCGGTGGTTTCACCGATAACGATGCCCGTACCGTGGTCGATGACTAATCTTCTCCCGATGGTAGCGCCGGGGTGGATCTCGATCCCGGTCCAGAACCGGGCCCACTGGGAGATACATCGGGCGAGGAAACAGAGCTGATGGCGGTGGAGCCAGTGGGCGATCCTATAGTAAATGGTGGCGTGGACGCCGGCGTACAGGAGGAAAATTTCCAATTTTCCCCGTGCGGCGGGGTCACGCTTCTGATAGGCGGTCAGGGTTTCTATTAACATAGGGGAAGTCCTCTATTTATCAATTTGATTTTTGCCGCCCTGCGGGCGGCAAACGGCAGATTCTTCTGCCCTTCAGCCCGGGACCTGCGCGGCCCCGGACCCCGCGCCTTCTTTTTGTGCGAACAAAAAGAAGGCAAAAAGTCGCTTAAACCTACGGTTTA
>JAAVHD010000045.1:0-1018 GCA_014799915.1 Oscillibacter sp.
CACAGTGTGCGCCCCTACAAGGATTGTGCGTAAATATGGATGGTGCATAAAATCATTCCCTGGCGGTGGCCAGGTAGTAGGAATAGAAGCAGATTCTGCTGTATCTACATTAGGGCGAACGGGTAGGCGTAGGCATCGAGCATGTGGGTAAGCACTCCGGTAGAATCAAACCCGTTACGTCGTAGCGTAAATAAACTCCCCCGTAATTCAGGAAGGTTCTTAGGAAACGTAGTTTCCTAAGCGAGCTTTTGCTTCTTTTCGCTCGTGCGAAAAGAAGGCCCCGTCGCCGGCGCGGCGACAAAACTAAGATAAGAAACAAGGAGCGTTCGCGCCCGCAAGGCGCGAAAATCACTGCCATGGATGTCGTAAATAACAAGGAAGAAAAACCCTTGGAGTTCTACCTGGAAAAATATAAAGAAAGCGACCCCGCCGAGATGGCCGCACGGTGCGGCCTCCCCTACGACGGGGACGCCCGCACCATCACCACGAATCTCCTGGGGGAGCAGTTCCTGGTCTCCCACCCGGATTATATGATCGTAGGCCCCTCCCCCCTGACCAACGCGGAAAAAATCCTCTTTTTAAGATACCTTCTGGACGGGCGGAAGGCCCAGCCCCNGGAGGNCAGTATNTNACCTACCGGGANTTNCCNTGGGGNGANGTCTANCTNCAGCAGTTNACCGGNCGGTGCATCAANCGCTTCGCCTTCTCCTANGGGAGCAAACCGGANCTGCTGAANAANNTNATGGAAAANCTCCCCGCCAAACNCCTGAGCCGCAGCGACTGCGGCTGGGAGCTGGAGCTGATGGAGGGCCTGACCATNCAGTTCCTCCTCTGGGTGGGCGACGACGAGTTCCCGCCCAACGCCCAGATNCTNTTCTCCGATAACTTCCGCTACGCNTTTACNGCGGANGATCTGGCAAATGTNGGNGATATCGTCNTGAACCGNATGAANAANATNGGNGCCGGAGCTTCGNNNGNNNAAATTTTNCCAGATNNCTTTGTGAANNATATTGCAATC
>JAAVHD010000045.1:1024-23951 GCA_014799915.1 Oscillibacter sp.
CGCATGGTGTATAATCAGCCTGTCTCCGGGGTGAGGGTCCCGGCGGCAAAAAGTAAATAGGATTGGTAGAGTAAGTCATATCGCGTAAAGTGGCAAGCGGCTGGGAAGTTGCCCTTGCACGAAAGGTCCCCGTGAAATAGGACCTACGATGGTATGCTGCATCCGCTACCAGGCGGCGCTTCGCGCCGCCGGGACGGTCGTTGGCAGGCAGACCATATNGTCTGCCGGGCCGGTCGTTGGGCATCAGCCCAATGACGGCCCCGGGTGGCAATGACGGTCCCCGGGGGCAGCTGGTCACGCTGAAGACCAGAGAGGCGCAGCTGCGNCTATTTTCCGGGATGTATCCATGCCAATCTTGGCCGTTTCTTCGGNTTGGATTGGCATGTTTTGTTTCGGCCCCTGGGGCAGCTCAACTTTACCTCCTAAAACAGCCTGAAAAAGGCGGAATTTTAAGGAGGAACACGCAAATGGAGCGTAACCCGAATCAGAAATCATCCCTCAAGAAGACNTTTTCNACCCAGAACCTGGTCATGATGGCCGTACTGTGCGCCATGCAGATCATTCTGGCCCGCTTCCTGGGCATCCAGGTCAGCGACACCCTGCGNATCAGCTTTGANAGNATCCCNGTNGTNNTGGCNGGNCTCTGGATGGGTCCCCTCTGCGGNGGCCTGGTGGGCTTTATCGCTGATACCCTCGGTACGATCCTCAGNGGCATGACCTGGTTCCCGCCGCTGGCCCTTAACCCCATTATGGAAGGTGTCGTGGCTGGCCTCTGCGNCCGGTATTTNATCAAAGAAGGCCTGGGTGACTCCCGCTGNCTCTGGAAAGTTTCNGTGACCGCGCTGCTGACCGGTTTGCTGAACGCTTTTGTCGTGGGTCTGGTGGGTTCCACACTCTACAGTATCATGGTCGCGGGCAACACNACNGCATTCCAGGTCCTGATCTGGACTAATCTGCTCACCCGCCTGGGNNCCAAGCCCTGGACGATTGCGGTAAANGTGGCGATGGTAACAATAGTACACCGCGCCGTATACAGACCCGTGGTACGCCGCATGGTCTCCCGTGCATAACAAAAAATGCTTATAAATACAGAAATCAGGTAAAATCGACATGACCTACGAAGAAGCACTCAAATATATCCACTCCGTCCACTGGGTGGGCAGCAAGCTGGGCTTGGAACGCACCCAGGAGCTGCTGGCAAAGCTGGGCAACCCGGAGAAGCATCTGAAATTCATCCACATCGCCGGGACCAACGGCAAGGGNTCCACCGCCGCCATGCTNGCCTCCATTCTGGAGAAGGCCGGATACCGGGTGGGCCTCTACACCTCCCCCTTTATCAACCGCTTCAANGAGCGGATGCAGGTCAACGGCCAGCAGATNCCCGANGACGTTCTGGCGGCGCTCACCGAACACATCAGCCCCTANGCCGACGCNATGGAGGACTCCCCCACGGAGTTCGAGCTGATNACNGCTCTGGCGATGGAGTACTTCCATCGGGAGAAGTGCGANATNGTNGTNCTGGAAGTCGGCATGGGCGGNGAGTTGGACTCCACCAACGTCATTGACACCCCCGANGCGGCAGTCATCGCCGCTATGGGCTTAGACCATGTGAACGAGCTGGGCCCCACCATGGCGGACATCGCCCGCGCCAAGGCCGGGATCATCAAATCCGGCGGNGCTGTGGTCAGCTACGGCGGCAACCCGGACGCAGACCCGGTGTTCGAGNNNGTCTGCCGGGAGAAGGGCGCNTCCCTGCGCCAGCCCGATTTTTCCAAAATCATNCCCGGCACGTTNGACCTGGACGGCCAGAGCTTTTCTTACGGNGATTGGAAGGACATGCGCATCCCCCTGGTNGGCAGCTANCAGATGAACAATGCCGCCGTCGTGCTGGANACGGTTTCCGTCCTGCGGGAGCGGGGNTGGAAAATCCCCGACGAGGCCGTCCGGCANGGCATGGCCNCCACCCGCTGGCCNGCCCGGTTTGAGGTGCTGCGCCGNGACCCGGTGTTCATCGTGGANGGCGGNCACAANCCCCACGGNATCAANGCCACGGCNGAGAGCCTCNAGCGCCTGTTCCCCGGNAAGAAGATCACCTTNGTCACCGGCGTCATGGCGGACAAGGANGTGGAATCCATCCTGGGCCTGATCGTACCCCTGGCCTCTGAGTTCTTCACCGTCCGGCCCGACAATCCCCGGGCCATGGCGGCGGACGAGCTGGCCCGCCGGATNGAAGCCNTGGGCGCNAAGGCNACNCCNTGCNNNAGCGTGGCGGANGGCGTGGCCCGNGCCATCGAGGCCGAAGGCGTCAACGGCGTAGCCTGCGCACTGGGTTCGCTGTATATGAGCGGCGAGGTCCGCGTCTGCTTCCAAAACNGAGAGGAATAACAAAATGGAATTGCGGATGTCGAGCATTCCCCTCATGCTGGAATATGTGTCCGGNCTGCGCTCCCATCCGGGAGACAGGGAGGCCGTTCGCAGGATTTTTGACCATGNGGACTANNGNTTTGAGCTGGGCCGCTATGAAATCTCTTCAACNGATCACCTCATCGACTACTTCTCCCGTCTGAATACCATTACCCCTGACAATATCCCCGATCTCAGCGATANNCACCGGAAAAACCATCTGCGGGAGAAGCACCGCCAATGGCTGGACTGCATCAACGATCCGCAGAAGTATTATGACCGGTATGAACGCCTGAAAGCATTTTTCACGGACGCTTTTCTGGCNGATATGCAGCAAAAACTAACTGCGATGTTTCCCAAGGGGACAGCAATGATCCCGAACCCGGCAGTTGTTTCCACTCTCAGCTTTGGCCGCTCCTTCGGCTACCCCTACGGGGAAGCCTTCCATCTGGATCTGTTCGGCGTAGAGGAATACTGCTCTCTGGAGGACCTGCCCCGGACCGTCCTCCATGAGATGCACCATATGCAGGCGTTCAAAATNGCGGGGGATACCGACGGTTTTTACAGCGGATTCAGCCTGCTGGAGCGCTACATNATCGGNTTCGCCTGGGAGGGNCTGGCGATAAAATTCTGCAATAACGCCGAGGGTGTGATTTCCAGGCGGCTGGAACCGGAGCATGAACCCAACCTCTGCATCCCGTCTGTTCCCGTATTGAACCAGCACTTTGCAGAACATTTCCAACTTTTNTGCGACACCGTGCGCCAGATCAAAGNCGGAACGCTCACCGAGGAAGAAGTGGAGCGGCAGCAGTCGGATTACTGGATGAATCCTTACCTCTACGGTGAAANGCCTCTGGACCAGACGGCGATCTACAGCTTTGGAAACGANCTGTACGGCTGCGTCTACGACCATTTCNGTCTGGACGCAACTTACGAGTGCTTCTATCATCCCGCCCGGCTGATCTCCTATTTCAACCGGACAAACTGCGGCTATACCATCCCGGAATAGCGGAGCGCGGCAGAAAAGTTTTCCCCCGCTGTAAAACTTGCACAAGCATATTGTGAAAAGTTTGTCATTCTTGACTCTTGTAAAAATCTCCGTAGTTTGCTACAATTTTCACATAGCATGGGGCATGATGGATATTGCCCCGCTTTTCCCCGCGGCGGGGCCGCGGAAATGATTTTCGTGATTGACGCCGGGGTAGCGGATGTATGGAAGCGCGGCGTCAAAATAAAATTTTTCCCGGGGGTGGTGAAATATCCCGGGAAACAAGGAGGATTCCTATGGCAATCGAATTCAAGGATGGTAAGTACGTTGACCCCGAGACCGGGCGGGTGACCCTGGACCCCACCGAGTACAAGGATTGGCAGATCGCTGAGGAAGCTGAGCGCACCCTGCCCCCTGTGGAGGAGTTCCGGAAGAAGCTGGGTCTCCTGCCCGACGAGATCATCCCCTATGGCAAGACCCCGAAGCTGGACTTCATCAAGATCATGAACCGCCTGAAGGACAAGCCCGACGGCAAGTTCATCGAAGTCACCGCCATCACCCCCACCCCCCTGGGCGAGGGTAAGTCCACCGTCTCCCTGGGCCTGGTGGAAGGCCTGGGCAAGCTGGGCCTGAACGTGGGCGGCTGCCTGCGCCAGCCCTCCGGCGGCCCCACCATGAACGTCAAGGGCACTGCCGCCGGCGGCGGCAACGCGCTGCTGATGCCCATGACTGAGTTCTCTCTGGGCCTCACCGGCGACATCAACGACATCATGAACGCCCACAACCTGGCCATGGTGGCCCTGAACGCCCGCATGCAGCACGAGCGCAACTATGACGACGAGCAGCTGGCCAAGCGCGGCCTCAAGCGTCTGGACATTGATCCCAAGCGCGTCGAGATGGGCTGGGTCATGGACTTCTGCGCCCAAGGCCTGCGCAACATCATCATCGGCGTGGGCGGCAACAAGGACGGCTACCTGATGGAGTCCAAGTTCGGCATCGCCGTGGGTTCCGAGCTGATGGCCATCCTGGCTGTTGCCAAGGACCTGAAGGATCTGCGCGAGCGTATCGGCAAGATCGTTGTGGCCTACAACCGCAAGGGTGAGCCCGTGACCACCGAGGATCTGGAAGTGGCCGGCGCCATGACCGCCTGGATGCGCAACTGCATCAACCCCACCATGTGCTACACCGTGGAGCATCAGCCCATGCTGATCCACGCTGGCCCCTTCGCCAACATCGCCATCGGTCAGTCCTCCGTCATCGGCGACCGGCTGGCCCTCAAGCTGTTCGATTACCATGTTACCGAGTCCGGCTTCGCTGCCGACATCGGCTTTGAGAAGTTCTGGAACGTCAAGAGCCGCCTCAGCGGCCTGACCCCCAACGTGTCCGTGCTGGTTGCCACCATCCGCGCTCTGAAGATGCACGGCGGCGGCCCCACCGTCGTTGCCGGCCGTCCTCTGCCCGAGGAGTACACCAAGGAGAACCTGGAGCTGCTGGAGAAGGGCACCGAGAACCTGTTCCACCATGTGGAGACCATCAAGAAGTCCGGCATCGTTCCCGTGGTCTGCATCAACCAGTTCTACACCGACACCGAGGCCGAGATCGCTCTGCTGCGCCGCCTGTGCGCTGAGAAGGGCGTCCGCTGCGCGCTGAGCAACCACTGGCGTCTGGGCGGCGAGGGCGCCATCGAGCTGGCCGAGACCGTTGTGGACGCCTGCAAGGAGTCTAACGAGATCAAGTTCCTCTATCCTCTGGAGATGCCTCTGCGCGAGCGCGTAGAAATGATCGCCAAGGAAGTCTACGGCGCGGACGGCGTGGACTGGGCTCCTCTGGCTCTGGAGAAGGCCAAGCGCTTCGAGAGCGATCCCAAGTACGCTGACTACTGCACCATGATGGTCAAGACCCACCTGTCCCTGAGCCACGAGCCCAGCTGGAAGGGCGTGCCCAAGGGCTGGCGTCTGCCCATCCGCGACATCCTGGAGTACGGCGGAGCCAAGTTCCTGTGCCCCATGGCCGGTACCATCTCCATGATGCCCGGCACCAGCTCCGATCCCGCTTACCGCCGGATCGACGTGGACACCGAGACCGGCAAGGTTTCCGGCCTGTTCTAAGAAACATTTTCCCGGTTTATCTAGCGCAAGCTGAGAAAGGATATAAGTGATGAATATGACGGAAGTGGCCAGACTGCTTATCGGCTTGAGAGCCGCCGGATGGACAGATACGGAAATCAACGACTTTGTCCTTTATATAGAGACCGGAGAAGATCAGTATAAGCCGAAGCCGAAGCAAGATAATTGATGCAATCCCGGCGGCGGGGTTCCGCCGCCGGGATTTTCTTTGCATGGGTAACGGGGTTGATGGCTGGTTCGTGGACCGCCAGTCTGTGTAGGGGCGAGCATTGCTCGCCCGCTACCAAAGGGCATCTGCGCGTAACCGGCAATGCGGTGGTAGGTGGTAGATAGCGGGCGAGCAATGCTCGCCCCTACACAGCCTCTGCGTCACCGCAGTTCCATCATCAGCGCGACCCCCAGGCGGAAGCCCTCGCGGAAGTTGGCAAAATCCCGGTACAGATCTGCTTCCATAAGAGCGTCCCAGTGCTGTTCTATGAATTCCAAGCCCATGACTTTTTCAACTTCTTCAAAAAATGTCCACCATTTGTCATTGAGTTCCTCTGGTAGCTTTTCCAGCGATTCGCTTGGCGCGTATCCGCCGCCGTAGATTTCGTGTAGGATGCTCATTTTTATTTCCTCTCCATCATTATATCACATTTTATGGTATTTATAGAATATATTATACCATAAATCATGATATTGTCAAGGGGTATTTATGTTTTCAACGGAATTATTTGGTCTGAGACTGCAAGAAATCCGGAAACTGCACAATGAAACGCAGAAAGACCTAGGCGCCATTATCGGCACGCGACAAACTAATATCAGCGAGATGGAGAGCGGAAAGCGGACCACAACCTCTGAGAATATCGCAAAAATCTGCCGCCACTACCACGTCTCTGCCGACTACCTGCTGGGCCTGTCCGACGATATGAACGGCGGATGTGAGCGATGGACGGAGGACGAAGAATGATCCTGTATCACGCCATTTTACCCGCGGAGAACCCCGCCAGAGCGGGGCAGTCCCTGAATATCCTGCTGGTGACGGAGAACCCCACTGACCGTGATGTAACCCAGCCCGTCCGTTTCTACGGCAGTCTGGGCTCCAGCTGGCGGGAGCTTTTGGCGGAGGAGCGGGAGTTCCCCGCCCACAGCCACCCACACCTCTACTTCAATATCCCAGCGGACCGGTTTTCGGAAACCTTCTGGGGCGAGGAGGTAGAGGAGCTGGCTTTAGCGGTGGGCGACACACCTCCCGGCCCCACCGGACAGGGCGTTTTAGTGTTTTTTGAATAAAATTCTACAAAATGCAATCAAAAGCCGCCCCATAGGGCATATGGATCTATCGATAGGGCGTAACCGCCAGCGCTTCGCCCACCGACGGCCCATGGAACCAAGGGGAAAGGACAGTCAAACAGGTCGTAGCGTAAAAAAATACCCCCCGTAATAAATAAAGGAGTCCAGAACCATTGGTTCTGGCGCGCTTTTGCCTACTTTTGTCGCGCATCAAAAGTAGGTCGTCGTCCGGGGGCGAAACCCCAGGCTATCGAATAGAAACAACACCCCTTGCCGCCAGAGGCGGCAAAGAAAAGGAGTTTGACTATGGATTTCGCACAAGCAAGCTGTACTGAATTTGTAACCGTATTAGCCTCCAACGCGCCTGTCCCCGGCGGCGGCGGAGCCTCCGCCCTGGTGGGCGCCATCGGCACCGCCCTGGGCAACATGGTGGGCTCCCTCACCGTGGGCAAGAAGAAGTATGCCGACGTGGAGGAGGAGATCATCGCCCTGAAGGCCAAGTGCGACAAGCTCCAGGCGGAGCTGCTGGACCAGATTGCCCTGGACGCTCTGGGCTTCGAGCCCCTGTCCAAGGCCTACGGCATCCCCAAGGACAACCCCGACCGGGACAAGATCCTGGAGGAGGCTACCATCGTGGCCTGCAAGGTGCCCGTGAAGATCATGGAGCTGTGCTGTGAGTCTCTGGAGGCCATCAAGGTCTTCGCGGAGAAGGGCAGCCGTCTGGCGGTCAGCGACGCGGGCTGCGGCGCAGTGTGCGTCAAGGCCGCGCTGCAAGCCGCGTCCCTCAACGTGTTCATCAACACCAAGACCCTCCAGAACCGCGAGCTGGCCGAGGAGATGAACGCCAAGTGCCTGGGGATGCTGGATAAGTACTGCGCCATGGCCGATGAAATTTTCGAGACCGTCAAGGGCGGATTTTTCAAGTAATCTGCATTTCGTAGGGGCCGATGTCCTCATCGGCCCGTTCTAACGGAAGATCCTGGCCCTATGCGGGCCGATGAGGACATCGGCCCCTACAGAAGATTTTTCGTCTATCTAAAGATTGAAAGGAAAACAAACAATGGCTAAACAGCTTTTAGGAAAAGAAGTCAACGCGGCGCTGAACGCCCGCATCATCGCCGACTGCGAGGCCGTGAAGGCCAAGGGCGTGAACCCCACTCTGGCCATCGTCCGCTGCGGCGAGCGTCCCGACGACCTGAGCTACGAGCGCGGCGCTACCAAGCGCGCCGAGACCCTGGGCGTGGCGGTAGAGAAGTTCGTTCTCCCCGAGGACGTGAGCAAGGAGGAGCTCCTCAAGACCATCGACGACATCAACGCCAACGACAAGATCCACGGCGTGCTCCTGTTCCGCCCCCTGCCCAAGCATCTCAAGGCCGACCAGGACGAGATCTGCAACCGCCTGGACCCCCGCAAGGACGTGGACGGCATGACCGACCTCTCCAACGCCGGTGTCTTCATGGGCAAGGAACTGGGCTTCGCCCCCTGCACCCCCGCCGCCTGCATGGAGATCCTGGCCCACTACGGCATCGACCTGACCGGCAAGAAGGCCGTGGTCATCGGCCGCAGCCTGGTTGTCGGCAAGCCCTTGGGCATCATGCTCATGGGCAAGAACGCCACCGTCACCACCTGCCACACCCGCACCAAGGATGTACCCGCCGTGACCCGCGAGGCCGACGTGCTGGTCTCTGCCGCCGGTGTGCTCAAGAGCCTGACCAAGGACTATGTCCGTCCCGGCCAGATCGTCATCGACGTGTCCATCAACTGGGATGAGGCCAAGGGCGGCATCGCTGGCGACGCGGTGTACGAGGAGGTGGAGCCCATTGTCGAGGCTATCACTCCCGTGCCCGGCGGCGTGGGCGCCGTTACTACTTCCGTGCTGATCGGGCACGTGGTGGAGGCGGCCAAGCGCATCCTTGGATGATTGGGGGCGGTCTTTTTGGCAAACCAGAAAAACGCCTCTCTGAACAGCGTTAATATTATCCGTATCTTCCTGCTAGCCTCCTCCGCGGCGTACATCATCGGCGCGGTGGCGGCCCCCGACCGTGGGGAGATGCTGACGGGCCTGGCCCAGATCCTCATGTCCCCGGCCCAGCTGACCAAGGACTACTTTGTCATCGGCAGCATCTCCGGCACCTTCCTGAATGTGGGGCTGGTGGGACTGGTGTGCGCGGCCATGACGTGCCTGCCCGGCGCGGTGGTCAACGGAGCCACCATCGCCGCTTACTTCCTCACCACGGGGTTCTCCTTCTGGGGGATCAACTTCCTGAACATGTGGCCCTTCTTCCTGGGCGTGGTCATCTACACGCTGGTAAAAAAGGAGCCCTTCCCCAAGTATGTGAATATCGCCATGTTCGCCACGGCGCTGTGCCCCCTGGCCAGCGAGATGCTGCTGCGCTACCCCAACAGCGAGGAGGTCCACGGCGTGACCCTCTCCGGCGTGGCGCTGATGCTGGTGGTGGGGATGCTCATCGGCTTCCTCACCCCGGCCATGGCGGCCCACTCCCCCAACGTACATAAGGGATACGACCTGTACTCCGCCGCCCTGCCCGGCGTGCTGCTGGGCCTGTTTGCGGTGGCAGTGCTGTATAAGACCCTGGGCCACGACGTGCCCGCTATCACGGCAACCCTGGGCGACAGCCACCCCGGCGTGGTGATCACCTTCTGTGTGATCTTCTTCGCCCTGTGCGTCATCGCGGGCTGGTGGCTCAACGGCAAGAGCGCCAAGGGATACCTGGACCTTCTCAAGGACACCGGCCACAAGGCGGATTTCACCGCCAAATACGGCCCCGGCCTCGCCATCATGAACTTCGGCCTGTACGGGCTGATGATCGTGCTGTACTATATCCTGGTGCAGGGCTCCTTCAATTCCGTGACGCTGGGCATCGTCTTCTGCATGGTGTGCTTCGGCGCAGCGGGGTCCCATCCGGGCAATATCTGGCCCATCATGGTGGGCTACGTGGCCTTCTCCTTTGCGGCCACCACCTTCCTCGGCGGGGTGTTCCCCACGAATGCCCAGGCCATCCTGGTGGGCCTCTGCTTCGCCAGCGGGCTGACCCCCATCGCCGGGGACTACGGCTGGTGGGCCGGCATCCTGGCTGGCGGGATGCACTACTTCCTGGTGACCTCCATCCCCGCCATCCACGGCGGATTCAGTCTCTATAACGGCGGATTCACCTCCCTGGTGATTGCCACCATCCTGGTGCCCCAGCTGGAGACCTTCTGCAAGACGAAGGAGCAACGGCTGGCGGCCAAAAAGAAATAGGCAACCCTTTAGAGCCTGTTCAGCATCTCCCCGCGCCTGTCTTGACGGCGGATTTTCCGCCACTCTACGTTGTTCAGCCTCGAAATACAGCCAGTATTCCTTCGGCTTCACGCCTTGATTGGCAAAAAATCCGTTCGTCAATCCATACACGTTGAGATACTGAACAGGCTCTTATTCCAAATCTAAGGAGCGATACGCTATGACCAAGCAGACCCTCCGCGCCGAAGTGATCGCGCGGGTCAAAAACCTCTCGCCTACCTACTGCAAGGAGGCGGACGAAGCCATCTGCCGCTGGGTGATCCAGTCCGACGCATACGACAAGGCCCAGACCATTTTCTGCTACGTGGGGACGGAGCGGGAGATCGACACCATGCGCCTGATCCACATCATGATGCGGGACGGAAAGAGCGTGGCGGTCCCGCTGTGTGTGGAAAAGGGCGTCATGGAGGCCCGCCGGATCGAGGGCATGGGCGACCTGGTCAGCGGGCGCTACGGCATTCTGGCTCCCCGGCTCGTATGTCCGGTGGTGCCACCGGAGGAACTGGACCTGGTGATCGTCCCCTGCTGCACCGGCAACGCCAGAGGCGAGCGCCTGGGCTACGGCGGCGGCTACTATGACCGGTATCTGGCGAAGGCCAAATGCCCCACCATGCTCCTGTGCCGCCACCAGCTGGAGCGGGACGACATCCCCATGGAGCCCCACGATGTCACGCTGGACTATTTCGTCACCGAGCGGGGCGTAGTGGATTGCAAAAACAAATAAAAAGATGGGCGCGGAGAAATCTCCGCGTCCATCTTTTTGCTTAGAGGATGCCTGCTATAGCCGCGAATCAAGATTTTAGCGAAGGTATCATAAAAGTTTCGCCGGCCTTTACAAAGGCCGCGGAGTCCAGAGGCAGAGCCTCTGGCCGCACTCCGCAGAGTGCGGAACACCCAAAAAGCCGCGCCGAAAAAATCTTCTCCATAGCACGATCCCAAACCTCGCGCGGCTTTCAAGCGCATTTGCCGTCTGGACGGCAAACAGCGCCCGGGAGTTCCCGTCAACCCTTGATTCGCATCAATAATTGCTCCATATTTTCCCTGTGTGGAATGATAATTTCTATATCGACTTCAGGATGAACCCTCACATACGCCATAAGCATATCCATCAAATTATCTTTCGACTTCATGTAGTCGTCAATTATAACTTCATCGCTGAACCCAAGCCGTTTCAGAATCATCGCTGATACCACCCCGGTACGATCTTTGCCCGCCGTACAGAAGTACATCACATTGGACTCCGCATTCATGATGGTATCAATNATCTCCTCCATTTTCTNGTCTATCATCTGCCGGTATACCGTATACAGATGTTCCAGTGACTTTGGCGTATCACCGCCGCCTGTGACCGGGAGGTGGAAATATCTGAATCCGTCCCGCTCCGCCANACAGCATGGCTTTCTGACCACTTCTTCATCCGACCGCAAATCTACAATCGTAGTAATTTGATTTGCCAGCAACCATTGAACTTCCTCATCCGTCAGGTTCTCCGGCACGTCGCTTCTGATATATCGCATAGTGCCCGTTGGCAGCGCACGTGTATTTCTTGTCGATGAAAGCAAAGAACTCATGCGAAAATCCCTCCTGCAAATTTCTGTCTATTGCCCCCGATTTTATCATACCCACGTCCAAACCGCAAGCCACAATTCCCGTCTCCTTTTTCAGATTAGGGTTGCTATTTCCTATAATTCTTCGTCAAAGTATCGGGACGGGGAGCTATCCATAACGGATAACTCCCCGATAAACCAGAATTCTGATGAGACAAAATTATAGCACTTATTAACTGTTATCTTATATGAAGTAACGGAATCAATCAAATCGAAATTTGTCTGATAGAGTAATTCCTTATTTGTCTGTGTGGTAGCTAACCTCTAAAAACTGCCCAAATGTTCTAGCTTTATCAAAAACAAGGTCTTTTCTTTCACTTCCACAAAACAATGGAATTCCCTCTCCAAGAATTACTGGCGCAATATTTAGCATGTATTCATCTATGAGGTTTTTCTTTCTGACCAAATCGACGATTTGACTTCCTCCGACAATCCAAATCTTCTTTCCTTCCTTTTTTAGTCCTGCAATAAGATTTTCTGGGCTTTGAGAAGTAAATTTCACATGCTCTGTATCATCAATCACTCGAGTGGTATAAACATAACATTCTTTTCCAATGTAAGGGAATTGACCATTCTCCTGTGTCATAATCCAATCATAGGTTCGTCTTCCCATAATTATTGTTTCCACCGTGTCATAAAATTCACCAAAACCGTTATCTCCACTTCCTTGTGTATTTAATAGCCATTCCAATGAATCATCTTTGGTTGCAATATAACCATCAAGGCTAATACCAATGTATAAAACCACTTTTCTATTGCTCATATCTATCTCCGTTCATCAAATTTATCATCACACATCATAGCGCAAAAGGTTCCCTAACACGTTCAAACGGATATAGCCGTTTGGGTCTGTGTAATCCTCTGCCAAAATCGCTAAGGCTTCTATTACTCCTTGCATATTTGCCTGTACCTTTTCAGGGTTTAGTACCATTTCACCATAAATAATATTGCAATATAAATACTCTGGATTGCCTGAATCATCGTTTAGAGAGAGATACGCATTCATAAAGCTCCTAAATTCCGCCACCCCATATATGTAGAGGCAATCGTCTCCTTGGACTGAGTATTCTTTGAAATTCTCCAGTGATTGACACACACTGCCCTGACACAAACTTACCATCTTGGTGCGCTCGATATTGGCTTGATTCCAAAACAAAAAACAAGCTGCGGACAATCCCACCATTACAATAAGCCCTATCAGCCAAGTGTGTTTCTTCATATTCAGTACACCTCACAGATCCCGATTTGCTACTTTGCATATTATCATAAGCCTCCGGAAAATTCAATATGAGTCGGTGAAATTGCTGGAGCTTTGTCCTAGCAGCCATTATTTCAAAAAGGACATTCCCGCGCCGGAATTGACAAAACCCGCCCGGCGGGCTATAATAAAAGTACAGAGAAAAGGGCTGATGGACAGTCAGCCCTTCTTCTTATCGCCAGAAAAAGAGAGGATGACGATCATGCCGGCAGAGACCACCCCCATGATGCAGCAGTATCTGAAAATCAAGGAGGAGAACAAGGACGCCATCCTCTTCTTCCGCCTGGGCGATTTCTATGAGATGTTCAACGAGGACGCCCTGCTGGTCAGCCAGGAGCTGGATCTCACCCTGACCACCAGGGACCGGGGAAAGCCCGAGGACGAGCGCACTCCCATGTGCGGCGTGCCCTACCACTCCTGCGACGGGTATATCGCCCGGCTGATTGCCAAGGGCTACAAGGTGGCCATCTGCGAACAGATGGAGGACCCTGCCGCCGCCAAGGGCATCGTTAAGCGGGATATCCTCCGGGTGGTCACCCCCGGCACGGTAGACGCGGCCATGCTGGAGGGCAATCAGGCCAACTACATCTGCGGGATCTATATTGATGATGACGCAGCGGGACTCTGCTTCTGCGACATCACCACCGGCAAAACCCACGCCACCTCCTTCACCGGAGCGGAGCGGGTCAACCACGTAATGAACGAGCTGGGGCGGTTCTCCCCCGCCGAGGCGCTGCTGAACGAAGGCGCCTGGGGGCAGAAAGAACTCCTGGAACTGCTGAAGGAAAAGTTCAACTGCCGCGCGGAGCAGGGCGGAAACAGCCGCTTCAAGCTGGATGCCGCCGTGAAGCTGGTGGAGAAGCAGTACGGCAAGGAAGCCGCCTCCCAGATCCCCAATGCCGCCGCCGTGATGGCCCTGGGGGGCCTGCTGGGCTATCTGTACGAGACCCAGAAGACGGACCTCAGCCATATCAGCGAATTGGAGTATTACGAGCAGGGCCGCTTCATGGAGCTGGACCTGAACACCCGCCGGAATCTGGAGCTCACCGCCACCATGCGGGGCAAGGAGAAGCGGGGNAGCCTGCTGTGGGTGCTGGATAAGACGAAAACCGCCATGGGCGGACGGCTGCTGCGCAGCTGGCTGGAGCGGCCGCTGCTGAGCGTCACCGCCATCAACCGGCGGCTGAACGCCGTGGACGCGCTGGTGAAGGATTCCATGGGCCGGGAGGAGCTGATCTTCGCCCTCCAGGGCATCGGCGACATGGAGCGGCTGATTGGCCGGGTGGTCTACGGCAGCGCCGGGGGACGGGATATGGCGTCCCTCCGNGGCGCTNTGGAAAAGCTGCCCAATCTGAAAGAAAAATTGTCCCCCTTCTCCGCCGGACGGCTGGGGGAGCTGNGCCGGGGCCTGGACACCCTGGANGATGTATACCAGCTTCTGTGCCGGGCCATTGTGGACGAGCCTCCCTTCTCCGTCCGGGAGGGCGGGTTCATCCGGGAGGGCTACAATCAGGAGGTAGACCGGCTCCACGAAATTCTCAGCGGCGGCAAGGGCGTCATCGCCGAGGTGGAGGCCCGGGAGAAGGAAAAAACCGGCATCAAGAGCCTCAAGGTGGGCTANAACAAGGTNTTCGGCTACTACATCGAGGTCAGCAAGTCCTACTACGACCTGGTGCCGGAGACATACATCCGCAAGCAGACCCTTGCCAACTGNGANCGGTACATCACCCAGGAANTGAAGGACCTGGAGCACACCATCCTCACCGCCAACGACCGGGTGGTGGCGCTGGAGTACGAGCTGTTCACCGNCCTGCGTGAGCAGGTNGGGNGCCAGATGTCCCGCATCCANGANACNGCNGGCATCGTGGCNGAGCTGGACNCGCTGTGTTCCTTNGCCGCCGTGGCCGCTAANAACGGCTACTGCTGCCCCACNATNGACGAGAGCGGCGTNATCGANATCCACGACGGNCGNCACCCGGTGGTNGANAAGGTNCTGAAAAGCAATCTCTTTGTCCCCAANGANACCTATATGGGGGAAAAAGAGGACCGGGTCGCCATNATCACCGGCCCCAACATGGCGGGCAAGTCCACCTATATGCGGCAGGTGGCCCTCATTACCCTCATGGCNCAGATCGGNTCCTTTGTCCCCGCCCGGGCGGCCAGGATCGGCATCGTGGACCGGATCTTCACCCGTATCGGGGCCAGCGACGACCTGAGCGCNGGNCAGTCCACCTTNATGGTGGAGATGACCGAGGTGTCGGACATCCTCAANCACGCCACCAGCAGGAGCCTCCTCATNCTNGACGAGATNGGCCGTGGCACCAGCACCTTTGACGGCATGAGCATCGCCCAGGCGGTGCTGGAACACTGNGCGGATAAAAAGAAGCTGGGNGCCAAGACCCTCTTTGCCACCCACTACCACGAGCTGACGGANCTGGAGGACAAGCTGCCNGGNGTAAAGAACTACAACATCGCCATCAAGAGCCGGGGNGACGACATTGTCTTCCTGCGGAAGATCATCCCCGGCGGGGCGGACCGGAGCTACGGCATCGAGGTNGCNAANCTGGCGGGCCTGCCGGACACGGTGGTAAAAAAGGCCCGGACGATCCTCAAGGATCTGGAGACCCAGTCCGGGAAGACAGCNCCATTGCTGGCTGCNCCGAAAACAGAGCAGGTGTCCATGGAGGCNNTAGGGGAGGCNGAGGTCATCGACCGCCTGCGGCGGACCCAGCCGGATACGCTGACTCCCATCGAGGCCATGGGCCTGCTGTATGAATTGAAGCAGAAACTGCAATAATNGNTTGAAAAAGGGNGGACCGGATATGGCGAAGCGGNGCATTTCCACNGGNATGACCAGNATGGAAAAGATCCTGGGCGGNGTNCTGCTGGCGGTGTATCTGGTGNTCCTGCCGCTGACGGCGGCNCCNCTGTTTGATTTCATCCAAAAACTATTGAAAACGACCATCTCCGACAGCGCACGGAACGCGGCNTATTACTACATTTTNTTNGCNCTGACGCTCANCGCCTTNTGGGGATATCTNGGNCGCNCCGCCAGGGCCTTNCTGGATCACNNNGGGACGGTGTTAAGCTCGGTAGGGATTGGTCTGATNGCCTTCTATGGGCTGAACGAGNTNNTCTGGCGGNTGTTGAAGCTGNTNTCCGTCAGNCAGACGAANCTGAACGACCAGGCCATTNTNGCCNGGATCGGNGCCGCNCCCTACAGCACGATNNTGATNGTTGTATTNCTNGCGCCGGTTATTGAGGAGGCGATTTTCCGGGGATATATCTTNGGAAATCTCCGGGAAACCAGCCGNGNNGCGGCGTATCTGGTCAGCAGCCTGCTCTTTGCNNTCCTGCANGTCTGGCAGTATGTGGCGGTGAGNTGGGATTTTTCCTACTTNCTGCTGNCGNTTCANTATATGATNCCGGGACTGGTNATGGCCTGGGTNTTTGAGCGTTCCGGAAGCCTGTGGGGNAGTATTTTGCTGCACTGCATCGTCAANGGGNTCTCTGTCTGGAGCGTCATGTAAAAGNCTCGTTTGCCTTACAAGGATATCGGAGAAAATGATTTTGAAAGTTTTGTTAGCGGTTCCCCNAAAAAGNNAANAGCATACAAGAATTNAATTTTTTCTTATCACAAGATAANGCAGACCTCTATATTTTCCCGGAAGGCTTTTTAGACAGTAATACCCTGCAAGAAGCAATTGATATTATAAAAGAAAAAGGNAAGTATGTTATTACCGGTTTTAAGGATTTAANCAGNAATGGACAACACAAGGCGTTGGTCATAGATCATGGNAAAATCGTTGATGAATATACGAAATGTATTTTNACNAAAGGAGAAAAGCAAAAAGGGAAACAGCCTGGGNAAANAATCACNTGNGTAAANACNNAATTTGGAAGAATNGGAANACCAATCTGCTATGAAATACANTTCCCAGAGGTGGCAAGGATCATGTGTTTAGATCATCCGGTTCTATTGATCAACATAATCGGAACGGGAATGTATCANAAATTGCAGTTGGAGCAATGGACTTCCTTAGCAAAGGCNCGGGCGATNGAAAATGAAGTATATGTTATCGGGTGTTCTCATTTTNCCGGAGAAATNCCATTAGCNTATGCTTTTGACCCATCNGGNAGATGCNTTTTATCAAAGCAAAATGAACANGGTGGATTTATTGNNGAAATCGACTTGGAAAAAAGTATGGAAAAAGNAATCAACTATTATGATGACAGACTNCCNAANTTATTCTCCCGCCTAGCGGAATAGATAAGTTCCCATACTCTCCGCCATTTCTGCCAGAAAGCCGCTCATATGCCTTATTATAAAAGAGCATAAAAAATCCGGGCCGGGGTTATCCCCGGCCCGGTCAGACTGTCAAAAAAGCTCTCCGCAGGAGTTTTCGCCGCAGGCGAAAATAAATTTTAATCACTTTTTCGGCGGCGTGTACGTCGAAAAAGTACTTTGCGGGCCGAACTCGGCCCGGTCCCCTTTCTCAAAAAAGTGGCATAGCCACTTTTTTGACACGCAGTCCGGGCCGGGGTCACCCCGGCCCGGTGCTTTATTTCAGCTTCTTCTGCATCACAAGCGTATCGCCCCGCCGGTCCACCCGGACAAAGCCCGCCTTTTCATACAGGCCCACGGGCCCCGTAAANTCCAGCGGTTCCCGCCGCTCCCGCAAAACGGGATACGCCTCCACCGCGTCATAGCCATCTCTGCCCGCGTCATCGCACACCCGGCGCAGCAAGGCGGACGCGATCCCNCGGCCNCGCCATTCNGGGGCNATTTCAAAGCAGACGATGGATTTGACCCTTCCGCCTCCGCCATCAAAAACCGGCTCGTCCTCCGGGACTTCATACAGATCAAACTCTCCGGTCCGGACGTAGTTCACCCGGTCATTGGCGTTGCACCAGCCCACGGCCAGCCCATCGTCAAAGGCCAGATATCCCTGCAGGCGTCCCTCANCGATCATCCTCCGGGCGCAGTCCCGCATAGCCAGCCGCACTGTCTCCGTCCCGCCGTCGCAATCCAAAANTTCCTTCTGGATCTGCCCCTTGGTCATCTGAAACGCACAGCAGTAGCACGGATAATACGGCGAACCGTCCGAAAAGGCCCGGTGGTCAAAAAAGTCCAGNTATTCTGCCGCCAGCTCCGGNGTCAGCCGCTTAATAACCAGCTCCATCNNNTCNNCTCCTTANGGCTTTACTGTAAAACCCTCAAATTTGCTGCCCTGCCGGATCAGCTCCTCCAGCTTATCCACCGGCTGGGCATTGCCGTCGTCCATCATGAACCGCACGGTGACGGGTTCGCCCACCTTCTCCTCCGTGACCTCCCGGAGCACCTGNACCACCTCCGGACAGTTGAGGCTCTCCAGAGTCAGCTCNTCGCCGCAGCGGACCACCAGAGCGCCGTCCTCCAGCGTGCCGTGGGCGTCGTCCAGCATATACCAGAACATAGGCGTCAGCCTGTTTTTGTACGTCTCCACCAGCTCAGACCACAGTCCCCAGTCAGCGGCCGCTTTCGGCCGCGGGGACGGAGGCGTGGGCACCCCCACCTTCCGCCGGACAGGAGTCTCCCGGACCGGCGCCGGGGCAGCAGGCTCACCGTAAGGCGGCGGGCCGTCGTCCGGCGGCAGATCGTCCCAGGGGGGCGCATCCTCCGGCGGGGCCTCCGGCAGCGGCGGACGCTCCTCCTCCCAGGGTGGGGCATCTTCTGCTGCCGGCGCGGGTTTACGGACCGGCTTGGCCTGAGGACGGACCTGTGGTCTGGGAGCGGACACCGGCGCGGCGGGGATGCCGCTCTCCTCCAGCCGTGTCAAACGGGCCGCCAGGGCCGTCACATCGCCGCACAAACTCTCGTCGCACAGCCGCAGCAGGNACAGCTCCGCATCGGTGCGGCGGTTGGGGCTGAGGGGCAGAGCGGCAGACGCACTTTGCAGCTGAGAAGCCATAAAGATCAACCGGTTGGGGCTGACTCCCTGGGAGAGGCTGTCCATCAAGGTATCGTCATATCCCCCGGACAGCAGTGCCGCGCCGCCCTCGGGAGCGGTCATGCGGATCAAAAGATCCCGCGTGAGGGCGGACAGCTCATTGAGCAGCGCCCCCACATCCTTGCCGCCCTGATAGAGCCTGTCCAGGGTCATCAGCGCCTCCTGGGCGTCCCGGCGCAGCAGGCACTCCATCAGCTCCGCCGTCTGCAAATTCCCCGCCAGGCCCAGCACGTCCAGCACCCGTCCGCTGTCGATGGTGCCCCCGGCCCCGGCGCACTGGTCCAGTAAACTCAGCGCGTCCCGCATGGCCCCGTCGGAGAGGCGGGANAGCAGCGCGGCGGCGTCCGGGACCAGATCGATGCCCTCCTGNNCGGCCACATAGGCAAGCCGTTTCTCGATATCCCTGGGCTGAATACGCTTAAAGGCGAACCTCTGGCACCGGGAGAGNATGGTNGCGGGCACCTTGTGCAGCTCCGTAGTAGCCAGNATAAANATCAGATGNGCCGGAGGCTCCTCCAGNATCTTCAGCAGGGCGTTAAAGGCNGCGGGNGTCAGCATGTGNACCTCGTCCACGATGTACACCCGGTACTTCACGCTTGCGGGGGANTAGACCGCCTCATCCCGGAGGGCGCGGACCTGATCCACGCCGTTGTTGGAGGCCGCGTCCAGCTCCAGCACNTCCAGGAGGCTGCCGTTGTCGATGCCCAGGCAGGCGGGACACTGGCCGCAGGGATCGCCGTCCACAGGGTGCTGGCAGTTGACCGCCTTGGAGAGGATCTTGGCGCAGGTAGTCTTGCCGGTGCCCCGGGTGCCGGTGAACAGATAGGCGTGGGAGGGCCTGCCNTGGGCCACCTGCCGCCGNAGGGTCTCTGTGATATGCTCCTGGCCCACCACGTCCGCGAAGGTCTTNGGCCGCCATTTGCGGTACAGCGCCTGATACATACGGTTACCTCCCGATGGATAGATTCTTTTCACATGAAAGCAGAGACGCTATTNTTTTTGGGTAAAACAATAGCGCCATAAAACACTCTCCGCAAGCATCCGCTCCGAACCGGAGCCCTCGCGGCACATTTCGTCCCGCTTAATGCTGCTCGGTTCCCCGCCTGACATGGTTCACAGGCNTCCATTGCGCGAGACCGGAACCTCAACACGAATGCCTGCGGAGGGTATTTTATGACGCTGGNGGTATTATACACGATTCTTTCTCAAATTGCAAGAGGGAATTTTTATAGTCNCTATTATTGTCCTCTACAGATATAATCTTTACACGGAAGGCAGACAATATTATATATGNAATGCCGATATCCCTGCTTCTTCATGATGGCACAGAAGTTTTTTGTGGAACTATGAGCGGTGGTTATTTGAAGGGAGGCCAGTGGTTGGAAGACAGACAGCTACCGGTCCCGGTCGATTTGGCACAGGTGAAATCCCTTCGTGTCGGGGACGTAGAGTTCCCGCTGCAATAGCGGCCCAGCCCCGGGCATAAGCCCGGGGCTGGGCCGTTTTTATAGCAGCCGCATCTGGTCCCCATCCTCCTCCTTGAGCAGCGCCCCTGCCGCCGGAATGGTCCGGCAACGATAGCGGGGGAGGTTGGTGATGGCAGTGTCCTCCAGGTGTTTGACCTCGCTGAGATGGTACTTGGGTTTCAGCGTCATGACCTGTACCCCCTGAGTGGTCCGTGTGGACTTGGGGGCCAGCAGGGCAGTGTTGAAAATCAAAGCGCGGGGTTCGGTGGAATAGAGCGCCAGCTCCCGGTCCTCCTTAAGATGCAGCATGGCCGCCAGGGGGCTCTTGTCGCTGTAGGCCCCCGTCAGCTTCCGGCGGTTGGAGGTGGTAGCATAAGCGGAGAGCTCCACCCGCGCCGCCTTGCCGTTTTCAAAGAAGAACAGCAGCACCCCGGAGTAGTCCCCCGGCAAGATCATGCCCACCACGGTCTCGTCCTGATCCATGCCCAGCTTGCTGGGGAGGTAGTCTCCCAGAACGCTGGCCTTGGTGTCGTCAAAGTCGGAGAGCCGGCACTTGTATACCTGCTGCTTGTTGGTGAAGAACATGACCTCCGCCCGGTTGGTAGTCTCAAAACTCTGCCGCAGGCCGTCCTCCTCCTTAAACTTCTGGGTGTCCGCCATACGCAGAGACTGGGGCGTGATCTTCTTAAAGTACCCGTGCTGGGAGAGGAACACGGTCACCGGATAGTCCGGAGTCTCCTCAGCCTCGTCAAAAGTAGTAATTTCGTGCTCATAGACAATGCCGGTCAGTCGGGGCTGGGCATACTTCTTCTTCACGTCCTCCAGCTCCTTGATGATGACCTTTTTGACCCGCCGGGGATCGTTGACCAGATCCTCCAGATCGTCGATCTCGTCCCGCAGGGCCTCGATCTCCTGAGTCCGCTTGAGGATATACTCCTTGTTGATGTTCCGCAGGCGGATCTCCGCCACGTACTCCGCCTGAATCTGATCAATACCAAAACCGATCATCAGGTTGGGCACCACGTCTGCGTCGGCCTCAGTCTCCCGGATGATCTTAATGGCCTTGTCGATGTCCAGCAGGATGCGCTGGAGGCCACGGAGCAGATGCAGCTTATCCTTTTTCTTCCCCAGAGTGAAATACACCCGCCGCCGGACACACTCCGTGCGCCACGCGCACCACTCATCCAGCAGCTCCCTGACCCCCATCACCTTCGGCATCCCGCCAATCAGCACATTGAAGTTGCAGGAGATTGAATCCTGCAAGGTGGTGGTCTTGTAGAGCTTGGCCATCAGCTTCTCCGGGTCCACGCCCCGTTTCAGATCGATAGCCAGCTTCAAGCCGCTGAGGTCCGTCTCGTCCCGCATGTCGGAGATTTCCTTCAGCTTCCCAGACTTGATAAGCTCCGCCACCTTATCAATAATGGCCTCAGTGGTAGTGGTGTAAGGAATCTCATAAATTTCAACGACGTTCTCGCCCTTTACATACCGGTACTTGCCCCGGATCTTGATGGAACCCCGGCCGGTACGGTAAACCTCCTCCATAGCGGCCTGGTCGTAGATGACCTCCCCGCCGGTGGGGAAATCAGGCCCCAACAGAATAGAGGACAGATCGCACTCCGGGTTTTTCAGGTATGCCACCGTAGCGTCGCAAACCTCCCCCAGATTAAAGCCGCACAGCTGGCTCGCCATACCAACAGCGATGCCCTGGTTGGCAGAAACCAGAATATTGGGGTAGGTGGTGGGCAGGAGACTGGGCTCCTTCATGGTGTTGTCGTAGTTGTCCACGAAGTCCACCGCGTCCTGATCCAGATCCCGGAACAGCTCCTGACAGATGGAGGCCAGCTTCGCCTCCGTGTACCGGCTGGCGGCCCAGGCCATGTCCCGGGAGTAAACTTTACCGAAGTTGCCCTTGCTGTCCACAAAGGGGTGGAGCAGCGCCCCATAGCCCTTACTCAGACGGACCATGGTATCATAAATCGCCGCATCCCCGTGTGGGTTCAGCCGCATAGTCTGGCCCACAATGTTGGCGGACTTGGTCCGCCCCCCGGTGAGCAGCCCCATCTTATACATGGTGTAGAGGAGCTTCCGGTGAGAGGGCTTGAAGCCGTCGATCTCCGGGATGGCCCGGGAGAGGATGACGGACATGGCATAGGGCATGAAGTTGGTTTCCAGGGTGTCGGTGATGGCTTGCTCGACCACGGCGGCTCTTAATCCCATTACGTTGGGGTTATTGACTTTTGGTTTGTTCTCGTCGGGGGCTTTCTTCTTTGGCATAGTGGGTGGTCCTTTCTGGTCCCCCCTGCGGGGGACGGGGGGATTTTCGCGCTCGGCGCGGGACGGGGTTTTATCCGCCGTAGGCGGGGGCCTTTACCTGCCCTGACGGGCGAGGAGGCTGTCAGCCATGATGATGGCTGGGCAATGCACCCCCCATTTTCTCTTTTTCTTCGCGAAGAAAAAGAGAAAACGGGCCGTGCACGGTCCAAAAGAGAAAAAGACGCTTTTGGTCCTTGCGG
>JAAVHD010000046.1 GCA_014799915.1 Oscillibacter sp.
CGGTAGACGACAAATCCTCAACCCAGCACCCCGGGGAGCTCCCCTCGTGTGATACGGTAGGGACTGATTTGACATCCTAAAGGAGACACAGGGCAGGTGAAACCACAACAAATCCGATTTAGACCGGACGGACTAGAGGATGAGCGCAAAAAATAAATTCCCCCGTAATAAGGTGTCGCCGTCAGGCGATGCCCAAGGGAGTCTTGAACCGTAGGTTCAAGCGCGTTTTTGCCTTCTTTTGTCGCGTGACAAAAGAAGGCGCGGGGTCCGGGGCCGCGTAGGTCCCGGGCTAAAGGAAGAAAAATCTACCATTCGCGCCCAAAGGGCGCGAAGAAAGGAACTGCAAATGGGCTTTTGGGAGAAATTAAAGAAAATCTATATGGGTGACGTCTTTGGCTCCGCTATCAGTGAGGCCGATGAAGCCTTCTTCGACGATGTGGAGGAGATGCTCATCCTCGCCGACGTGGGAATGGAGACCTCCGTCGAGGCAGTCAAAGAGCTTCGTCAGCGGATGATCGAGGACAAGATCTCCGGCCAGGAGCCGGTGAAGGCGTGCCTGCGGGAGATCCTGGCGGAGAAGCTGAGCGTGGGAGATCCGGCGCTCAATCTGTCCACCAAGCCCTCTGTGGTGCTGGTGGTGGGCGTTAACGGGGTGGGGAAGACCACTTCCATTGGTAAAATGGCCAAGTCCCTGCGGGAGCAGGGAAAGAGAGTGCTGCTCTGTGCCGGGGATACCTTCCGGGCCGCTGCCGCCGACCAGCTGGAGATCTGGGCCAACCGCTCCCACTGCGAGATCGTCCGGCAGAAGGAGGGGGCCGATCCCGGCGCGGTGCTGTTCGACGCCCTCCAGGCTGCCAAGGCCCGGGGCGTAGACGTGGTCATCTGCGATACCGCCGGGAGGCTCCACAACAAGGCCAATCTGATGGCAGAGCTGGCTAAGCTGCGCAAGATCATTGACCGGGAACTGCCGGAGGCGGCGCTGGAGATCCTGCTGGTGCTGGACGCCACCACCGGGCAGAATGGGCTGATCCAGGCCAAGCAGTTCCAGGAGATCTCCGGGTGTACCGGTATTGTGCTGACCAAGCTGGACGGTACGGCCAAGGGCGGTATTGTTATCGCTATTGCGCAGGAGTTGCAGGTGCCTGTGAAGCTGGTGGGCCTTGGCGAGGGCATCAACGATATGCGGCCCTTTGACGCCAAGGAGTACGTGGAGGCGCTGATTTAACGGAGGAAAGAGATAAAAATGACTCGTATTGACGGCAGAAAAGAAAACGAACTGCGTCCCATTAAGATGACAACCGGCTTTGTGGACTTTGCCGAGGGCAGCGTCCTCATTGAGTGCGGCAGGACGAAGGTCCTCTGCTGTGCCAGCGTGGAGGACAGGGCCCCCTGCCATGTGCCGGAGGGCACCGGCTGGGTGACGGCGGAGTACTCCATGCTGCCCCGGGCCAACCGGGAGCGGAGCCGCCGGGATGTGAGCAAGCTCAAGCTCAGTCCCCGGTCCGCTGAGATCCAGCGGCTTATCGGCCGCAGCCTGCGGGCGGCGGTGGATCTGGCCGCGCTGGGGGAGCGGACCATCACCATCGACTGCGACGTGATCCAGGGGGACGGCGGCACGCGGACCGCGTCCGTCACCGGCGGATTTGTGGCGCTGGCTATCGCCTGCCGGAAACTGGTGGAGGCTGGGGTTATTGAGAAAAATCCAATCAAAAACTACGTAGCCGCTGTCTCCGCCGGGATCGTGGAGGATGTGCCGCTGCTGGATCTCTGCTATGAGGAGGACAGCAGCGCCATGGTGGATCTCAACTGCGTGATGAACGACAGGGGAGAGCTGATTGAAATTCAGGGCACCGGCGAGGGCCGGGGCTTTACCGTGGAGGAACAGCGTACCCTGGTGGACCTGTGCCAGGGCGGCATCCGGCAGCTGATTGAGAAACAGAAAGAAGTATTGGGAGGCTGAATGCAGATGAAATTTGTCCTTGCGTCGCAGAATAAGCACAAATTAGTCGAAATGCAGTCCATTCTTTCTGCCCAAGGGGTGGAAGTGGTGCTGGAATCGGATATCGGACTCCATGTAGATGTGGAGGAGACAGGGGAGACCTTTGCGGAGAATGCCATGATCAAGGCCAGAGCCGTCATGGAGGCCAGCGGCCTGCCTGCCATTGCCGACGACTCCGGCGTGTGCGTGGACGCGCTGAACGGCGCGCCGGGGGTCTACTCCGCCCGTTATGGCGGGCCGGAGCTGGACGACGTTGGCCGCTACCGGCTGCTGCTGGAGAACATGCGGGGGGCCAGGAGCCGCACCGCCCACTTCACCAGCTGCATTGCCTGCGTCTTCCCCAATGGGGACGCCATCGAGGCCGAGGGCATCTGTCCCGGCACGATCGCCTTTGCCCCTCAGGGAGACGGCGGGTTCGGCTATGACCCGGTGTTCTTCCTGCCGGAGCTTCGGAAGACCTACGCCCAGCTGACGCCGGAGGAGAAGGCGACGGTTTCCCACAGAGGGAAGGCCCTGGCGGTTTTTGACGGAAAATTACGGGAATATTTGAAGGGGAACGGTTAAATGGAACTGACCAGCAAACAGCGGGCCCAGCTGCGGGGCATCGCCAACACCATCGACACCATCGTACACATCGGCAAGGATGGCATCAACGACAACCTGGTCAAGCAGGCCAACGACGCCCTGGAGGCCAGGGAAATCATCAAATGCAAAGTTCTGGAGAACTCCATGCTCACCGCCCGGGAGGCCAGCGAGCAGCTTGCCCGGCTGACCCGCAGCGAGAGCGTCCAGGTCATCGGCACAAAGTTCGTCCTCTACCGCCAGCACTACGATAAGAGCAAGCGGAAGATCGAGCTGGTCCGGGACAGGAGACCGAAGTAAGAAGCTGTATTCATAGGCGAGGGATGCTGGATGGGCGAGGGATTTTCGCGCCGATCGAGGCAAATTTTCGCAGGAATACTGGATGTATTTCAAGAAAATTTAACGAAGAGCGACGCGAAAAGACCCGGCCAGACGGCATCCAGCGCCTGTGAATATAGCTTCTAAAGCAACAGTTGACAGCGGCACAGGGTTGTGCTACCGTATTTTCACACGGATCATATAGTCAACGCAGTTGAAAAAGCGCAATTGCACTTTTTTGATCCGTGGGCCTTTGGCCCACGGGCGTGTTACACACGCCGCTTTGTTGACTATGAATTCTTCAGCAAAAGCCGCTTTGCGGCTTTCTGCGGCGTTTCACGCCGCAGAGTTGAAAAGAATCTGATCGATTCTTTTCAACCGCTTCGACTATAGACCCCGTTTTGGGGAAAAGGAAAGAGGCTGTGCTATGAAGATCGGAATTTATGGCGGGACCTTCAATCCCATTCATTTAGGTCACATGGAGGCTGCCTGCTTTGCGATAAAATACCTGGGACTGGACAAGTTATATCTGATCCCTACCGGCATCCCTCCACACAAGCAAATGGATGAGAACGCCCCCAAGGCGGAGCAGCGGCTGGAGATGGTCCGGATCGCGGCGGACGCCATTGGCCCCAATGCGTATGCTGATGACCTGGAGCTGCGCCGGGAGGGGACGAGCTACACCCTGGACACCCTGCGCCAGCTGCGGGAACGGCATCCGAAGGACCATCTGTACCTGCTGATGGGGACGGACATGTTCCTCTCCTTCCACCAGTGGCGGGAGCCGGAGGAGATCGTGAAGCTCTGTACCCTCTGCGCTTTCAGCCGGAGCGAGAAGGATACCGGGGCGCTGTTCACCGTACAGCAGACCTTCCTGGAGGAGAGATTCCATGCGGACGTGGTGACGCTGGAGCTGCCCAAAATCGTGGATATTTCCTCCACCCAGCTGCGGACGATGCTGGCGGAAGGGAAGGGACATGAATACCTGGACGGCGCCGTGTACGGCTATATCCTGCGGGAGAGGCTGTACGGGGTGGAGCGGGACGTGAAGAACCTCTCTCTGGACGATCTGCGGTACGCCTCCCTGAGTATGCTGCGGCGCAAGCGGGTCCCCCACGTGCTGGGGACTGAGCAGACAGCGGCGGAGCTGGCCCTGCGCTGGGGTGTGGACGAGGAGACTGCCCGCCGGGCGGCCCTGCTCCATGACTGCACCAAGAAATTAAATGGGGAACAACATCTGGCAATCATACGTCAATATCATATCTCCCTTGACTCTGTGGAGGCCGGGGAGGAGAAGCTGTATCACGCCATCACCGGCGCGGCGATTGCGCGGCACGTCTTCGGTGTGTCGCCGGAGATCGAGAGCGCCATCCGCTGGCACACCACCGGCAAGGCGGATATGACCACGCTGGAGAAAATCATCTATCTGGCGGACTACATCGAGCCCACCCGGGATTTCTGTGATCTCACGGAGATGCGGGCGCTGGCTGTCCGGGATCTGGACGCGGCAATGCTTCTGGGACTGGAGATGTCTATAGAAAGTCTGGAAAAAAGAGNCGTTCAGGTAAACGCCAACAGTGTGCGCGCGAGGGAATATCTGAAAGGAAAGCAACCATGAAAAAAGGCAAGCACGAAGCCGCTGGCGGCAGCGGCGGNTGGCAGCGGGGCGGCGANCCCTTNGCGGAGGAGACAAAAAAGTCCGGGNCGCCCCGGAAAGCGGCAGAGAAAAAACANACTGGCGGCGGNTGGCAGAGCCTGAGCAAGGGCCAGANGGGCGGGATCATCGCCGGAGGATGNGTCCTGCTGGCGGNGCTGCTGGCGGTGGGCTGGTGGAACCTGTTTGTNAAGGCTCCGNACGTCAGCGANAATNACCGNCCCGGCGTNACCAACAACAACCCNAGTCTNAATTTGAACGGNNCNGACCCCGTGGACNTGGACGGCGACGGGNNGCCGGACGANGTNTCCGGNCGAAAGGACGATTACTACACCTTCCTNCTGATCGGCCGGGACACCGCCGGGGGAGGCAACACGGATACGNTGATCNTGGTNTCCTATGATGTGCCCAACGGGCAGGTCAANATGATGAGCATCCCNAGNGACACCGCCGTCAANGTGNCNTGGNCNNNTAANAAGATCAACAGNGTNTACAACGCCAAGGAATCCAGCGGCGGCGGNATGGAGGGGCTGAAAAACCAGGTGGCGATGCTCACCGGCGTNATGCCGGACCGGTATGTCGTCATCGAGTGGAAGGCCGTGGGCCGGATCGTGAAGGCCGTGGGCGGCGTGGAGTTCGACGTGCCCCGGAATATGAACTANGACGATGACTATCAGGATCTTCACATCCACCTCAACAAGGGNATGCAGACCCTGAACGCGGACCAGGCTATGGCGATGCTCCGCTACCGGCACGACAACGATCCTAACATAGGCTACAACGACACCGGNCGGATGAACACCCAGCGGGATTTTCTCAAGGCGATGGCTAAAAAGGTGCTCCAGCTGGGAAACATTACCAAGATCGGTGANTTTATTGATATATTTATGGANAATGTGGAGACGGACCTGACCACCACGGAGCTGATGTGGTTTGCCTCCAAGGCGCTCAGCGTGGACCTGAGCACCATGCAGTCCAGCACGCTGCCCTATATCGACCTCGGGAAATATCGGGGCGAGTATTTCTTCCTGCCCAACGGGCCGGAGATCGTGCCCCTTATTAACGAGCAGTTCAATCCCTACAACCGGGATGTCCAGGAGAGTGATCTGCGGATCATCGTGAAAAATAAGGACGGGTCCTGCTATGTGCCCNGCGGGACGCTGCTGGACTCCAAGTGGTCTACCCCGGTAAAGAGCTCTGAGGGGACTACCGGCGGCGGCGTNTCCACTACCACGCCNACCGGNATCACGGCAAANCCCAATGTCTCCACNGGCTCCGACAGTCAGACCACAACTACTACGACAGAGCCGGAAACCGGCGGCGAGCCGTCTCTGCCGCCTGATCCTGATGTGGAACCGGGAACGGAGACCGATCCCGGCGATACCACCGGTACGGATACAGAAACAGACCCCGGGGCCTCCAATGATCCCGGCGCNGCGGANNATCCGGAGNTGGAGCCCCCTGCGGACGTCGGGAACGATCCCGGGCCGGAGCCNCANCCGGAACCGGACCCGCTGCCGGACCCNGGGCCCGAACCNGAACTGCCCCCTGAACCGGAGCTGCCTCNGGATNAATGATCTTGTTATTACTCCGGCAGCNNGATCATCCCAAAGTATGCAGCGGCTATGTGCTGCCGGAGTAATAGACGCCATGTTTTGCGGTTGCCCCGCAAGGGGCGAGCAAAANGGCATTAAATTAGATTTTATTACTTCGGCAATGAAATAATGGCNGAAGTAATAAAATGGCGGAAAGGATAGAGCTAGATGAAAGGAAAAAGAGAAGAACCCCGGAGAAAAAAGAATGAGCCGTACCTCAAGCGCTCCGGGGGCGATCCTTTTTCGGAGNATGGACANAANCCTGACCTCCGCGCCCGGTGGGGCGCATATTGGGACAGCGGGAAAGGGAAGATNCTGGTAACGGTGCTCNGCTGTCTGGCGGTGTTCNCCATCGTGGTGNCGGTGGTGCTGAAGANGTGGNTCAAGCCCCCNGANCTGCCCACCCAGCCCACGANCAGCCAATGCTCCCAACCAGCAGCAGAACACCGATCCTAACCAGCAGGCGGATGATGAAGAGGAGCCCCAGGGCCCCACCGACGACGAGCTGTACCCCGACGACGGCTACAACGGCGACATGCCCACCGTCTCGGGCAACCGGAAGGACGGGTGGTACACCTTCCTGCTGGTGGGCACCGATATGGACGACGGCAACACCGACACCATCATGGTGGTCAGCTATGACACCAAAAACCAGGATATCAACATCATGTCGATCCCCCGGGACACCATGATCAACGAGAGCTGGGACATCAAGAAGATCAACTCCGTCTACTCCCGCACCGGCAACAGCATCGACTCCCTGGCCAACCGGATTCAAAAGCTCATCGGCTTCAAGCCGGACTTCTATGTGAAGGTGGAGCTGGAGATGTTCGTCAAGCTGGTGGATCTGGTGGAGGGCGTGGAGTTCGACGTGCCCCAGGATATGAATTATGACGATGATTGGCAGGACCTGCATATCCACCTGAAAGAGGGCGTCCAGGTGCTGGATGGAGAGCACGCCATGCAGCTGGTCCGCTTCCGCCGGTACAACGAGGGCGACATCAAGCGGGTGGAGGTCCAGCAGGACTTCATGAAGGCCCTTATCAAGGAGTGTCTGAGCATCAAGCACTGGGGGAAGATCAAGGCTTATATTGATTTGGCGATGGAAAGCGTGGAGACGGATCTGGACTCCGGCTCGGTGGTGTGGTTCGCCGCCAATGTGCTGGGACTCAACGGTGTAGCGGCGCTGAAAATGGAGGATGTGAATACCTTCACCCTCCCCGGCGACTACTGGGGCACTGCCTGGAGCCGGGACACCAGCCAACAGCAGTCCTATGTGACCATCTACCCCAGGCAGGTGGTGGAGCTGGTAAACGAGAGCTTCAACCCCTATGAGCAGAAGGTGACCACCTCCATGCTGGACGCCATGAGCATCCTGAAAAACGGGGATATCGCCTCCTCCACTGGCAATCTGCGTGACACCAGGCACAATGCCATCATGGCTGTGCAGCGGGGCGAGGCGTACTATGACAGCGACGGCAAGGTCGTCTACGGTACCCCTCCCGCCAAGCCGAAGCAGGATGAACTGGGCAACTGGTACATCGAGGACGAGGACGGCTATATCGTCTATACAGATGAAAACGGCGAGCCTCTGAACAGCGATCCCAGTCTCCCGCCGGACGAGCTGGGCGTGGGGGACCCCATTGATCTGCCTTCTAACCCCACTGACAACGGTCAGGGGAGCACCTCGAATCCGGGAAACACAGGCACTGGAAATACGGGCACCGGGACTCCCAGCACGAATAACGATCCTGATCCCATCCAGGATCAGCCTGAGATTCCGGACCCGGTGGAAGACGAGCCGATGCTCCCGCCGGAGGAGGTGTATGTGGACACCTCGGTGATGCCCGATGGGATTTGATAAGAAGTTTGACAAAATAAATATAAAGCGAGGTAATGGCGTATGACACCGAAAGAAATGGCGATCACAGCGGCAAAGGCGCTGGACGGCAAGAAAGGCGAGGAGATCAAGATCATGGAGGTCACGGAGCTGACCACGCTGGCTGATTACTTCGTCATCTGTACGGGAACCAGTAACACCCAGATCAACGCGCTGTGCGACGCGGTGGAGGAGAAGCTGGAGACCGAGGCCGGGGAGAAGCCCCTGCACCGAGAGGGACACCGGGGCGGCATCTGGGTCCTGCTGGACTACGGCTGTTTGGTGGTCCACGTGTTCAACAGCGAGGCCAGGGAGTTCTATGGCCTGGAGCGGCTGTGGAGCGACGGGAAGCCCCTGGATGTGGCGGCGCTGCTGGCTGAGTAATGACATAAAAAGAGGCGCGGATCGTGGTCCGCGCCTCTTTTCTTTTGTGGAGGGGATCGATTTTGATAGCAGGCACTTACTTTGACGAAAGAACCGGCGTAGGGGCGCACAGTGTGCGCCCGCTATCTACGATGAACACCGCACGATTGGTACTGCGCATCTGTCCTTTGGTGTAGGGGCGCACACTGTGCGCCCCTACACAGATTTTTCTGCTTTCAGATTCTGCGGATTGATGTTGATTTCCTGTTTTCTCAGATTTCAGCATTGACAACCCCTGAAAACGTGATATAATACACTACGAACAAAAGCAATGAGGAAACGAGCGCCGGGAATGCAGTCCAAGCGAGCGGGGGAGAGTGGAAGCCCTGCGGCAGAGCGTCCGGCGCGGCCACTTCCGAGCGGGCGGCGACGAGCCGCACGGTTTTGCCCCCGTTACCGGGCTGACGAGATGTCCCGCAAGGGACAAATTAGGGTGGTACCGCGAAGCCTTCGCCCCTATGTGGTGGCGTGGGTTTTTTCTTTTTTGCCCAAAAGGAGGGATATGGATTGAGACAAAAAGCGCTGCGTCTGGCGGCGGCGCTGCTGGTCCTGGTTTTGCTGACTGGCTGTCAGGGAAAGCCTCTGCCCAGTGGGATGGAGGAGGAGGAACTGCTCAGACACGGCCTGGAGGCGGTGCTCCTGCTGGCAGGCGGAAGCTATGAGGAGGTTCACGAACTCATGCGGGAGGACGTGGCCGCCGGGGCTACGGTGGAGGATATCCAGAATCTGGTCATAGAGCAGACGGACGGGGCGGGGGTCTATAAACAGATCGAGAGCTCCATGGTCACGGGCCAGTCCTCCAGCGGGGAGGAGTACGGCATTGCCGTGTTTTACTGCGAATATTCCAAGAAGAACGTGCTGTACCGGCTGGCGTTTGATACAAACTATGAATTGATCGGGATGGAGATCAAGAAGCAGTAGATTCCGGGAGTTCCGCCCAGAAATCCGAGGTAAGGCGCAGGCCAAGTTGTACGCCTAGGGCGAAGCTCTCTACCCCGCAGTGATAGCGGAGGTCGGCAAGGCAATCCACCAGGTTGAGCCGGTGATTGTCCGTTAATGGAATGATATGGGAAAGACGTTCGATTGCGTCTTCTTCGGATGCTTCAAGATTTTTTTGAAGGTCAAAGGCATAGTTTTCGTATAGCCATTCGTATGTCGTGTTCATGATAAAAACTCCTTTGTGCTGATTTTAATACGGTGTCATTATATACCGTTTTTACAATGGTGTCAAGGGGTAAAGTGAGGTTTTATGAGAAAAGTACAAATGCCGAAATTTTCCGCCCGATTAAAGGAGTTGCGGAAGGAAAAGTGCGTAAGGCAGAAAGATATGGCGGAGCTTTTAGAGTGTACGTTCAACCATTATCAACAAATTGAATATGGAAATGTCAATATTCCGTCATTGACGCTGGAAGCCTTGGCAGATTATTTTGAGGTATCCACCGATTATCTGCTGGGCAGGTCCGATGACAGGCGGACCCTGTAGGGCGCGACGACCCGGCGCGCCGTTTCTGTGCACCATCATTCACGATTCTGTAGGGGCGGATATCATCCGCCCGCATACCATTGCGAGGCAAAATCTGTGTAGGGGCGAGCATTGCTCGCCCGCCTGTGTCGTCAATCACCGCACTGTCGATACCTCGCAGGTATTCGGCAGATAGCGGGCGAGCAATGCTCGCCCCTACACTGGATGGATCAATATCCAAGATATTGCGAAAAAAGAAAACAAAAAATTTATTATAAAAGGAGAGAGACCCCCATGCACAAGTCATACGGCTTAAACGAAATCCGCGAGATGTTCCTGAAATTCTTTGAATCCAAGGACCACCTTCGCCTCCCCAGCTTTTCCCTGATCCCCCAGAATGACGCCAGCCTGCTGCTGATCAACAGCGGCATGGCCCCCATGAAGCCCTACTTCACCGGAGAGGTGGAGCCTCCCCGCCACCGCGTCTGCACCTGCCAGAAGTGCATCCGCACCGGTGACATTGAGAACATCGGCAAGACCGCCCGTCACGGCACCTACTTTGAGATGCTGGGCAACTTCTCCTTCGGTGACTACTTCAAGAAGGAGACCATCTCTTGGTGCTGGGAGTTCCTGACCAGCCCCGAGTGGCTGGGGCTGGAGGCCGACAGGCTGTATCCCTCCGTCTTCGAGGGGAATGAGACCACCCCAGCCGATGACGAGGCGTTTGAGATCTGGAACAAGATCGTAGGCATCCCCGCCGAGCGCATCTTCAAGTTCGGCAAGGCGGACAACTTCTGGGAACACGGTTCCGGCCCCTGCGGCCCCTGCTCCGAGGTCTACTATGACCGTGGCGAGGAGTACGGCTGCGGCAAGCCCGGCTGCACGGTGGGCTGCGACTGCGACCGGTATATCGAGATCTGGAACAACGTGTTCAGCCAGTTTGACAACGACGGCCAGGGTCACTACACCGAGCTGAAGCAGAAGAACATCGACGTGGGCGCGGGTCTGGAGCGTCTGGCCTGCGTGAGCCAGAACGTGGAGTCCCTGTTTGACGTAGATACGGTGATGAACATCACCAACAAGGTCAGCGAGATCACCGGGGCCAAGTACGAGCAGAGCCACAAGATCGACGTGAGCCTGCGGGTCATTACTGACCACATCCGCTCCGCTACCATGATGATCTGCGACGGCGTGCTGCCCTCCAACGAGGGGAGAGGTTACGTGCTGCGCCGCCTGCTGCGCCGGGCCGCGAGGCATGGGAAACTGCTGGGCGTGGACCGGCCCTTCCTGTACGAGGTCTGTGCTACTGTTATCAAGGAAAATGAGTGCGCCTACCCTGATTTGCGGGAGAAGGAGAGCTATATCACCCGCGTTATCCGCATGGAGGAGGAGAGCTTCGCTAAGACCATCGACGGCGGCATGAAGATCTTCACCGAGATGCTGGACGGCCACAAGGAGAAGGGCGAAAAGACTTTCTCCGGTGCGGACGCTTTCAAGCTGTACGACACCTACGGCTTCCCCATTGACCTGACGGTTGAAATGGTGGAGGAGGAAGGCATGACTGTCGATCAGGAAGCCTTCAAGCAGCTGATGGAGGAGCAGCGGGTCCGCGCCCGGAAGGCACGGGAGGCCCTGGGCGACCTGGGCTGGGCCGGTGTGGAGTTCGGCAAGGATGTGCCGTCTACCCAGTTTGTGGGGTATGATAATACTGCCATTGAGAATGCCAAGGTTGTGGCCCTGGTGGTGGAGAATGAGCTGGCTGAGGTGCTGATGCCTGGCGTAGAGGGCATCGTGGTGCTGGACAAGACGCCGTTCTACGCTGAGATGGGCGGTCAGGTGGCTGACCACGGCTCCCTGGGCAATGACGGCTGCAAATTTGATGTCACCGATGTGCAGAAGAATAAGGGCGGCAAGTATATGCACTACGGCAAGCTGGTCTCCGGCTCTCTCAAGGTGGGGGACACCGTGAGTGCGGAGATCGACGTGGAGCGCCGCAAGGCCATCATGCGCGCCCACACTGCCACCCATCTGCTGGACAAGGCCCTGCGCAAGGTGCTGGGCGACCACGTGCATCAGGCCGGTTCTCTGGTGGCGGACGACTACCTGCGCTTCGACTTTACCCATTTTGCCGCCATGACGGCCGAGGAGCTCAGCGACGTCTCCCGCGAGGTCAGCGACGCTATCCTGGCCGGTTATACGGTAGAAGCTAAGGAGATGCCCATCGAGGAGGCTAAAAAGACCGGGGCTATTGCCCTGTTCAGCGAGAAGTACGGCGATGTGGTCCGCGTGGTGAACGTGGGCGAGGGCTATTCTGTGGAGTTCTGCGGCGGCACCCACCTGGACAACACCGCCAAGGCGGGCGTGTTCCATATTGAGAGCGAGTTCTCCGTAGCTTCCGGCGTACGGCGTATTGAGGCCGTAACCGGCAAGCGGGCGCTGGCGAAGATGCAGAAGTTCCAGGATATGCTTTTCCAGGCGGCCGCCGCGTTGAAGGTGAAGCCTGTCGATCTGACGGAGAAAGCAGGCCAGATGGTGGCGGAAGCGCGGGAACTGCGCCAGACCATTGAGAAGATGAAGGCCAAAGAGTTCGTCAGCGAGGCGGACCAGTTCCTGCTGAACGCCAAGACTGTGAAGGGGCTGAAGGTGCTGTCCTTCTCCCGCAATGGTATGTCTGCGGACGATATGCGGAAGATGGGCGACTTCCTGCGGGATAAGGAGTCCGGCGTGGTGGCCCTGCTGGCCAGCGTCAACGATGGAAAGATCACCTTCCTGGCTGTCTGCGGCAAGGATGCGGTGGCCCGGGGTATCAAGGCCGGGGATATTATCAAGACGCTTGCCCCCATCTGCGGCGGCAGAGGCGGCGGCAAGCCTGACAGCGCCATGGGCGGCGGCAGCGATCTGCTGAAGCTGGACGACGCGCTGGCGGCGCTGGACGATTACGTCAACGAGAAGGCGAAGGATTGATGACGAGAGACGATCTGCAAAGATTTCGAGGACTGGGTATTGACCCAGGTTCGATCAGTTTGTATCAGCAGGAGGATGCCGCCTATTTCTGTACCCCGATTGATGCAGAGTACGTGGGTTGGCTGGGCTATGACGGCGTTCATTTCATCCTTCTGCCGGAGGACGAGCGGGTGTTCTGTGTAGACCCCTGGGGAGAGGAGGGGAGCTATGTCCTTCCTGTGGCCAGGGATTTCCGGGAATTTCTGTCTTTTGTGCTTTACTGCCGGGACACCGCGCCCTTATCCCAGCTTTACCAGATGACAGAGGACCGCTTTCGCTATACGCTGGCGGAGGAAACCGATGCAGAGGGATCTGCCAAGGTAGACGCAGACTTAGCTGCCATTGCCAAAAAGTTTGGTCTGAGTCCTGTCGATCCGTTCGAGAAAGTCAGGGCCCTGCAAGCGGCATTTGACCCAAGTACGCTGAAGTTTTCCGATGAATACTACGATACGCTCGGCATCGAGCGCGAATGAAGGAGAGGTTCCCATGCTTCCCCAGGACCCTAATATTTTATTGAGCTATGTGAACACCAAGCTCCGGGACGAGTATGACAGTCTGGACGCCCTGTGCGATGGGCTGGACGCTGACCCCAGCGAGCTGACAGAAAAATTGTCTACCGTGGGCTACGCCTACGATCTGGACGCAAATCAATTCCGGCCGATTTGAAGGGAGGAGTACCATGCTGATCGAATTTGACAAAATGGAGGAGCAGACCGTCCCCCATTTCCAAGGTGGGGAAGGCGCATTCCTTACGAAAATGCGGGTGGATGAACTGGGAAAAATCCTGCGCGGCCGGTTAGAACCCGGTTCCACCATCGGCCTGCACACCCATGACACCAGCAGTGAGATCATCTATATCCTGGCGGGGAAGGGGAAGGTGCTCTATGATGGCGAGTATGAGCCCCTGTCCGCCGGAAGCTGTCACTATTGCCCCAAGGGGCACAGCCACAGCTTGATCAACGACAGCGACGCGCTTCTTGAGTTTTTCGCCGTCGTGCCAGTTCAATAAGAGGAGGATTCTTAATGTCTGATTGCCTGTTCTGTAAGATCATCGCCGGGGAGATCCCCAGCAAGAAAGTCTATGAGGATGACCTGTGCTATGTGTTTTATGACATCGATCCCCAGGCACCGACGCATTTTCTGGTGGTGCCGAAGGAGCATATTCAGTCCGTTTCTGCCGTGACGGAGGAGAATGCACCTATTGTGGGACACATTTTTGCGGTTATTGCCAAGTTGGCAGATGAGTTGGGTTTTGCCGGACCGGGTTACCGCGTTGTGTCCAACATCGGCGAAGCGGGACAGCAGAGCGTGCCGCATCTGCATTTCCACGTTCTGGCAGGGCGTGACATGACCTGGCCTCCGGGCTAAAGTCAAAAAAGATGCTGACGCATCTTTTTTGAGAAAAGTCCGGACAGAGCGCGGCCCGCAAAGTGTTTTTCCGAGGTACACGCCCCCGGAAAAACAAATTTGATTATATTTCGCCGCTGATGCGGCGAAACTCTACGAGGCTTCATAAGAGCCCCGGCGGATTTTCCGCCGGGGCCGCTTGACAGGGCGGAGAAATTCTGCTATCCTCTGAACATACCGTAAGAATGTATCAACCAAAGGAGGCGCTTTATGGCGCGCAACAAGTACCCGGAGGAAACTGTGGAAAAAATCCTGACGGCGGCAGGCCGGTTGTTTCTGGAAAAGGGCTACGAGCAGACCACCATCCAGGATATCGTGGACAATCTGGGCGGCCTGACCAAAGGCGCGGTGTACCACCATTTCAAGTCCAAAGTGGAAATTATGGACGCGCTCTGCGATAGGATGTTCTACGAGAGCAACCCATTTGAGAGGGTGCGGGAGCGCAAAGACCTGAACGGCCTGGAGAAAATGAAGGAGGTAGTTCGTCTGACCCAGGAACCGGAGTGGGCCAGTCTGGGCAGTCAGAGCATGGGAATATTGAAGGACCCGCATATGCTGGCAAAGTCACTGGAGGATAGTCGGCAGCTCGTGGTTCCGCGGTGGCTGGAGCTGATCGAAGAGGGGATGGCGGACGGTTCGATCCGGACGGAGTATCCGCAGGAGGCGGCGGAGCTGCTGAGCCTGCTGGATACGCTGTGGATGAACCCTGCGATTTTTCCCGCCACGCGGGAAGGTGTGCTGCATAAATTCCGCTGCGCGATGGAGATTTTCGAACATCTTGGTGTGCCGGTCATTGATGAGGAAATGATTGCGCTTGCGGACAAGTTCTTCCAGATGATGCCTCCAGAGCTTATGTGAGGGAAGCCGCCTGTATGGCGGTTTTCTTTGGGAAAGATACATTCATTCGGTTGGTATTAAAATTGAATATAGTTTAATTTTTTGAAGAAATACATACCAGATGAAGGTATGTAAAGGAGGAACTGCTATGCAGAATAGACTTTTTACACGCAATTTTACGTTACTGCTGCTGGGGCAGGTGTTTTCACTGCTGGGCAACGGTGCGCTGCGGTTTGCGCTGTCGATGTACGTGCTGGAGAAAACCGGTTCGGCGGCGGTGTTCGGGACACTGCTGGCAGTGAGCATGATCCCCACAATTCTGCTGACACCCTTCGGAGGCGTATTGGCAGACCGGGTAAACCGGGGGAAGGTCATGGTGGGGCTGGATCTGGCATCTGGAACCGCTGTACTGATATCGGCGGCAGCTTTTGCGGACAGCCGGGGGATCGCTGTGACGGCGGCGCTGATGATCGTACTGTCCGTGCTGGGGGCGTTTGAGTCGCCTACGGTGCAGGCGTGCGTGCCGCAGATGCTCAGTGGGGAAAATGTGCTGCGGGGCAATGCAGCAGTCAATCAGGCCAACGCCATTTCCGGACTGGTGACGCCTTTTCTGGGGAGTCTGTTGTATGTTACATTCGGAGTGCGCCCGGTGCTGGCAGGGGCGGGTGTGTGCTTTCTGTTGACGGCCCTGCTGGAGTGCTTTATTCGGCTGCCGCAGATAGCTTCCGGTAAAAAGCAGGGACTGGGGGAGATCATCCGGGAGGACCTGCTGGGAAGTGCCCGGTTTTTGGCCAGGGAGCGGCGGGAGGTGCTGCATCTGCTGCTCTTTGCCGCTGTAGTGGGGGCGCTGGTTTCTGGCGTGGCTGTTGTGGGATTGCCATATCTCATCCGCAATTATCTGGGACTTTCGGCGCAGTTGTATGGCGCGGCGGAAAGCGCGGCCGGACTGGCCGCTTTGCTGGGAGGCATGGCGGCGGGGACGTTTGCGGCGAAGATGCCGTTCCGGCGGATAAATTGGCTGGTGACAGACTTGGGAGTGTGCGTACTTTTGGGCGGCGCGGCAATGGCTGTACTGACGGGGGCGATGGTGCAGTATGCCGTGCTGGTGGTCATGTTTTGTGCCGGACAGGCGGCGGCGTGTACCTTCTCCATTTTCGCCGTTTCCGCGATCCAGCAGAAGACCCCGGAGAATATGACCGGGAAAGTGATGGCCTGCGTCTCTACCATCTCTATGTGCGCCCAGCCTTTGGGACAGTTTGCCTATGGCGTGTGGTTCGACGTGTCGCCGGGATGGCTGGTGCTGGCGGCAAGCGGGATTGCTGTCGCAGTATTGGGGGTGATCTCAAGGAAACTGTTTGATAAATGGTAAGCCCCAATTCGGCTTTGCGTTTCCAGTTGAATACAAATAGTTTGCTGTTGGAATTGCACAGCCTGCGGTATAGTCCTGTACAAATTGAAATTTGAGGAGATATGAAAAACATGAGTAAGTTGAACAAAAATTATTTGAGCTTTACCTTTCTGATCATGCTGGCCTGTTGGGGCATATGCCTATTATTCAGTCTTAACGGGACCTCGCTGAATGATAACAAATTGCTGTATGTGCCATATGTTGCAGGCGGGTTATCGCCTGCGATCGCGTCCTATTTTTCATTGAAGCGCTGCGGCGAAGTCGCGGGCTTTAAGGACTGGCTGAAAAACGTCTTTGATTTCAAGCACAGTATCCTTTCCTACCTTGTGGTAGTTATCATGGATATACTGTTCATTTTACCTCAATGCCTTATCTGTGGATACGAAGCCAGAGCGCCGATTTTCGCTATCATTGTTCTGATCCCCGTGATGATTGTCGGCGGCGGACTGGAGGAAGCGGGCTGGCGTTATATCCTTCAGCCGGAATTGGAGAAAAAACTTCCGTTCACGGTATCCACCCTTATCGTCTGCGTTATCTGGTGGCTGTGGCATCTGCCTCTGTTTTTCATACAGGGGGTCGTCCAGTACGGTCAGAATTTCTTCGGATTTGGGATCGGCGTATTAGGACTGGCCTTTGCCTTGGCAAGTATAAGAAAAAATACAGGCAGCGTATGGCTTTGCGTATTGTTCCACAGCCTGGCAAATTCTCTATCAGGGATCTATGAAGTCAAGGGTGGTATGTTCGGAGGCATAGGCGCGGGAAGTATAACTAGCGCTATAATTTTGATTTTGTGTTCCTACGCTTTAATAAAAATCAATAACAAGAAAAAAATATTTCATTAAAATCCAATAATTTGGAACTTAGAAACATCGGGAACATAAAAGCAACTTGGGGAAATGGTAAAAGGACCGGCGCGGAGGCCGTTTCCGCGCCGGTTTTGCTATTCAATTCCCAATTTTTTCATGATCTCGATCAGGCTGCACCAGTCCTCCGTCATAGAGGTGAGCTGGGCATGGCCGTTTTCCGTGAGACGGTAGTATTTCCGTACCGGGCCGTTGGATTCGCTGCCCTGGAAGGTGTCCGCCGCGCCGTCCTTGGCAAGACGGCGGAGGATGGCGTANAAGGTGCTTTCCGTNACNTCCGGGAAGCAGCNNCGCATGGTCTGGATGACNTCNTAGCCGTACTTTGGTTCNCCGTTGAGGCACTGGAGCAGNCACANNTCCAANACGCCTTTTTTTAATTGTGCATCCATGNTCAGCCCTCCTTANGGGGCTTCCGGNGNATGACCAGCCAGANTGCCAGCGNCANCACNACGCTTACCGCNTANGGGAGCAGATCGGGGAGGAACCAGNTGTAGCGGATTTNACCATACATACCTTCNGGNTCGAGATGTGNGCAAAGNANTCCCGTACACAGGACAGAACAGNNACATCCGGCGGCATGAATGGCGGCGGGGAGGTAGCGGATCGAACCGGAGAAGCACCGTGCCAGCGCCCAGACNATCAGNACGCAGAGGGCCANNACAAAGCGTTCTGCCCAGANNACCATAAAGAACCGTGCAGCCCCGCTNCTTAAAATCCGNCATACAGAAAGGTACATCGTAAATCCATTCANCAGAANGATNATGACAANCGGAAGGAGAAANAGCCAGACCGTAGGNNTTTTCTCNGTNGGGAACCGCCGTTCCACCGCTGCCCGCTNACGNACACGNAGCAGGGCANATAGNGANANNGTCCCNAGCACCACCGAGAGGANNCCGATTTGNANCCTGTGNTCATCNAAATACAATCCAAGCCCAACACCGCCAAACTCAAATGCNTNNATCAGCCCCAGCAGCAGCCAGCCCGCGANCACNCACATGACCACCCACGGCCACTGTTTTCTGTGGCGCAGGCGGGCNTTGCGGTCNTCNNCCAGNAGNTCNCGGACNACGGTGGCGGGGCGGCCCATTTCGGAAAGGATNTCNGNCTCGGGNTTGCCCTGCTCCCGGCCCAGNTCGAACTGCTCCTGATAGTCCTCCAANATCTCNATGGACTGTTCNGNGGAGAACCAGCCCAGNAGGCTGANNGCAAGCCGGTGCCGCCAGTCTGNCCAGNTCANGTTTTTGTCCCGGAAGCAGTAGGGGAGAGGTTTGCTGCCATCGANCCAGTGCTGGAANACNCNGGCGGTTATCAGNCCNGCCAGNTAGGGCNNAANNCGGAACANNACCTGTAGTTCTANGNTNCTGTNNNTNNTCTCTATATCCATAGCGGTNTAAACTGACGTTATGGCGAGAGCGGAGAAAGCTGCNCCGCCNGNGTGGACAATGCCNGGGAAATAGCGGATGGAGCTTGTGACGCTTCGNAACAGCAGCCACGCNGCCAGCAGTGCCATTGCCAGNGCGAACAGNTCCAAGGCCATCACNTTTATAGGGCCGATATCTTGCNGTNCGNTCCATTTCAGCGGTATNTNNCCGAAACGCACAAACCGTATAATGAGGANTTCTTGTGNAATAAGGCAGANAAACATCAAAACAGGCAGGNCAAGAAATATTTTCCCTGGTGAGACCGGTTTCTCCGGTANGGCCAGCTGTTCCAACNCCANTCTTCCNGGGCCGCGGACCAGCATNAACAGNACGGCAGAGGAGNCNGGCANAAACATGCAGACCCCGANTAAAAAACCAGTACGCATATTTCCAAGGAAGCTGAGCCANACGAAAGCCCAGCAGAGNACCAGNGCCGCGCCCCACAGAAGGCAGTNCCGGAGCAGATCCATCCGNGCGGANGGGTCCTCCTCCATCAGCTGCGCTACTGCTTCCGNCGGNGTGCCAAGNGCTTCGATGATCTCNTCNTCNGATTTNCCGTGCTCTTTTCCNGCCTCGAACTGNTCCCGGTAATCTGCAAAAATNTCCTTCGCCTGCACCTCCGNGAAGGCCCANGCCAGACGNCGGGCCAGGCTCNCCAGCCACGCNTGACGGGNAGCGGGNGGCTTTCCAAATNNNAACATTGCNNTCATCCTCTCTACTGTGTGTTACTACTGTTTGTTGANCAGTAGNTGAGCAAAGGATAGCATGAATAGNCATCCTTGTCAAGAGGNAAAATGAAAAGAGCGNAAAAGGCTGCACTGCGTAGGGGCCGATGTTCTCATCGGCCCGCCTGTCCGGACCACGCAGGCCCGCGGCGGGCCGGTGAGGACACCGGCCCCTACANGGTTCATATCCTGTTCAGGTAGTCCTCCGCCGCNAGAAGGATNTCCTCATCGGTGGCATAGGTGATCCGCTCCGCCGCATCCGGGAAAGGGAACCAGCCCAGCTGGGANATNTCNGATTCCTGGGGGTGCTCCTGCCCGCCGGTGGGAACNGCGGTGAAGAAAATTACGTCTTTNATNACNCCNGGCTTGGGGGAGTAGGTGACCTGCTTACGGAAGCCGGTGTGGATCTCCGCTGTCAGGCCCGTCTCCTCCAAGATTTCTCGGGCGGCGGTCTCCGGTTCGGTCTCGCTGCCCTCTACGTGTCCCTTGGGGAAGCTCCAGTGTCCGCCGTTGTGCCGGACCAGCAGATACTCTCTGCCGCCTTCAGCCTGCCGCCAGATCACTGCGCCGCAGGATTTTTCCTCTGCGGCCTTCCGGAAGACGCCGCCGTCGCCCCAGGTCCACTCACCGCCGTGGGCTCCCAGCTCGAAGTGCCGCTTGGCGATGCCAAGGTCCACTAGGGCAAAGGACCCCGTCCCGCTGAGCCGCACCCGAACGGTGCCATCCCTGCGGTAAGTAAAGCAATATCCCTGACGGTTCATGGCGGAGGGAGCCCGCTGCACAGCGGCCATGCCGTCCCGGAACCACTGGGGGGCATCCACCAGCCCGGAGGCCAGAGCCTCCAGGGACTTGCGGTCGTGCTTCTTTTCCTTTGCCGGGGCAGGGTAGCCGATGGCGGCGATACAGATCAGTTCCTCGCCCTCCTCCAGGTGGCACATACATTTTTCTTTGTCATAGGTCCCGCCCACCCAGCAGGTGCTCAACCCCATGGTCTGGGCGGTGAGGACGATCTCCTCGCCGCAGTAGCCGCATTTCTCCTCCAGATCCGTATCNTCNGNGGGACCGGAGAAGACCAGGTANTTTGCCGCGCCCTTGATTCGGCCCCAGCTCTTGAAGAANGCGCTGAAGGGCTCAGGACGGTCNCAGATCAACTGGATACGCACGCCGCTGCGGCGGCTGCACTGATGGATGGCNTTCTCCAGCTGCTCCCGCTGGACAGGGGNGATGGGCTGGGGCAGGAAGTCCCGGCAGGAGGTCCGGGTGAAAATTGCTTCCGCTAAAGTCATGAATTCCTCCTTTCCCNGGCNTAGAACGGCCCGGATGAAAATTTTTCCATTCTCCTATATTTTTGTGCGAATGGACAGGGATGTCAAGAGAAAAGATGTAAAGTTTTTGTAAAATCCTACTTGCGCGGCCCGGGTATGTCTGGTACAATATAACTATCAAATACATATCGGAGGATGTCCGCAGGAGAGAGGGACCGAAAAGGGAGGCCCCCACCGAAGGCGTGAATCGCGCAGGTCGTTAGGACTGCGGGCGGACGAGGTTCTGGAGAACTCCGCAAATGGGCGGATGCCGAAGGTGCAAGCGGTCAAGCCGTAATCTCTCAGGCAAAAGGACAGGATTGATTTATTTTTCCCCGGATGGGAGACCGAGGGGAAGGTAGTTCATTTTTCGTTTTTGAGAGCAGCGGGGAGGCGATCGTGCCTTCCCGCGTTTTCTTTCGGTATGTAAAATCGGAAAAGGAGAAAAGAGTATGCAAAAAATCTATGATGCGGTAGCAGCGGGCAACGGTTGGCTCAATGGCATTGTGTGGGGTATCCCCGCGCTGGTGCTGCTGATGGGCGCTGGCATCATCCTCACGGTAGGCCTGAAGGGCTTCCAGTTCCGGAAGTTCGGCTACGCCATGAAGAACACCGTGGGCAAGATGTTCAAGAAGCAGGAGGCCAAGGCCGGTGAGGTCACGCCCCTGCAGGCCCTGACCACCGCCCTGGCTGCCACCGTGGGCACCGGCAACATCGCCGGCATCACCGCCGCCGTTACCCTGGGCGGCGCAGGCGCGATCTTCTGGCTGTGGGTGTCCGCCCTGCTGGGCATGGCTACCAAGTATTCCGAGGTCATGCTGTCGGTGAAGTACCGTGAGCGCAACGTTGTGGGCGACTGGGTTGGCGGCCCTATGTACTACATTAAGAACGGTCTGGGCAAAAACTGGAAGTGGCTGGGCGCTATCTTCTGTATCTTCGGCGGTCTGGCCTCCTTCGGTATCGGCAACGCCGTGCAGATCGGTAATATCACCAGCTCCATCAACACTGCTATCCAGCAGTTCAATCCCGCTGCCGCAGAGTATCAGGGCATCATCAATATCGTTCTGGCGCTGATCCTCATGGTTATCGTCGGCATCGTGCTGGTGGGCGGCATCAAGCGTATCGGTGAGGTCACCGAGTTCATGGTGCCCATTATGTCCGTGATTTACATTGTGGCCTGCCTGGTGATCGTTATTGTCAATATCACCAAGGTGCCCCATGTGTTTGCCATGATCTTCCAGGGCGCTTTCAGTCCCAGAGCCGTTACCGGCGGCGCCGCCGCTATCGGCATCAAGACCTGCATTACCTGGGGCGTCAAGCGCGGCGTGTTCTCCAACGAGGCCGGTCTTGGTTCCGCGCCTATCGCCCACGCCGCCTCCTCCGAGACGAACCCTGTGAAGCAGGGCCTCTACGGCATCTTTGAGGTCTTCATGGACACCATCGTCATCTGCACCCTGTCCGGCCTGACCCTGCTGCTGGCCCTGGATGAGAGCGCCATCAACTACGGCGTACAGGGCGACACCTCCCTGAACGCTATGGCGCTTGGAACTGTGTTCGGCAGCAAGGTCGGCGCACTGATCATCGCTATTGGCCTGAGCCTGTTTGCGCTCTCCACGGTCCTCAGCTGGGGCCTCTACGGCACCCGCTGCTGGGAGTATCTGCTTGGTGAGAAGGCTGTGAAGCCCTATCAGGTCATCTTCACTCTGGTGGTCATCATCAGCGCTACCATGGATCTGACTCTGGCCTGGGACATCGCCGACACCCTCAATGGTCTCATGGCTATCCCCAATCTTATTGCACTGATCCTGCTGTGCCCTGTGGTCTTTAAGATGACCAAGGAATATTTCGATAACGAAAAGCGGTTAAAGAAGTAAAATCTTTTGATAGAGAGACCCGCCCGGACTGCCGGGCGGGTCTTTTCATACTTCGCTGTTGAGGGGGGCGGATGGTTCCCAGTTCGTCCATGTGCGCTTTCCCCCACTTGCACATGGAGTTCAGCACCGGTACTACGCTTTCACCAAAGGTGGTCAGGAGTAGATAGTCTTGGGCGTCGCGCCGGATGCCGTGGGTGTTGACGGCTCTGGCCTGCGGTAATGAATTCCAGCTGCATATATGTTACTCCCTATCATTAGTGATGCAGCAGCCGGACGGCGATCTGAAGATCGCTGAGGCACAGCGGCTCGCCATCCTCCGCACACCAGACGTTTGCTAGGACAGCCTCCATGTAGAGCAGCTCCCGCAGCTGCGGAAGAGGAAAGCCGGAGGTCCGGCTGGTCAGTTGGAGGACCATCTCCATATGGGAGAGCGCATCAGGGTCCTCTGGCTCCAGCTCATTGAGCAGAAAACGCGGAATATCAAAGATAGGAGGGCCTGCGATGCCCTTTGGGTCAATAGCCCGGTAACCGCTTTGTGCGTCCAGCAGGATGTTGTCATGGTGAAGATCTCCGTGGAGCAGGACGCGCTCCGGGTACGCCGCAAACATGGATTCTCCAATCTGACGGGCGCGGCGCGCGTCCTCACGAAGCGCGGAGCCTGCTGGATCATGCTGGCAGAATGTCTCCGCCCGTTCCAGCCAATCCAGGTACGTCTCGCCATTCGAGGGGGCGTTGGTGTGGATACGCCGAAAGATTTTATGGAAACAGGCGATCCGCTGTACCGGATCAGGCTCCCGGCGCAGGGAGATGCCCGGACAGATCCGCTCCTCCAGCAGCAGGCCCAGCGTGAGGTTGGAGGCATAGAGCTTGCAGTATCCGCCGCCGGTCCCGGCGGACAGCGCGGCGGTCTCATGTTCAGCCTCCTGTAGATTTGGGTTGATTTTCAGAATTACAGGCCCATATTCCATAGACTCCGCCTGATAGACAGCCTTGGACGTTCCCTCATAGACAGGAGAGAGGGCGTCCAGCTGCCATAGTGCGGTCCCATGGCAGAGCCTATCCTGCATGGTCATGGCATCCTCCTTAAAAGAGACCATAAGAAAGAAGACCCTGTGGCGCTGCCGCCGCAGGGTCCTCCTCGTCAGTCGACGATATCCACAGAAACCTTCTGGCCCGTGCGCTGGGCACAGGAGCGGACCAAAGTCCGGATCTCCTTGGCGATGCGGCCCTGACGGCCGATCACCTTGCCCATATCGTCGGGATCGACGCGCAGCTCCAGCGTCAGCTCCTGGTCGCCCTCCACCTCTGTGACAGTTACGGCATCGGGCTTTTCCACCAGATTCCTGGCGATATAGAGCAGCAGGTCTTTCATGCTGTGCTCTCTGACCTCGTCCATTAGAGCACGTCAACTTTCTTGAGCAGAGCGCGGACAGTGTCGGTGGGCTGAGCGCCGGTCTTGATCCACTCCTTGGCGCGGTCGGCGTCGATCTTGATCTCAGCGGGGGAGACGCAGGGGTTGTAAGTGCCGATCTCCTCAATGAAGCGGCCATCGCGGGGATAGCGGCTGTCAGCGACGACAACGCGGTAGTAGGGGGCCTTCTTTGCGCCCATGCGGCGCAGTCTGATCTTAACCATGATGTGTTTCCTCCAATTAGTAAATAATATTTGTTTTGTGTATCATATAAATGCCGGGGCATTTACGATGAAAGGAGAGGGGTGGTTTACTTCAGCCGCTTTTTCCGGCCAAAGCCGTGCATCTTACTGGTGCCGGTGATCTTGCCCAGCTGCGGCATCTTGCCCAGACCGAAGGGCATCTTGCCCTTGGACAGGGACTTGGTCAGCTGGAGCATCATCTCGTACTGCTTCAGCAGCCGGTTGACGTCGGAGACCTGCAATCCGCAGCCCGCCGCCACGCGGCGCTTCCGGCTGGCGTCCAGCAGGGAGGGGTTGTTGCGCTCCTTGGGCGTCATGGAGAGGATGATGGCCTCCTGACGGTTGAGCATCTTGTCGTCGATCTGCGCACCCGCCATCTGCTTGCCCATCTGGCCGGGGAACATGGAGATCATCTGGTTGAGGTCGCCCATGCTGCGCAGCTGGCGCATCTGATCCATATAGTCGGTGAGGGTGAAGCGGTTCTTCCGCAGCTTCTCCTCCAGCTCCGCGGCCTTCTTCTCGTCCAGGCTCTGCTCCGCCTTCTCAATGAGGGAGAGCATATCGCCCATGCCCAGGATACGGGAGGCCATGCGGTCCGGGTGAAACAGCTCGATCATGTCCAGCTTCTCACCGGTGCCCACGAACTTGATGGGCTTGCCGGTGGCCGCCCGGATAGAGAGGGCCGCGCCGCCTCGGGCGTCGCCGTCCAGCTTGGTCAGCAGTACGCCGTCGATGCCCAGGGCCTCGTCAAAGGCTGTCGCCGCGCTGACGGCGTCCTGGCCGGTCATGGCGTCAACCACCAGCAGGATCTCGTTGGGCTCCACGGCGGCCTTGATCTTCTTCAGCTCCTCCATGAGCTGATCGTCGATATGGAGCCGTCCGGCGGTATCCAGCAGGACCGTGTCGAAGCCGTTCTCCTTAGCGTAGCGCACGGCGTGCTGGGAGATCTGGACCGGGTTGACCTGCCCCAGAGCGAAAACGGGGATATCCAGCTGCTGTCCGACGACCTGCAGCTGATTGATAGCGGCGGGACGGTAGACGTCGCAGGCCACCAGCAGGGGGCGCTTGCCCATGTTCTGCTTCAGGTAGCCCGCCAGCTTGGCGCCGTTGGTGGTCTTACCGGCGCCCTGGAGGCCCACCATCATAATGACCGTGGGGCCCTTGTTGGCGAAGCTGATCTTCTCGCTGCCGCCGCCCATGAGCCCGGTGAGCTCCTCATCGACGATCTTGATGATCTGCTGGGCGGGGGTCAGGCTCTCCAGCACGTCTGTGCCCACGGCCCGCTCCGTGACCTTGGCCACGAAATCCTTTACCACGCCATAGCTGACGTCGGCGTCCAGCAGGGCCAGCCGGACTTCCTTCATGGCCTCCTTTACGTCGGCCTCGGTAACACGTCCCTTGCCGCGAAGGCGTCGGAACGCGGCGTTCAGTTTTTCGGAAAGACCTTCAAATGCCATTGGTCTGTCACTCCTTATTCCTTCAATGCCTGGGCCGCCTGGGTGATAGCGTCCGCCAGGTCGTCGATGCGGGGGTCCTCGTACTGCCGGTAGTTGAGGGTTTTCAGCTCTCCGGCGGCGTTTTCAATGACGGAGATATGCTCCTGCATCTGGAGGAAGCGGCGGATGAGCCCCGTCTTGTCCTCCACCTCCTGCATCACGCCCTCGGCCCGGACAATCACGTCCCGGACGCCCTGGCGGCTGATGCCGCTGTTTTCCGCAATCTCAGAGAGGCTGAGATCTTCATTATAATAAAGATCAAAAAACTCCTTCTGCCGCTCTGTCAGGAGTTCTCCGTAAAAATCGAACAGCATCGTCATGCGGTAGGTCTGATTTTTCACGGCTCGCCCTCCTCCGTGTAAAGCGTTGGAGCTTTACATGCCTGCTTATCATACCCTACTTTTGCCGGAAAGTCAAGGGGAAATGACGGAAATTTCCTTGAATTTTTGCTGTTGAATCACCTGCTGCCAAATTGGGACGGGAAAATTTTCGGAAAATCGTCCAAAATATGCAAACTTCTTTTGTTGACGGTTGCCAATAGGTGGTATATAATAAAGTGATTTTTTGTATCGAGGCAAACGTGGGGAGGGACAGGCCATGTGGATCGCGGATGGATGGAAAGATTATGAGCTGCTGGACTGCGGCAGAGGGGAAAAGCTGGAGCGCTGGGGCGATAAGCTCCTGGTGCGTCCCGATCCCCAGGCCATTTGGAACACGCCCCGCATCCACGGCGGCTGGAAGAAACCGGATGGGCGGTATCTCCGTTCCAGCACCGGCGGCGGCAGCTGGGAGAAGGGCAGGCTGCCGGGACAGTGGCAGGTCCGTTACAAGAATCTGACTTTCCAGGTCAAGCCCATGAATTTCAAGCACACCGGCCTTTTCCCGGAGCAGGCGGTAAACTGGGACTTTGCCCAGGAGCGTATCCGCGCCGCCGGCAGGGAAGTGAGTGTGCTGAACCTCTTTGCCTACACGGGAGCGGCCAGCGTGGCCTGTGCCGCCGCTGGGGCCAAGGTCTGCCACGTGGATGCGGCCAAGGGGATGGTCCAGTGGGCCAGGGAGAATGCGAAGGCTTCCGGTTTGGAGGAAGCTCCCATTCGGTGGATCGTAGACGACTGCGCGAAATTTGTGGAGCGGGAGATCCGGCGGGGGAGACGGTATGACGCCATCATTATGGACCCGCCCAGCTACGGCAGAGGGCCCACCGGCGAGGTCTGGAAGCTGGAGGAAAACCTCTATCCCTTTGTGGAGTTGTGTGCTGGGGTGCTGTCGGATGAGCCGCTGTTCATTATTATCAATTCTTACACTACGGGGTTGGCTCCCAGCGTATTGACGTATATTCTGGAGACTGTGGTATCCCGGAAGTTCGGGGGACACACCGTCAGCGATGAGATCGGGCTTCCGGTGACGGAGACCGGACTGGTCCTGCCCTGCGGGGCTACGGGCCGATGGACAGGGGATAGATAAAAATTGGAGAGAGTTTTTCGCTATATCTGCTTCATGGCACCGGGTTTGATTGCTGGAGCGATATTATTTCTGCTTCTGCTGTTCCCCAGAAGGAGGCGTTTGACAGCCCAGGAGCTGAAAAGCGGGACGGTGCGGGAGGCGGCTATGTGTCTCTTTTGGATGTACTGCGGTGGGATGGCTGTCATCACTCTGGTCCCGGAACCGGGGTGGGTGCTGTTTGCCCTTCGGGGAGACGAGGCATTGATGCCATATTTTGATTTGGGAAGGCTGTCCTATCGCATCAGCATTGTCCCTTTTTCCCAATTGGACAGTCTGTTCAATATTGCGGGAAACATCGTCATGTTCCTGCCGTTTGGTTTTTTTGCCGCGTTGCTGTGGCGGAAATTTAACTGGACGCGGGCGTTTGCGCTGGGACTGGGGATTACCTGCTGTATCGAATGTTGGCAGATCTTCCTGGGACGGTATTTTGACATAGACGACATTATCCTGAATACGCTGGGCGTGTTCTGCGGGTGGCTGCTGTGGGTGATGCTGGGTCAGCTTGTGCCCGGGTTTGTAAAGAGGTTTCATGTATGGGAAATTTAGAATTAGAGAAAGCCCAATGAGTGACAGTATCGTAGAAAAATTGCGATGGTATCAGAGCTTTGCGCCTTCTACCATCACGTTCCACAGTATCCGGACGGGGAAACAGGTGCAGGAGCCGTCCCTTGTAGCACTTGACATCAGCGGAGTTGGGAAGGGGAAGCTCCCTCCCTATGCCATCGGAGAAGTCAGTGCGCCTCTGCCTATGGAGCAGTGCCGCGCTGTGGGCAGTGCGGCGCTGGACTGTAAGGACCTCCCGGGCGTGGTAGTATTTTCACCCCTGCGTCAGGGACAAATTGCTGACTATACTGCGGCACAATATCTATTTCGGGAGCTGTTCCGCCAGGTGCGGTCTGGGCTCGGTGTCTCCACGCTGATGAAGCCAATCCTGTGCATCCGTATGCAGGAACATACCACTGAGGTGGAGGAACGGGCACTCATTGACGCGGGTATACAGATGGGTGCGCGGCGGGTCCTGCTGTACCGGGAATCTTTTTCTGCTATGCTGGACAGGGCACGGAGTGATCCGAAGCTGCGCCGCGGATACATTCTGCACATCGAGCCCCAGGACGAATAGAAAGGAAGCACATATGCCCAAGCCTATCATCCAAATTGAAAAACTTACTTTTGCCTATCCTCCCGATGAGGGAAAGGAGCCCGTTCCTGCATTGAAAGGTATTGACCTCTCCATTGAGCAGGGCAGCTTTGTTGTGATCCTTGGGCACAACGGATCGGGAAAATCCACCCTGGCCAAGCATATGAATGCGGTGCTGCTGCCGGGTGGGGGAAAGGTCTGGGTGTCCGGCATGGATACTACGGATGAAAGCCTGCTGCTGGAGGTCCGCCGCCGGGTGGGCATGGTATTCCAGAATCCGGACAACCAGATCGTCGCCAACGTGGTGGAGGAGGATGTGGCCTTCGGCCCGGAAAACATGGGCGTGCCGACGGAGGAAATCCAGAAACGGGTCACTGCCGCGCTGAAGGCGGTGGGTATGGAGGAATTCACCCTTCACGCGCCCCACCATCTCTCCGGCGGACAGAAGCAGCGTATTGCCATCGCCGGGGTCATCGCCATGGAACCGGCCTGCATCGTTCTGGACGAATCTACCGCTATGCTGGACCCTATGGGCCGTCGGGAAGTATTGGAGACCGTACAGAAGCTGAACCGGGAGAAGGGGATCACCATCGTTCTCATTACCCATCACATTGAGGAAGCCGTGCTGGCGGACCGGGTGGTGGTAATGGACAGCGGCAGCGTCGTCATGGACGGTCCGCCGAAGGAGGTCCTGGTCCGGGTGGAGGAGCTGCGGGCCATCGGTCTGACTTCCCCCCACACGGTGGAGCTGCTTCACGGCCTGCGGCAGGACGGCTTCGACGTGCCTCTGGACGCTCTGGGCATCCGGGAGTGCGCAGACGCCATTGCCGCCAGTTTGAAAAAATAAAAGCGAGGACGCGACATTGAAACCTATCATTCGCGTGGAAAATCTGACCCACACCTATGGAGAAAATACGCCCTTCTGCCGCAGCGCGGTGAAGGATGTGAATATGGAGATCATGGAGGGGGAATTCCTGGGGATCATCGGCCATACCGGTTCCGGGAAGTCCACCCTGATCCAGCATCTCAACGGCCTGCTCAAGCCCACCAGCGGCAGAATTCTGCTGGGGGACCGGGACATATGGGAGGACCCCAAGAAGATCCGGGACGTCCGTTTCCGGGTGGGACTGGTGTTTCAGTACCCGGAGTACCAGTTGTTTGAGGAGACCGTCTATAAAGATGTGGCCTTCGGCCCCAGGAATATGGGGCTGGACGAGAAGGAGATCGACCGCCGGGTCCGGTCGGCGCTTATCTTTTCGGGGCTTAGTGAGGATCTGCTGGAAAAGTCCCCCTTTGACCTCTCCGGCGGACAGAAGCGGCGGGTAGCCATCGCCGGAGTGATCGCCATGGAGCCGGAAGTGTTGATTCTGGACGAGCCCTCGGCGGGCCTGGACCCCGCCGGACGGCGGAGTATGCTGGAAAATATCCGGAACTACCACCGGGAAAAGGGCACCACCGTGGTTATGGTCAGCCACAGTATGGACGAGGTAGCTGAAAATGTGGACCGCATCGTCGTTCTGGCCGACGCCGGTGTGGTCATGTCCGGCACGCCCCACGAGGTGTTCAGCCGGGCCCAGGAGCTGCTGGATGTGGGGCTCAACGTGCCCCAGGTGACCCAGGTGGCCATGGAGCTTGCAAGGCAGGGGATTGGTATCGATCCCGCTGTGTACACGGTGGCGGACCTCCGCGCCGCGCTGTCGGCGCTGAAAGGGGGGAGGGGCTGATGCTCAAGGATATCACACTGGGCCAGTATTTCCCCGGAAACTCTCTGGCTCACAAGCTGGACCCCCGGACGAAGATTTTGCTGACGGTGCTGTATATCGTGGCGCTGTTCTGCGCCAAATCCTTTGTATCCTACGGCATAGTTGCGCTGCTGCTGATTGCGGGGATCACGATCTCCGGGGTAGCGCCCAAGGCATTGGTACGGGGCTTGAAGCCCATCCTTTTCATTATCTGCTTTACGGCAATTCTGAATCTGTTCTATACCCCCGGTGAACCCCTTGTGACATTCTGGATCTTCAAGATCACAAAAGAGGGCATTTTTACCGCCTTCTTTATGGTCCTGCGCATCACGATGCTGATTATGGGGACGTTTCTTCTGACCTATACCACCAGCCCTATCGCGCTGACGGACGGTCTGGAGAGCCTGCTGAACCCTCTTAAAAAAATCAAGGTTCCTGTCCACGAGCTGGCGATGATCATGTCCATCGCGCTGCGGATGATCCCCACTCTGATCGAGGAGACGGATAAGATCATGTCCGCCCAGAAGGCGCGCGGGGCGGATTTTGAGAGCGGAAACCTTTTGCAGCGGGCCAAGGCGCTGGTTCCTATTCTGGTGCCGCTGTTTATCAGTGCGTTCCGCCGGGCGGATGAACTGGCGGTTGCCATGGAGTGCCGCTGCTATCACGGCGGGGAGGGGAGGACCAAGCTCCATGTGCTGCACTATCAGACGAGAGATTATCTGGTCCTTCTCGCCTATATCGCCGTACTGGCCGGCGTGCTGGTCCTGGCGCACTTCGGGCTTTGACCCTATCTGATCCGCAAAACATATCGGAGGGAACTGTCCATGAGAAATATAGCGCTCCTCCTCATGTATAATGGGACCAATTACCACGGCTGGCAGGTGCAGAAAACGGAAGTGACTGTGGCNGAAACATTGGAAAAAGCCCTGACNGCCCTCTGCGGGGAAANAATAAAAGTGACCGGCTGCGGACGGACCGACGCNGGCGTCCACGCCGAGCGCTATATCGCCAANTTCCGCACAAACTCCACNNNNCCNTGCGACCGGTTCCCGCTGGCGGCCAACGGAAGNCTTCCGGAGGACATCGTGGTCTTTCAGGCGTTTGANGTGGCGGAGNATTTCAANGCCATCGCCTCCTGCCTGAAGAAGGAATATACCTATCGGATCTTCAACTCCCGGATCAGGAACCCNTTTTATGTTCACCGCGCCTATTTTTACCCAAAGNTNCTGGATGAAAACGTCATGGACCGCGCGGCCCGGGCATTTGAGGGCACCCACGACTTCCGCGCGGTGCGCAGCGTCGGCACGGAGACCAAAACCACGGTGCGGACGGTCCACTACTGCCGGGTGGCGCGGAATGGCGANCTGCTGGAATTAAAGGTATGCGCCNANGGTTTCCTGTATAATATGGTACGGGCCATCACCGGCACTGTGCTCTACGCGGCCGAGGGAAAGCTGACGCCGGAGGATATCCCGGCGATNCTGGCCAGCGGCAACCGGACCCTGGCCGGTCCGACGGTGCCNCCGGGCGGACTGTANCTGACAAGACTGTGGTATGAGGATGAACGGCTCAATGTCTAACAAAAACACGGAAAATACGCCGCAGGAGGCCCCGGTAAAGAAAAAGAGCTTTTTTGCGCGGCTTCTGACGCTGGGACTGGTGGTATGCGTTGTATTGGCGGTGGTGGTCCTGACCACAATGGAGGATGGCAGTCATTTTGCCTCCCTGCGCCGCTGGCTCATGTATGGCGACACCGGCGGGGCAAAAGATATCTACGCCTATGCCGTGGACCCCGAAAACCGCTACGGAAAGCTGGGAACCTCTCTGCTGGTGGTCAACCCCAACACCGCCCAGCTGATCGCGGATGACGGCTCGGTGCTCTATGACCTGCCCATCCGGATGGCGGCTCCCCAGCTGTCCGTCGGATCACGGCAGGCGGCGGTCTGCGACGCTGGCGGGGATACGCTGTATATCCTGGATCAGAACGGCGTCCGGCGCACCATGCACACAGGGAACGGCCAGTGCTACTTCTCTGCCAATCTCAACGGCAGCGACTATCTGGCGGTAACGGAGCAGAANGCAGGCTATAAGGCTTCCGTCTCCGTCTACAATCCCGATGGGGAGCTGATCTACAGTTTTGACTCCTATAACAACTACCTCAGCGATGCCAAGGTCACCGAGGATGGGCGCAGCATGGTAGTCGTCAGCCTGGAATCCCAGGGCGGCATTTTTGCCAGCACGCTGCTGGTCTTTGATCTGAACAGCGAGGAGCTGCAGGGCAGCGCCTCCATTCTGGACGGACTGGTCATGGATTACTGCTGCAACAGCGGCGTTGTCCTCTCCCTGTGTGATAAGCGTTTTACTATGACGAGCCTTGCGGGGGAGACGATCCTGAACCGCTCCTATGGCAATCTCTATCTCCACAACTACGCGCTGACCGGCAGGGATTTTTGTGCGCTGCTGCTGGGCCGGTATCAGGCGGGCAACATCTGCACGTTGACCACTTATGACCTGGAGGGGGCGGAGATCGCCTCCATCGAGCTGACAGAGGAAGTTCTGGATATCGCCGCAAGCGGGGACTATCTGGCNGTCCTCTACGGNGAGGGACTGGTGGTNTACCGCCGGGATCTGACGGAATANGCGCGGCTGGACAACGCCGGATANGCCGGACAGATCCTGATGGAGCAGGACGGCGGCGTACTGATGATCTCCGGGTCGTCCGCCTGGCGGTTCCTGCCCTGACCATTGCCATTTTTCCATAGAAAGGGGATAGCCTTTTTGGGCTTTATATGATATGATCGACATTGTGATTTTGGCTGTACTTATCATCTTCGCCGTGCTGGGTTGGAGGCGGGGATTGGTGCGCACGCTGACGGAGCTTCTGTCCATCGTGCTGGCGCTGGTCCTTTCCGCCCAGATCGCCAGGGCTGCCGCACCGGTGATCGTAGATAAGGCCCTCCGTCCCGCCACCCATGCGGCAATTGAGCAGAGAGTTGATGAGTTAGTGACGGAGAATGTTCCGGAAAAATCCCTTGCAGAGGGGCTGGAATGGGTGGTGGAGGCCATCCCCAGCGCATTGGTCCGGGAACANGCCCAGGGATTGCTGGATGGGATGGACGCTGCCGCAGAGGCCGCTCTCACNCCCACCCNGGAGAAACTTGAGCAGGCGGGGAAGGACTTGGCCGACACCGTTCTGGACGGCGTCGTGCNGGANCTGATNCAATCCCTGCTGTGCGCCGCTCTCTGCGTGGTACTGACCGCTGTGTTCCGTCTNATAGCGCGTATTCTGCGTGTGGTAGAGAAGCTGCCGGGCGTCCGGCAGCTCAGTGAGCTGGGCGGCGCGCTGATNGGCCTCGGCAAGGGNCTGATCCTGGTGNTATTNGTCCTGTGGGTGCTGCNGAANACCGGTTANATCTCTCTGGAAATGGCGGAAAAATCTCTGGCATTTGGTCTCCTGTCCCAGTTGACAGGCGGTCTGCTGAAATGAAAAAATATTCCCATCGGCTGAAAATTTTCAAATTGTTCATCCTAAAATTGAATTGATTTGGTATAACGGATACAATACAAATCGTATGCCCTCCTTTGGAGCGGCTATGGAGGTAGAAACTATGCAACCGACCCTGTGTACGAGATGCAAGAAGCGGGTAGCCGTTGTCTTCATCTCAAAAATTGAGAACGGAGAGCCCGTCAACGAGGGCTTGTGCCTGAAATGCGCAAAAGAGATCGGCCTGCCCCAGGTGGGCGAGATGATGCGCCGTATGGGCATCACTGACGAAGATCTGGACATGATCAACGATGAAATGATGAGCGCTTTCGGCGGCGCGGAGTCCATGGAGGGGATGATCCCCAAGGATGACGGCGACGATGAGGAGGACAGCGAGGACGGCAAGACCGCCACGTTCCCGTTCCTCAACCGCCTGTTCAATACCGGCGGCAGTTCTGAGCCTGCAGCCCCCTCCGGCGGCGAGAATACCGGACGGAGCCATGAGACCAAGGAGCGGAAGGCTGATAAAACGCCCAAGCGGAAATATCTGGACAGCTACTGTATCAACCTGACTGAGCGCGCCCGTTCCGGCAAGCTGGACAACCTGGTGGGCCGGGAGCAGGAGATCGAGCGGGTCATCCAGATCCTCAACCGCCGGCAGAAGAACAACCCCTGTCTGATCGGCGAACCCGGCGTGGGCAAGACCGCCATTGCCGAGGGGCTGGCGCAGCGCATCGCAAACAGGGACGTTCCCTTCAAGCTGCGGGACAAGGAGGTCTATCTGATGGACCTCACCGCCCTGGTGGCGGGGACTCAGTTCCGGGGTCAGTTCGAGAGCAGGATGAAAGGCCTGATCGAAGAGATCCGCAAGTGCGGCAACATCATCCTGGTCATCGACGAGGTCCACAGCATCGTGGGCGCAGGCGACGCCGAAGGCAGCATGAACGCCGCCAATATTCTCAAGCCTGCCCTCAGCCGGGGGGAGATCCAGGTCATCGGCGCTACCACCTTTACGGAATACCGCAAGCATATCGAGAAAGACACCGCCCTGGAGCGCCGTTTCCAGCCGGTGACAGTGAACGAGCCCAACCTGGAGGACACCATGCAGATTCTCCGGGGGATCGCGCACTACTATGAGACTTTCCACGGGGTAAAGATCCCGGAGGGTATCCTTCGGCAGGCGGTGCTGCTGAGCGAACGGTATATCACCGACCGCTTCCTGCCGGACAAGGCCATCGACCTGATCGACGAGGCCTGCTCCGATATGAACCTGAAGGATGCGGGTATCAACCGCCGCCAGGAGATCGATCGGGAGCTGGCCGATTACGGCAAGGAGCGGGAGCTGCTGGAGGCCGCCGAGGAGCCCAACTTCGAGCGTCTGGCGGAGATCAAGAGCCGGGAGCTCCAGCTCCAGACTGAGCTGGACAGCCTGACCGCCCAGGGAGAGCCCCAGTTGACCATGGACAATCTGGCCCGGGTCATTGAGCTGTGGACCAAGATCCCCGCAAGCAAGATCCGGGAGGAGGAGTTCAAGCGCCTCAGCGAGCTGGATCAGCGGCTGAAGACAAAGGTGGTGGGACAGGACCAGGCCATTGACGCCGTTTCCGCCGCCATCCGCCGCAACCGGGTGGGCATTTCTCCCAAGCATAAGCCGGTGAGCTTCATCTTCGTGGGCAGCACCGGTGTGGGTAAGACGGAGCTGGTGAAGCAGCTGGCGGACGATCTGTTCAACGCGCCGGAGAGCCTGATCCGGCTGGATATGTCGGAGTTCATGGAGAAGCACTCCGTCTCCCGTATCATCGGCTCACCTCCGGGCTATGTGGGCTATGACGAGGCAGGACAGCTGACGGAGAAGATCCGCCGCAAGCCCTACTCGGTGGTTCTCTTTGACGAGATCGAGAAGGCCCATCCCGACGTGCTGAATGTACTGCTCCAGATCCTGGACGACGGCCAGATTACCGATGCCCACGGCCGGAAGGTAAACTTTGAGAACACGGTCATCGTTATGACCTCCAACGCCGGCAGCGACCGGAAGGAGGGGACGGTGGGCTTCAACAAGACGGCAGGGGAGCTGGACAAGGACCGGGCCATGAAGGCATTGCAGCAGTTCCTGCGCCCCGAGTTCATCAACCGGGTGGACGAGATCATCTGCTTCAACAAGCTGACAGAGGAGGACTTCCGTCCCATCGCTCGGCTGATGCTGGATGAACTGAAAGCCAGCATGAAGGAGAAGGGACTGACCCTCACCTATGACGATGAGCTGGTGAAGTACCTGGTGAAGAAGTCCTATTCCGCCGCCTACGGCGCCCGGAACCTCCGCCGGACCATCCAGAAGGAAGTGGAGGACCAGCTGGCGCTGACCATCATCAACAGCTACGATCATCCTGTGACGCAGCTGCTGGTTACGGCGGAGGAGGACCAGGTCGTTATTCATTCGCTGTGAGATCACACCCGGATCGGGAAGAAGGGGAATCAACATGAAGCTGTTTCGCAAGGATATCGAGCCCCGCTGCGCATATTGCAATAAGGGGAGCGTCATCAATGAAAGGGAAGTCATCTGCCCGCGGAAAGGCGTCGTAGCGATGGAGTATCATTGCAGCCGCTTCCGCTATGATCCTCTGAAACGGGTCCCGCCCCGTCCGGTGAAGCTGGAGACCTCCAAGTTGAAAGAGGAGGACTTCCTCATATAAAAGTGTAAAAAGAAGCCGTCCGGTTGGACGGCTTCTTTTTTAAGTAAGATCGGCCGGCGTCAAGGAATCGGAATACAGGGCGGATACTCCGCTGTCCAGCAATTCCTTGGCTTTATCCGCGTCGTTGATGGTATGGACATACACCTTGATGCCGTATTCCTCCGCGATCTTGGCCAAGGAGGGCCTCCACCAGTAATCGGGTATGGTGATACCCTCAATATCATGTTCCGCACAGTAGGCAACTTTTTCCCGGAAGCTGTCTGCCGTTCCATCGAACGTCTTATCCTGATAGAGGGTATAGATATAGTGGGGGAACGGATAGATATTCTCAAGGCCAACGTACATCTCTTTGCTGTACACCTGAACGAAGATCCGGTCAAATAAATAGGTCAGCCCAAGCTCATGGGCATCCGCCAGCAGGGAGTCGAACTGAATAAAAAATATATCCGATTCCGTGAACTTGGTATCCGTGACGATGCAGATATCAGGGTACTGCTCCATCAGCAGCAGCAGATCCAGGAAGGAAAGAGGGGTATATTGGCCCAGGATCTTCTCGGATACAAATTTCTCCCTGGTGGGGATGTTGGTGTAGCTGATCCCTTTCTGCCAGTCGGGATACCACCAGTCGTGGTGCAGCACATTTTTTACGTCCCGCGTCAGCCGCAGATCCGCCTCAAAAACCCGGACTCCCGCTTCGTATTGGGCAAGAAACCCCTCCAGACAGTTCGGAGTTCTCAGATCGTCGATCGCACCCATTGCATGGGCAATCAGCTGGCTGTTTGCAAGGATCTCCGTGGCCGAAAGCTCGCCCTCCGGCTTCTCCTTCTCCAGGACTTCCGCGTCTTCCGCTTCGTCCGGCTCCTCGTCTGTACTGTCTGTGTCCTGCTCCTGATCCGCAGTCTGTGTCTGCCGCACAGTCCACTCCATATGGGCGGGCCTTTCCGGATTTACAGCCTGATCTGAGTCAAAATAGGCCTGCGCCCGGCTTGTCGGGAGCAGGAGAGTGATGATCATCACGAACCCCAGCATGGCGGCAGCCGCCCTATCAATAATACGCCTTTGTATCTTATGCTTTGTCATAAGGACCTCCCACATATTATTATATCCGAGATTATACTACAGATTCTGCAAAAAGTCCACCGCTTTGGAATGACTATCCAGACAATCTGCGAAAAAGTTTTTCTGCCCTATTGCTTTTTTTATTGACATTTCGTATAATAACATACATCCATTTTTGGACAACTAAACAAATGACAGTAAGGAGCGTGACGACATGGCCGAGGAAAGCAAGACTCCCATCACCGAGGAGGCCGAAAGCAAAAATTTCATCCATCAGTTCATCGACGAGGACATCGCAGAGGGGGGCCGTTTCCAGGGCATGACGGTCCACACCCGGTTCCCGCCGGAGCCCAACGGCTATCTGCATATCGGGCACTGCAAGGCCCTGTGCATCAATTTCAGCACCGCCGAGAAATACGGCGGCCTGTGCAATCTGCGCATGGACGACACCAACCCTGCCAAGGAGGATGTGGAGTATGTGGAGGCCATCCAGGAGGACATCCACTGGTTGGGGTTCGACTGGGATGACCGGTTCTTTTATGGCAGCGATTATTTTGAGAAGACCTATGAGCTGGCCGAAGCTCTTATCAAGAAGGGGCTGGCCTATGTCTGCCAGCTCTCGCCGGAGGAGTTCAAGGAGTACCGGGGCGATGTGAACACCCCTGCGCGCTCTCCCTGGCGGGACCGGCCCGCGGAGGAAAGCCTTGATCTCTTCCGCCGGATGCGGGCAGGGGAGTTCCCTAACGGGGCCATGACCCTGCGGGCTAAGATCGACCTGACCAGCGGCAACTTCAATATGCGCGACCCGGTGATCTACCGCATCAACCATACCCACCATCACCGCCAGGGGGACAAGTGGTGCATCTATCCCATGTACGACTTTGCACACCCCATCCAGGACGCGCTGGAGGGCATTACCCATTCCCTGTGCTCCCTGGAGTTTGAGGCCCACCGGCCCCTGTACGACTGGGTGGTGAACAACTGCGACCTTCCCAGTAAGCCCCGGCAGATCGAGTTTGCCCGGCTGGGCATCAACTACACCGTCATGAGCAAGCGCAAGCTCCGCCAGCTGGTGGAGGAGGGGAAGGTCTCCGGGTGGGACGATCCCCGGATGCCCACGCTCTGCGGCCTGCGCCGGAGAGGGTACACCCCGGCTTCCATCCGCAATTTCTGCGAGCGCATCGGCGTGGCCAAGGCCAGCAGCACGGTGGAATTTGCTTTCCTGGAGCACTGCCTGCGTGAGGATCTGAACGAGACCGCCCAGCGGGTAATGGCGGTGATCCGCCCGGTGAAGCTGGTCATAACCAACTATCCGGAAGGGCAGAGCGAGACCTTTGAGGTGGAGAACAACCCCAACCGCCCGGAGGACGGGAACCGGACCATTACATTTTCCCGGGAGCTGTACGTGGAAGCGGAGGACTTCCTGGAGACCCCGGTGCCCAAATACAAGCGTTTGTATCCCGACGGCCCGGAGTGCCGCTTGAAGGGGGCATACCTCATCAAGTGTACCGGCTGCAAGAAGGATGAGGATGGTAACGTGGTGGAGATCTATGCTACCTACGATCCTGACAGCAGGGGAGGAAACCCCGCCGACGGCAGGAAGGTGAAGGGGGCTACCATCCACTGGGTGGACGCCGCCACGGCGGTGGACGCAGAGTGCCGCCTCTATGACAATCTGTTCTCTGACGCCGCTCCCGACGCCGCTGACAAAAACTTCCTGGAGTGCATGAACCCCACTTCTTTGGAAGTGGTCACCGGCTGTAAGGTAGAGGCGGGTCTGGCGGACGCCACAGCTCCGGCAAACTTCCAGTTCATGCGGGTTGGCTACTTCTGTCTGGACAGCAAGGACAGCAATCCCGGACAGCTGGTGTTTAACCGCAGCGTCGGACTGAAGGACAGCTTCAAAATGTAAACAGCAGGACCCGGCGGTACGCTCTGTTGCGTGTACCGTCGGGCCTTTTGTTGTCGAAAGGGGAGATCGAAAGGGGTATTCACAAAATGTTCAAATTCCTGTCATGACCAGTTCTTTTTCTTTGGTTATATTGATGACAGTAAAAGGAGGGTGCCCCATGACGATGAATCAGACCCGACTGCACCAGCTGCATTATCAGATCACACCGGAGGACTACGCCGCCCTGCGTGCCTGCCTCTCTGACCGGGCGGAGGAGAGGGAGACCAGGAGTGTCTACACGATGTTTTTTGCCAACTACCGCAACCGGGTCCCCAGGAGCCCCATGGGTGAGCTGCTGGACGGGACTGCACCTCGGTTTTCTCTGCATTATTACGACGAAGACCCCACATATCTGCTCCTGGTGCGGTGGCTGGAGGGCTGGCGTGCCAGCGCCATGGTGACGGAGGCGGAATGCCGCGCGCTGCTGGCGGGGGAGACGGATTGGCTGCTGGAGCGCCACAATCCGCTGCTGTTGGATTTTCACGAGAGCTTAACGGAGCAGATGCTGCTGCCGCAGATGTCGGTGACCTATCAGCGGGAGATCTACACTGCCGATGACCTGAACCTGTGGGTAGCGTTGGACACGGACATCCGCGCGTCGATGCAGCACATGAATTTCCTGGACCCGCAGCAGCTGGAACGGGACACCTCGGATCAGGACGGTAAGATCCTGATGGAGATCAGCTACAGCGACAGGATCCCGGACGACGTACTGTGCCTGCTGGAACAAAATGCGCCGCGCCGTAAGCTGCTTCGCAGATAAACAAGATGAAAGACGGCCAGTTTTTTCTGGCCGTCTTTTTATGTGCTCCTGATCCCGGCTTGACAGATATGCTATAATGCTCTCATGGAGAATTGACAGAAAGGAGGGGGATATTGCGGGTCCATATACAATTGAACAAAATAAAAATTTTGTTCAATTGAGGGGAGGCAAAATCCAGTTTTCCAGCCCAAGGACCACAATATCCCGGTATCCATGGCCGACTACCGCGATGAAGCCCCGCAGATCCTCTGCGACTTTTTATCCTATCATGAAACCATCAAGGCCCACTCACAGAAAACCGTTGACGAATACTTTCTGGATCTCAGAAACTTTTTCCGCTACATCAAACAGACCAGAGACCGCTCTCTGCGTGATTTGGATTGGGAGCAGATCTCCATTATGGACGTTGACATCGATCTGATCCGCACGATCACGCTGACCGACGTCTATGGATATCTGACCTATCTCAGCCGTGACCGCGCCCAGCAGCCTAACAGCGATAAAACCAGATACGGTCTCAACGCATCCACCCGCGCCCGGAAAATTGCCACACTTCGTTCATTTTTTAACTATCTCACACAGAAGGCCCATCTGCTGGCGGACAATCCTGTCAAAGAACTGGATTCTCCCAAGCTGAAAAAGTCGCTGCCCAAGTATCTGACCCTGGATGAAAGCAAGGAACTGCTGCAAAGCGTAGACGGCGCGCACAGCGAACGGGATTACTGTATCCTGACACTGTTCCTTAACTGCGGCCTGCGTATCTCGGAGCTGATCGGGCTGGATCTGACGGACATCCAGGGCGACGCGCTGCGGGTCCTGGGCAAGGGCAACAAAGTCCGCATCGTCTACCTCAACGATGCCTGTAAGGCGGCGCTGGAGCAGTATCTGGCTGTGCGGCGGCCTATCAGCGGCAAGGACCGGAATGCCCTGTTCCTATCCTCCCGGGACCAGCGGATCAGCCGCTCCAATGTCCACGCCCTGGTAAAAAAACATCTTTCCCAGGCCGGGCTGGACAGTACCCAGTATTCCTCCCACAAGCTCCGCCATACGGCCGCCACACTGATGCTGCAAAACGGCGTGGACGTCAAGGCGGTCCAGGAGGTCCTGGGACATGAGCATTTGAACACCACGGAGATCTACACCCATATCGACAACGAGGCGCTCCGGGTTGCCGCGCGGGCCAATCCGCTGGGCCGGGAGAAACCTCCGAAAAAGGAGGTTTAGGGCCTCCTCACGCCAATAAAATGCAGAAACCGGATGGCGCGGTAATCATATGTGCTCAGGGGCCGGTTATCCGCATCATAGCTGTGGGCGGCGATCCATACATCCTCCGGACGCAGCGCCGGTTTCCGCAGGAGACGCACTACCACCGGTGAATGGTTCCAATTCTCCCCGTCAAAGGACAGCTGCACAACATCGCCCGGCTCCATCTGACTGATCGTGGCATCCTGCGCCACAGGCCCTACACTGTCTTCTGTTCTGGTCATAAACCGGTAGAAATAATCCACCCCGGTCCAGGCGGGGGCTTTGTTATTGGCGTCAATATAGTACCAGCCAAAATCTTTTGTATAATTCATCACGCCGCTGCCGGCATAGACACACTGGGACGCAAAATTGGTGCAGTCCCCTCCTATGTGCTCGTAGTCATAAAACGCCGGATTTCTGCCATACGCCCACCTTTGTGCATACCGTACCGCCGCGGCCCGGTCATACGGACTTAATTGCAAACTCAAGTCATCCAAAAAGATCACCCCTTCCGCACAGTATATGCGGGAGGAGTGATCTTTGTTATCCATTTTATCGGTTTTTCTGATTGATCCGAAGGGTGTTCAATACGCACAGCATACAGACGCCTACGTCGGCAAACACGCCGGCCCACAGCTCCACATGGCCCAAAACGGACAGGATCATCACCAGGATCTTTACCGCGATGGCAAAGACAATGTTTTCCGTTGCAATGCGCTTCGTGCGGCGCGCGATCTGGATACCGGAAGCGATCTTGCTGGGCTCGTCGCCCATGATGATCACATCGGCTGTCTCAATAGCGGCATCCGCGCCCAGACCGCCCATGGCNATNCCGATATCCGCNGCGGCCAGNACCGGGGTGTCGTTGATGCCGTCACCGGCGTACAGGAGCTTNCCGCTCCCGGNCAGATNGCCCCGCAGNTTCTCCAGCTCTACCAGCTTATCCTGGGGCAGCAGCTCGCCNACCGCGCGGTCCAGGCCGATTTCCCGGGCAATGGCNGANGCNACAGCNTTGCTGTCTCCGGAGAGCATGGCGGTTTCTTTGATACCAAGCGCACGGAGTGCACTGATGGCGGCTTTTGCATCCTTCTTCGGAGCGTCCCGCAGAAGGATCACGCCCTGATAAANGCCNTCAGCCGCGACATAGACCATGGTAGAGTCTGCGGCGGACGCGGAAACNTCCGGCAAACTGACATTTTTCTCTGTTAAGTANTCTCGCTTGCCAGCAATGATNTGNCAGNNGTTTGCNGTTACAGANACGCCNTGGCCGGAGATNTCCTGGTAGTCGGAGAGCNNTTCCTCGTCAACGGCCTTCCCATAGGCNCTCAAAATGGACTGCGCAATAGGATGNGTGGANCGGCACTCCGCAAAGGCNGCCAATTCCAGCAGCTTTTCNCNGGAAACTCCCTCCGCCGCTNCGCAGTCGGAGACGGAGAACCGTCCCTCGGTAAGGGTGCCGGTCTTATCGAACGCNACGATCTGNGCGTCGGCCAGCGTCTCCAGATGGTTGCCGCCCTTCACCAGNACNCCCTCATGGGACGCGCGTCCAATNCCGGCGAAGAAGCTGAGCGGCACAGAGATNACCAGCGCACAGGGACAGGAAATGACCAGGAAGCACAGCGCACTGTAGATGGATCTATCCCAGCTCATCCAGCCAACCAGCGGCGGCAGNACNGCAACGATCAATGCCGCCAGGCAGACNACCGGCGTATAGACCCGNGCGAANCGGGTGATGAATTTTTCGCTGGTGGCCTTCTTCTCCGAGGCGTTTTCCACCATNTCCAGGATNTTACTGGCAGTGGACTCACCGAAGGANTTTTCNACNNTGATCTCCAGNGCGCCGCTGAGGTTGATNCAGCCNGCCATCACCTGCNGTCCGGCNGNNATATCCCGNGGCACNGACTCNCCGGTAANGGCCGCGGTATCCAGCTGGGACGANCCATTGAGTACCACGCCGTCCAGAGGCACTTTNTCGCCGGGNCGGACCAGGATCGTCTGNCCGATCTTTACNTCTTCAGCCTCCACTTCCCTGCTCTGACCNTTCTCCAGCAGNTTTGCGTGGTCNGGCCGGACATCCAGCAGCGCGGANATGGACTTGCGGGACGAGGACACCGCCTTGGTCTGCAAATACTCNCCCAGGCGATACAGCAGGAAGACCATAACGCCCTCCGGGATCTCTCCAATACACACCGCGCCGATCCCGGCNATGGCCATCAGAAAGCTCTCGCCAAAGATGTCCCCGTGGCGGATATTCTCNACTGCCTCCACGATGATCTGGGCAGCGACTACCACAAAGGCCGCCAGCAGCACCACTGTTGCCGCCCAGGGCNTCCCGCTCAAAAAGACCTTCAGCAGTACACCGGCNATCAGCAGCACCGCGCCAACGCCCAGGGTAATCAGTTCNTTCCGGGCCTCGGCAGGGTCCTGTTCATGGCTGTGGTCATGGCCGCAGTTACAGCCATCGCCGTGGTCNTGGTGATGGTCNTGACCNCAGCNGCAGCCGTCATGATCGTGGTGNTGCTCATGGGTGTGATGATGCTCGTGNTCATGGCCGCAGCAGTCGTNATCGTGATGATGTTCATGTTCATGATCGTGGTGATGCTCATGTCCATGGTCGTGATGGTGCTCGTGAGTGTGTTCATGCTCGTGCTCATGAACGGNCAGTTTTTCTTTNTCCATTGTTTACCCCTCCATTTCTTCCATAACATGGTCAAANGCCATGGCAAANATNTGCCCGATATGGGCGTCGTCCAGGGAGTAGTAGACCACTCTCCCCTGCTTGCGGCTCTTGACGATCCGGGAGACCTTCAGCAGCCGCAGCTGATGGCTGATCGCGCTCTGGGTCATGCCCAGCAGNGCCGCCAGATCGCACACNCACATCTCCTCGATGTTCAGTGCACAGATGATCCTGGCCCGGGTACTGTCGCCGAATACCTTGAACAGCTCGGAGACCTCGTATACCGGTTCCTCATTGGGCATTTTGGCCTTGACGCGGGCCAGCACGTCTTCGTGGATCACACTGACCTCGCAGACATCAATTGCTTCCCTTTCCATACCCTACGCTCCTGTCTGTCAAAAAGTCGAACAAGTGAATATATGAGCAATCGTTCATGTTTTAGATTATACACAGATTTGCCCATTTGTCAATAGGCGGATCAAAAAAATTTGCGCCCTGCCCTTTGCGGACAGGACGCAGATAAAAATACTTGCGAAAATGTACTGCTGATTATATAATTGGATAGGATCTAGCCGATAAACATTTGCGTCCAGTAATTCCCGCTGGCGCAGTAGCCCACGCCGATCTGCGTATAGGACGCATTCAGGATATTGGCGCGGTGGCCGCTGGAGTTCATCCAGGCATCTACCACGGTGGCAGGCGTTCTCTGGCCGTAAGCAATGTTCTCCCCTGCTGTTCGGTAGGACAGACCGAAGGATTGCATCATCTGGAAGGGCGTGCCGTATGTCGGGCTGGTATGGGAGAAATACCGGGCGCTGGACATATCCTCAGACTTGTACCGCGCGACCCGGGAGAGCTCCCAGTTGGTGGTCAGAGCCTTCAACCCATTCTGTACGCGGATTTCGTTGACCAGCCGGATCACCTCGGCTTCATAGCTGAGGACGGTATCCGACAACTGCGGGATGTTCAGGATCTGGCCGGGATAGATCAGGTTCGGGTTGGCGACCTGCGGATTGGCGGCGATGATCTCACTGGTCCCCACCTGATATTTGACCGCCAGCTTCCACATAGTGTCCCCTGCGACAACGGTATGGCTCAGATTTGCGGCAGCAGCGGATACGGTGAGCGCTGCGGTCAGGGCCGATGCAGTAATGAATGTGGCAACTTTTTTCATGGTATGTACCTCCTTAGTTGGGCGGGTTTGAAGCAACAAGCAAATTGTAACTGTTTTGTAACCCTTTTTCAAATGTAATTCCTGGAAAGGCAGGTATCACAATATGGATCAGAGCAATCTCGTCGCGATCATTACAGAACAAACCAACCGGGCGCTGTGGGAGGTACAAAACGTGATCGACTGCGTCCCCGATCCCTTGTGGGACAAGGCCTATTGCGGCGCTCCCTGCTGGCAGCATATCTATCATATGCTCCACTCGCTGGATCTTTGGTACATAAATCCACGGGACCGGAACTATCAGGAGCCTGATCTCCACCGAGTTAATCTAAACAATTTGGATATTCCACCAGATATTACCCTCTCCAGAGAGCAGATCAATGCGTACATGATGCGCATTTGCAACAAAATCCGAGACTACCTCTCCTCTCTGACGGAGGAGCAGTTGTTGGAATATCCGCCTGACTGCGAATATTGCCGCTTTACGCTGATCCTTGCCCAGTTCCGTCATCTGCACAGCCATATGGGGATGCTTATGGGATTCATTATCGGCGATACAGGGTTCTGGCCCAGGGTTCTGGGGCTGGAAGGCGCTTTCCCGGAGGGAGAGTATGATATAGTAACCACGGTTGAAAACAAGTAAAAGAGCTGGTAAAATGTAGACATGAGTTATTCGAAAAAATATCGGGAACGGACAATAGAATACCGACAGGCCGGGCACACACTGGAAGAA
>JAAVHD010000047.1 GCA_014799915.1 Oscillibacter sp.
ACACGTCCGCCGGTATCGACCAGCTTCTGCTTGCCCGTGAAGAAGGGGTGACACTTAGAGCAGACTTCCACGCGAATGTCCTTCTTCGTGGAACCTGTCTCAATTACATTACCGCAGGCGCATTTAATCGTAGTCTGCTGATAATTGGGATGGATACCTTCCTTCATTGCTCTTGTTCACCTCTTTCCTCGTCAATTGGCTTCTTACGCAGCTTTCACCGCAAAACCATTGGTTAGTATACCACGGCAAATCTTAAAATGCAAGCACTTTTTCAAAAAATAACTCTTTTTTTGAAAAAAAGACGGGCAGCCGGTACTGCCCGTCCTTTTTCAATAGTTGTATTACTCCTCGACCTCGTCAGCAGGAGCGGGAGTGGGTGCCAGCAGAGCGCGGATGGACAGAGAAATCTTCTGCTTCTCCTCGTCCACGGCGGTGATCTTCACATCCACCATCTGACCCTCGCTCAGCTCGTCGCCGGGCTTCTCGATGCGGTGGTCAGCGATCTGGGAGATGTGGATCAGGCCGTCCACGCCGGGCACGACCTCGGCAAACGCGCCGAAGGTCATCAGCTTCACAACGCGAACATTGGCCACGTCGCCCACCTTGTAGGTGTCCATGAACACCTGCCAGGGGTTGGTGCTGCGGTCCTTCACGCCCAGAGAAATCTTCCGCTTCTCAGGATCGAAGGAAATGACGTACACATCCAGCGTATCGCCGATGGCGACGACCTCGTTGGGATGCTTGATGCGGCTCCAGCTCAGGTCGGTGATATGTACCATACCATCCACCCCGCCGATGTCCACGAACACGCCGTAGCTGGTCATGCTCTTGACAGTGCCAGTGTAGCGCTTGCCCACCTCGATGTTGGCCCACACCTCGGCGGCGGCGGCGGCACGGGCCTCCTGCTGCACGGCCTTGATGGAACCCACCACACGGCGGCGGGCGCGGTTGACCTCGGTGATGCGCAGCTTCACATGCTGCTTCACCAGCTCGGTCATGGCGGCGTCACGGGGCAGGCCGGACTGGGAGGCGGGTACGAACACACGCACGCCCTTCACGGACACCACAACGCCGCCCTTGTTCTCCTCGGTGACGACGCCTTCCATGACATCCTTGTTCTCGCAGGCCGTCTCGATGTTTTCCCACACCTTCACGGCGTCCACGCGCTTTTTGGACAGCGTAGCGTAGCCCTCCACGTCGTTGACGCGGATGACGAACAGCTCCACCTCGTCGCCAACCTTCACCACGTCCTCCGGCTTCACCGAGGGATCGTCGGTCAGCTGGTCTACAGGGATGTAGCCGGCTTGCTTACAACCCAGGTCCACATGGATTTCCGTGGGGGTAATGGCGGTGACCACGCCGGTTACCTTATCTCCTGTATTTAAAGTATTGGTATACTGCTCTACCAATTCGGCAAAATTTTCCATGCCCTCGCCCTGGATTTTTTCTTCGCTCATCGTCTTTTTGACCTCCTTTATGATGCTCGCAGGCGTGGAGGCCCCCGCGGTCAAACCAACCCGGCCGCATCCTGACAGCTCCGCCACGGGCAGCTCGTCCGCGTTTTCGATCTGAAAAACGCGGGCGCACTCCCTGCGGCAGATCTCCGTCAAGTGCGTCGTGTTGGCGCTTTTGGGATCACCAACCACCACCATAGCGTCCACCTGAGAGGCCAGAACAGCCGCCTCAGATTGCCGCGTATGCGTAGCATCACATATTGTATCAAAGATTTTTAGATTTGTACACTCTTTTTTTAGAATTTTCAAAGAATCTTCCCAAACTTTTCGGCGGATCGTGGTCTGCGCGACCACAGTCAGCGCCGAAACCTCCACTGCGGCAGGGCTTTGGGCCCATCTGGCAGCATCTTCCGGCCCTGAAAATACCAGCAGATTGCTGCACCAGCCCCCGGTCCCCCGCACCTCCGGGTGTTCCGGATCGCCGATCATCACCGGCTGGCGGCCCTCCTGCTCCGCCTCCTCCACGATGCGCTGCACCCGGGCCACCTTGGGACAGGTGGCGTCCACGATCTCCGCGCCCCGCTCCCGGAGCACACGGTAGACGTCCTTCCCCACCCCATGAGCCCGCAGCAGGACAGAATCTCCCGCCTGCGCCTCCTCCGGGGAATCGATCACCTTCATGCCCCGCTGCTCCAGTCCATCGACGATGTGCCGGTTGTGGATCACGCCGCCCAGCATCCGGGGCCAGGCGGCGGACTCCGCCAGCTCACCCGCCAGCTTCACCGCCCGGGCCACGCCGAAGCAGAACCCGGCGCTTTTGGCCTGCATCACTTCCATCCGTCCACCTCGCTCAGAGCGTAGATCCGCTCCAGGATCTCGGCCGCAATGGCCCGGTTTTCATCGGGCGTTGGCCGCCGCCCGGCAATCACAGGGACGTAGGGCTCGCCAAATACAATGGTGGTCTTCCGCAGAAACTTATGCTTGCCCCCGCAGTAGACGGGAACCATTGGAACGCCGGTGCGGGTAGCCATCATGGTAACGCCGCCCTTGGCCTCCACGTCCCCTTGCTCCTCCACCCGCGTGCCCTCCGGGAACACCAGCAGGCGGTTGCCGCCGCTGAGGGCCTTCATACAGGTCTTGACAGCGGTCAGATCGCTCTTCCCCCGCTTCACAGGAATAATGCCCAGCTTTCGCAAAAAGGGACCCAGTAACGGAATCCGGAACAACTGGTCCTTCGCCATCACCGTCAGCCGGGAATCCCTTGGCAGATTCAGCCCAATGACGATGGGGTCCCAGCCGCTGGCGTGGTTGGCGCACAGCAGCGCGCCGCCCTCCGGCACATTTTCCAGCCCCACCGTCCGGCAGGGAAACAGCAGATGGATGATCGGCGCAACAATGGTATAGATCACGCGATAGAACTTTGTCATAGCCCGGTCCGCTCCCTGATGATCTCAATAATACGCTCCAGGCTCTCCTGGAAGTTGATCTCTGTGGTGTCCAAAACGACGGCGTCCTCCGCCGGACGGAGCGGCGCGGCGGCGCGATTCATATCGTTTTCGTCCCGCTCCCTGGTCTCCCGCAGCAGCACGTCAAAATCCTTCGGCGTCCCCCGCTGCTCCAGCTCCAGCCACCGGCGGCGGGCCCGGGCCTCGCTGCTGGCGGTGAGAAAGATCTTGACCGCCGCGTCAGGCAGCACCACCGTACCGATATCCCGGCCATCCATAATAACATTATACTTCTTTGCCATGTCCCGCTGCATCTCCAGCAGGAACGCCCGTACCGCCGGATAGGCGGACACGGCAGATGCCGTCATAGAGATCTCCTGGGTACGGATCAGATCCGTCACATCCTCCCCGTTGAGTAGCATCCGCTGCAATCCGCCGCCGTCATAGGCCATGGTGATCCCGATCTCGGGCAGCAGCGCCGCCACGGCGGCGGAGTCCCCCGGCTCTACGCCCTTGCGGAGAATATAGAGGGCCGCCGTGCGATAGATGGCGCCCGTGTCCACATAGACAAAATTCAATTCTTTTGCCGCCGCACGGGCCAGCGTGCTCTTCCCCGCACCGCTGGGACCGTCGATGGCGACAGAAAATTTTGGTTCACTCGCTTCCATATCCAAGTACTTCCCTTCCCCGCCCCACGGGCGCGATTATTATTTCCGGCCTTTCGTTTCGGAAGTAATATTTATATTTCCCCGGCTGCCGACTTCCCCGCCAGCCTGCCGGTACACCAGGCGATCTGCAAATTAAAGCCTCCGGTATACGCATCCACATCCAGCACCTCGCCCGCAAAGTACAGCCCAGGCAGCAGCTTGGACTCCATCGTGGAGGGATTGACCTCCTTCACCGTCACGCCGCCGGAGGTAACGATAGCCTCCGCCACCGGACGCGGCCCGGTCACCTCGATAGGCAGCGCCTTCAACAGCGTCAGCACCCGCCGTCTCTGTTCCTTCGTCAGATCGTGGACCTTCTGGTGGGGATTAATCTCCGTCAGAAGAACAAAGGGTTCAATCAATTTCCTGGGCAATAGTTCATCCAGAGAATTGATAAAATCACTGTTGGCATGTTTCGCAAAGTCGGCCAGCAGCCGCTTGTCCAGCGCCGGTTCATCCAACGCCGGTTTCAGATCAATCTCCAGCCGATACTGCTTTTTATCAAAATGCCGCATATGGGCCGAGGCCGACAGCACCATGGGCCCGCTGACCCCGAAGTGGGTAAACAGCATCTCCCCGAAGTCGCTGTATATCTTCTTATTGTTCTCATAGACCCGCAGCGCCACATTTTTCAGGCTCAGCCCCTGCAAGCTGGCGCACAGCTCCCCGGCGGCGCACAGCGGCACCAGAGACCCCCGTGGCTCCTGAACAGTGTGTCCCGCCTGCTTTGCCAGACGGTAGCCATCCCCCGTGCTGCCGGTCAGCGGATAACTGACCCCGCCGGTAGCCACGACCACCTGTCCCGCCTCATAGTCCGCCTTCTCCCCCTTGATACCCCGGAGAACGCCGTCCTGAATCATCAGCGCTTCCGCCCTATCCCGCAGGATGGACACACGCAGCTTTTTCAGCCGCCGCTCCAGCGCCCCGCTGATATCAAAGGCCCGGTCAGACACCGGAAACACCCGGTTTCCCCGTTCCGTTTTCAGCGGGACGCCCAGCTCCTCAAAAAACACCATCACATCCGCGCTGGTAAACCGGCTGTAGGCGCTGTAGAGGAACCTGCCGTTGCGGGGCACATTGCGTAAAAATTCCTCCAAATCGCAGTCGTTGGTCAGGTTGCACCGGCCCTTACCGGTGATATTCAGCTTCTTCCCCAGCCGCTCATTTGGCTCCAGCAAACAGACAGAAGCCCCCTCCTCCGCCGCGGCAATGGCAGCCATCATCCCCGCCGGGCCGCCGCCAATAATCACAACATCAGCTCTCATCGCTGTACCCGAACACGCCGTATTCATCCCATATACCCTCCAGGCGGTTGAAAATCTGGGAGATATCCGCGTCCTTCCGGTGCCCCGCCGCCACGATCAAAGCGTTGAGCAGGCTGAAGGGCGCCACCAGGGAGTCCACAAAGGAGATCATATCGCTCCTTGCCAGCAGTACGGCAGAGGCAAGAGGATACAGGGGCGAGATCTCACTGTCCGTGATAGCCACCACATCCGCGCCGCGGTCATGCGCGAACTGCACACCCTTCACCGTGGACTTGGAGTACCTGGGAAAGCTGATGCCCACCAGCACATCGCCGGGGCCGATCCGCAGGATGCTCTCCAGAATATCCCCTGCGCTGTTGCTGGTAACAAGTGTCACGTTTTCAAAGATCAAATGGAGGTAAAAATGGAGGTATCCTGCCAGAAAAGAGCTGGAACGCACACCCAGAATATAAATATGCTGCGCGGCAATCAGTTTATCCACCACCGCGCCAAACATATTGCGGTCTATCTCCTCGATAGCCATACGGATCTTCTCCATATCCGTCTGCAAAACGGAGGCCACAACATCGGAGCTGAACAGCCGGTCATTGGATGCCTGTATGCGCTGGATCGAGGTCAGCTTGCTGCGGACCATCTCCTGCAAGGTCTTCTGCATGGCGGGGTAGCCGTCATAACCCAGCAGGGCCGCAAAGCGCACCACCGTCGATTCACTGACGCCCACCAGACTGCCCAGCTTGCTGGCGGTCATGAACGCGGCCTTGTCGTAATCAGAAAGGATATAGGCGGCGATCCGCTTCTGTCCCTTGGAAAAGCGGGGCATATTGTCCTGAATGGTATGTAATATGTCCTTTTTCATTTCGATCCCCCAACACTACACAATATTTCCCGCCACGCGGGACATTATTTAAGTAGCGCTTCCCGTTCCTCCGGCGTAAGAAAGCGCCACCGTCCGCTGGGAAGGTCCCCCAACACCAGGCTCCCCTCCCGGACCCGGACCAGCCGCTCCACCCGCAACTCCGCCAGAGCGCACATCCGCCGCACCTGGCGGTTCAATCCCTGGTGGATGGTAACGGACAGCACCATCCTGTCCCTTTTCCGCTCCACGGCATCCACACGAGCGGGCACAATGGGCGTACTGTCCTCCAGCGCCGTCAGCGCCTCCAGCCGCTCCCGGCAGCCTGTCAACCTTCCGGAGACGGTAACGTGGTACTCCTTTTCCATCCGGTGGCTGGGGTGGGCCAGACGCTGGGCGAAGGCCCCGTCGCTGGTCAGCAGCAGCAGGCCCTCTGAATCCATATCCAGCCGCCCCACCGGGTACACCCTTCCCCCGCAGCCGGACACCAGTCCGGCCACTGTGGGCCGTCCCTTCTCGTCGGACAGTGTAGTTACCACTCCCCGGGGCTTGTGGAGCATTAAATAAAACTTCTCCGCCGGAAGGACAACGGGCCGGCCATCCAGAGTGATCCGGTCCGTCTCCGGGTCTGCCTGATCCCCCAGGGATGCGGTGCGTCCGTTGACAGCCACTCTGCCAGCCCGCAAAAATTCCTCCGCCTGACGGCGGGAGCACACGCCGGCGGCGGAGATGATCTTTTGTAAACGGTCCATTCCTCGTCCTTCCTGCCGGCCGTATCCATACAAAAAGTTTCGCCGGCCTTTTCAAAGGCCGCAGAGTCCAGAGGCAGAGCCTCTGGCCGCGCTCCGCAGAGCGCGGAATCCCCCAAAAGCCGCGCCCAAAAAACTCTTCTCCATAGCACCATCCCAAACCGCGCGGCTTTCAAAGCGCATTTGCCGCCCACGCGGCAAACAGCGCCCGGGAGTTCCCGTAGACCCTTGATCCGCATTCCCAATAAACAACCACTAAAACGCCCGCTCCCACCAGTGCTTCGCGGGCGGCAACACTTCCTTTTTCGCCGAGGGCGCGGTAGCCATCAGATCCACCTTAGCCACTTCCTCCCCCTCCAGATAGGCGCAGACCTCCCCTACGATCTGTCCCGGCACCACCGGAGCCGGAACGGACAGCGGCACCCTTGCCACCACCGTCAACTTCTCATCGCCGGTGAGCGGATAGCAGAGGTCCTCCACCGCAGCCAGGGGCACGGAAATCACTGTCCCCTCCTGTACCAGCACAGAGGCCAGCACCCGTCCCGCAGGCACCGCCGTCTCCAGATGGTAGTTAGCAAAGCCGTAATCCAGCAGATCCATGTGGTCCTGCCAGTCGTTTCCATCGTTTAGGGTGGTACACACCAGGGTCATACCGTCGCGGGTGGCAGCGGAGACCAGAGTCCGGCCCGCCGCCTTGGTGAAGCCGGTCTTTACCCCAATACAGCCCTCGCACATGCGCAGTAATTTGTTGTGATTAGCCAGATACCGCTCCCCGATGGTAATGGAAGCGGTGGACACGATCCGGCGGAAATCCTGATCCTTCAGCGCGTACGCCGCCAGCACCGCCAGATCCCGGGCGCTGGAATAGTGCCCTTCGGCATCCAGACCGTTAGGGTTGGCGAAGTGGGAGTGGGTCATGCCCAGCTCCCGGGCGGTCTCATTCATAAGCGCCACGAAGTCCTCCACATCCCCCGCCACGCAGTGGGCCACCGCCAGCGCGGCGTCGTTGCCGCTGACCAGCATCAGGCCGTACAGCAGCTCCTCCAGCCGCAGGGTATCCCCCGGCTTCAGATACATGGAGGACCCCTCCGCCATGTCCCCGGCAGTGACCGTATAGGAGCACAGTTTATCCCCGTGCTCCAGCGCCACCACAGCGGTCATGATCTTGGTCACGCTGGCGATTAACCGCTCCTCGTCGGAGTTCTGCTCATACAGCACCCGCCCGCTGCCCTGCTCAATCAGCACCGCAGACGATGCCGAAGTGCTGACAGCCAGCCCCTGACAAGTCAAAAGGCTTGCCACTAAAATCGCGCATACGAACCCCACTCCCCATCTGTGCTTTCCCATATTTTCTCCACCTCCGGGCATTTTGACTGGGGATAGTATGCCTCATGGAGACGGAAGAAAACCCGTTAAAGGTTTCCTGTTTTGCTTGGAGTACCCGCCCACGGGGCGGGGACGGGGTGTACTTTTCCCGCGAGGGAAAAGTACCAAAAGCTCGCTTAGGAAACTACGTTTCCTAAGAACCTTCCTGAATTACGGGGGGATATAATTTTTGCGCTGATCCTTTCGTCCGTCCGGTCTGAACCGGATTTGTTAGCGATTTCGCCTGCGATGCGTCTACTTTAGGATGTTGGCTTTAGTCCCTACCGTATCACGCGAGGGGAGCTCCCGGGGTGCGAGGGGACGGCTTTTCGGTAATTAGTATAGACGCTCAGCACTCCTCTACCGCAGCCTCCGCCTTCTTTTTCTCCTGCTGCTTTTCGATGAAGACAGTAACCTTGTCGATGGCGTCCGGCACCATCTCCACCACCCGATCCACCGTGTTCATCGGCGGCACCGCCACGGGCATCACCCGGGTGATGCCGTCTTTCACGATCAGGAAGGCCACAGGGTCGATCTTAGCCCCCGCGCCAATACCGGCGCCCAGGCTGCCATCGGGGTTGGCGTCCTTCTTCTTGCCGAAGATGCTGCCGCCGCCGCCCACGCCCACACTGATCCTGGAAATGGGGATCAGCGTCACACCGTCGGGTGTCTGAATGGGCTGGCCCACGATGGCGTTTGTGTCCGCCAGCTCCCGCAGCTTGCCCATGCTCTCCTGCATCAGATCGGTGATAGGATTGTTCTTATCCATGTCATGTACTCCTTTCACGGGCCGGTCAGGCGGCCTCATGGTTCGATCCTTCCTTGGTTTCTGTTGTTTCAGTCTCTGTTTCCGCCGTATCCTCCGGCGGCGGGGAAGCCAGCTTCCGGAAGCCCAGGAACCACTTCAGCAGGCTCCCGCCTGCCCGCAGGGCTATCCATACCAGGCTCCCGGGACGCAGGCTCACGCCCACATCGGCAATGGCGTCCATCTGTTCCTCCTGGAAATCCACATACAGACGAACGTCCGCGTCCTTGAGCCGCAGCGCCTTCTCCAGGATGGGGAAACCGGCGGCCAGCGCCGCCTCCAGCCTCCCGTAGAGCTGGGCCGTGTCCGCCGGATCGTATCCGGCCGCCAGGATGTAGAGCTTCAGCGGGTTGATGTGGATGCTCCGTCCCGTCCGGCGAAGCGCTCGGCCCAGGATGGGCGGCAGCTTTTCCAGGGCGTAGAAGATCTGCTCCCTATTGATCCTGGCTTTGGGCTTCTTTTTCTTCTCCGGCTTTTCTTTTTTCTTCTTGGGAGGCTTTTTCGTCTCCTCCGGCTCCTTCTTCTCAGGTCTGGGAAACAGCTGAAGCTTCACCGGCCCATAGCGGACCGCCAGAAACGGCGCCCCGTCCTCATACCGGAACCGGACCTTCACCGGAATAAGCAGAAGAATAACAAGGAGTGCCAGCAGCCCTATCAGCACCCACAGTATGATCTTTCCAACCAAAGGCACTCCCCCCTTCTGTTTCTATATCAAAAAACCAGTCTCTATTCCTCCGGCTCCAACTGCTCCAGATTGTCCTCCAGGCGCATCTGACCACCCTCCTCTACCCCCGGCAGCGGCGGCAGCTCCTCCAGAGAGGTGATGTGGAACGCCCGCAGGAACCCCTGGGTAGTGCGGTACAGCCGGGGCCGCCCCGGTACCTGGAGATGGCCGCACTCCTCGATCAGCTTGCGGTCCAGCAACAGACTCATGGTGTATGCGCTGTCCACGCCCCGGATCTGGTCCACCTGGGCCCTGGTGACCGGCTGGTAGTAGGCCACGATGGCCAGCACCTCCAGCGCGGGCTGGCTGAGCTTGGCGGTCTTGCGTATCTCAAAGGCCCGGCGGATGATCTCCGCATACTCCGGCGCGGAGCAGAGCTGATAGCTGTCCTCCATCCGGACCAGCCGGATCCCCCGGCGCTCAAAGGCGTAATAATCTCCCAGCCGCTGCAAGGCCTCCTCCGCCCGTGGGCGGTCCGTGTCCAGCGCCATGCAGATGCGGCTGATATGTACCGGCTCGCCGGAAGCAAAGAGGATGCCCTCGGCGGCGGTCTGCATTTCCTTGTTATCCAATGGTTTTCCCGTCCTCACTTAACCTTGTGGAAATTAGTATTTTGATGTAAATTCGCGGTAGAACTTTAACTCCTCTTCCGCAGTCGTGTTCCTATCAATAAATTCCTGTAGTTCTTTTTTCATTGAAGCGTATTTTTCATAACAGGAAGCACTGTTAGAAAATGCTGTATGCACCATTGAACCATAGACTCCACAAGTTATAGCATAGTAGCTTTCACATTTCTCAAGAGTGATTCGGCAAGTTTCCCTGTATTCTTCATCAAAAATAATCTCGCCACCCTCAGAGCCGGTAGCTCCTTCAACATATAAATTATCCCACATAATACTTACACTTTCCTTTTCCGTCTGCCAATTCACATCAGCGCAAAACAGGATCAACCAGTACTGTTACAGCTTCAGCGAATCGATATCCACCCCGGTAGTCGTAACCGTGCAGTCCCGCTCTCCGCCGGACAGCGTCACAATCCTTGCCCGGCACAGCTCCAGGATAGCCAGGAAGGTGGCCACCACCTCGCTGCGGCTTTTGCTACCCCGGAACAGGAGCCGGAAGCTGGTGATCCCCCGGCGCAGGTGCTGGAAGACCTCCTGGGCCTTCCCCGCTACGGGGTAAGGCTCCTGCCGCACAATCTCCTGGAAGCTGCTGGCGTTCAGCGGCGCCCTCCGCTCCTCACGGCCGATGACATCCCCCATGGCCTCCAGCAGGTCGCCAGGGGCGTGGCTGTAGGTATACACCTTTCCGTGCTCCATGGGCTCCGGCATCCGAAGAAAGATCCTGCCGCCGAACTCCCCCATGGGGCCCAGACGGGCGGTGACGTACTTGATCTTGGCGTAGTTCTCACTGCTGCGCCGCTCCTCCAGGGAGCGGATCAGTTCGGCCATCTCGCTCTTGGCCTCCTCGTCCTCGATGGAGAGGAGCATCCGGGTCTTGATGAACATCAGCTGTGCCGCCATGGTGACAAACTCGCTGGCCACCTCCAGATCCATCCTCTGCCGCCGCTCCAGGTACTCCAGATACTGCTCCAGAATGAGGGCGATGGGGATGTCCTGGATCTCTATCTTATTTTTGCTCAGCAGGAACAGGATCAGATCCAGGGGGCCCTCAAAATCCTCCATGCCCTCCCGGCTGTGTACCACCTGTTCTAGCTTATAGACCGGTTCGTCCATCCGGCGTCCTCCATTGTATCAAATAGGCTCTTAAAAGAATAATCCCGCCATCCACTGGTAAACATTGTAAATGGCGTCAGAGAGGTAGCTGCCCCCGACGTCCAGCCACACGATCAGCAGCAGGACCACCATACCGTAGCGCTCATAGCGCATCAAGGTGTAATAGGCCCGCTCCGGCAGCAGGGAGAACAGCACCTTCGACCCGTCCAGCGGCGGGATGGGCACCAAATTGAAAAGCCCCAGGCCGATGCTCAGGATCGCCGTCGTCTGAAGGAACATATAGATCCACACTGTGACCGCAGTCACCGGGGCAAAGGACGCCATCAGCGACGCGATAAACAGGAGCAGCAGCGCCAGCAGGAAGTTGGACACCGGCCCCGCCAGCGCCGTGACGGCCATCCCCGTCTTGGGCCTCTTAAAATAGCGCATATCGACCGGCACCGGCTTTGCCCAGCCGAAGCCGCACAGGAGCATAGACGCCAGACCCAGCCAGTCGATGTGGTGCAGCGGATTAAAGCTGAGCCGCTTCATCCGCTTGGCAGTAGGATCTCCCAGCGCATAGGCCGCCAGCCCATGGCAGGTCTCGTGGACCGTCAGACAAAGCAGAACGCCCAGCACCCGCTGCAAGAGGGAGAGCAGGCCCTCCCAGTCGAATTGTCGCAGAAAGGTTTCCATTTTTCCGGTGTAGTTCCTCTTATTTTTCCTGTTTCATGCAGGTTTTTTCTAGTATAGCAGATATTTTCCCGGATTACAAGTGGGATTTACCCAAACCACAGGGAAATCAATTTTGCCCCGCATGCACCGTATTTTGTAGGGCGGGACGACCCCGGCCCGCCCTACAATTGATCTCCCTTACCCAAACCACTCTGCGATTCGCCGGAGAACCCGTCCACAAGTTAAGGAAATCTTATAGATTTCACCGCTTTCATCTTAATTGAATTCCTAGTACAATAGGCCCCAGAAAACATTCCACAGAAGGACACACAGATGAGCAATCCCATGACAGAAAAACAAAAACGATGGATCGCGGGAACAGGACTCTTTCTCTTTCTCCTGCTCTCCGCGCTGATCTTCTTCTTTGCCGGAAAGCCCCTGATCCAGTTCGTCCAGGAGCCGGAGCGCTTCCGCGCCTGGGTGGATGAGCAGGGCGTGATGGCCCCTATCGCCTTCCTGGGGATGCTGATCCTCCAGATCGTGGTAGCCATCATCCCCGGCGAGCCGCTGGAGATCGCCGCCGGATACGCCTTCGGCGCGGTGGAGGGCACGCTGCTGTGTGTCCTGGGCGCTTTTCTGGGGCGGGTGGCCGTCTTCCTGCTGGTGCGGCGGTTCGGAACGCGGGCGGTGGAGGTCTTCTTCCCGCTGGATAAGCGGAACGAATTGAAGTTCCTTCAAAACAAGCGGCGGCTCACCTTCTGGGTCTTTTTCCTGTTCTTCCTGCCGGGCACGCCAAAGGATGTGCTGTGCTACCTGGTGGGCCTGACGGACCTGCCGCTGCGGAGCTGGCTGTTTATCGCCGCCGTCGCCCCCTTCCCCTCCATCATCACTTCCACCATCGGCGGCAACGCCCTTGGTACAGAGAACTATATCTTCGCCATCATCATGTTCGCCATCACTCTCATCATCAGCGGCCTGGGGCTGCTGGCCTATCGCGTCATCTGCAAGACGCGGGAAAGGAGCCAATCATGAACGCGCTGGACTTTTTGAAATGGATCAATCAGATCATCGGCATCCTCTTTCTGGTGTGCTACGGCTATCAGCTGCTGTACGTCCCGGTGGCGCTGTGGCGGAAGCACAAGGTCGTCCGCTCCGTCCCGCCCCGGCGCTACGCCGTGCTGATCTCCGCCCGGAACGAGGAGACGGTCATTGCCCAGCTGATCGAGAGCATCCGCGGGCAGGACTACCCCGCCGATATGCTCTCCGTCTTCGTAGTAGCGGACAACTGCACGGACAGCACCGCCCAGGTGGCCGCCAATGCCGGCGCTATTGTCTGGGAGCGGAAAAACCTCTGCCAGGTGGGCAAGGGCTACGCCCTGCACTTCCTCCTTTCCCATATCCGTGAGGAGTACGGAGACGACCATTTTGACGGCTATTTCGTCTTCGATGCCGACAACCTCCTCGCCTCCGATTACGTGTCCCGGATGAACGAAGTCTTCTCCCCCGAGCACCAGATCGTCACCAGCTACCGCAACTCCAAGAATTACGGCGACAACTGGATCTCCGCCGGTTACGGCCTCTGGTTCCTGCGGGACGCGGCCTTCCTCAACGATCCCCGGACCCGGCTGGGTCTCAGCGCCGTGGTCTCCGGCACCGGGTATCTGTTCGGCAAGGACATCATGCTCCGCCTGGGCGGCTGGCCCTTCCACTCCCTCAGCGAGGACACGGAGTTCACCGTAGACTGCATCCTGAAAGGCGAAAAGGTGGGCTACTGCGGCGAAGCGGAGCTGTTCGACGAGCAGCCCACCCGTCTGGGGCAGTCCATCCGCCAGCGGATGCGCTGGGTGCGTGGCAACGCCCTGGTACTGCTGCACCAGGGCAGACGGCTGGCAGGCGGCGTAGGCGGTGTGAACGGACTGAGCTGTCTGGACCTGTTACTGTCCATGGCCCCGGCCATCGTGCTGACGGTCTTCGGCACCCTGGCAGGTGTGACGGCCACAGTGATCGAACTGCTGAACGGCGGACATATCCTCCCCATGCTGGGCGCGGCGGCCATGAGCTTTATTGTCCCCTATCTGCTGCTGTTCGTGGCAGGGGCCATCACCACCGTCACCCAGTGGAAAAAGATCCGCACCACCGCATGGAAGAAGCTCCTCTATACCCTGACCTTCCCCATCTTCATGGCGACCTATGTCCCCATCACGATCCTCGCCCTCTGCGGCAAGGTCGAGTGGAAGCCCATCGAGCACCGGGCAGCCATGACGGTGCAGGAACTGAAATAATACTTTTTCAAAAAAGCATAATACCATTCGGCGGGCTGTTTGCCGGATAATGCCGCAAGAGAACCCCCGCCGCCCATTTGGGCGGCGGGGGTTCTCTTTTTATTGTCCCAGGAATACCGCATCCACATCTTTAACAAAATTGTCCACACTGTAGCAGACAAAGATCTGATCGATCCCGTTCTCCTGTGCATACTGCGCCACCGATGTCCGGTTGTACCGCAGGTCCAGCAGATGGACCTCCTCAAACTCCTGACTGAGGAACGGAGCCAGACTGTCGCTGTAGCTGTCCCGGACGACCAGCAGTTTCTTATCGGAAGCGGCCTCCGGATTCCGGACGATATACAGCGGCGCATTGCCGCCCATAAAAGAGGCATACTTGTCCTTCTCTCCCAGGAAGCTGTCCACATACAGTCCGTGGGTCTCACCGCCGTAAACATCCTCCACGGTGATGCCCTCATCCAAAACATACCACTGGATGGAATCTGGCTCCAGCCAGTGGACGCCGGAAGTGGAGTACAGGGTACCATAAAAGTCCTCCGACACGGTCTCCCCCGCATCCAGCGGCGGGAGCGTCTCCCCCATGGCTTCCATCAGAGCCACGTAACCATAGTACGCCCCCAAGCTGGTCCAGTGGTGGTCTGTGCGGTAAAAGACCGGCTCGTGGGCACAGCGCCCCAGCCACCCCGCAATGTCCACCCAGACCGCGTTGGGAACGCTCTCCTTCACCTGCTCCAGATAGGCAGCCTGATCAAAATTCTCCGACCCGGCGGGCAGCTTGTCCTTCCAGACCTCCGCCGCCGTAGGGATCAGGCCGATATACACCGGCACATCCGTCAGCTCCGTCAACCTCTGGAGATATCCGATATTCTGCTCCGCTCGGCTGCTGTCCTCGATCTTATGGATCAGCGTATCCCCGCAGAGATACACCCCGTGAAATTCCCGCTTGCCAAGCAGGTACTCGTACCGGTTTTTCAGACCCATCCAGCCGTCCCGCAGGGGGAATTGATCCTCCAGATAGGTTTCCAGGTCCGCGGTATAGCTTCCGTCCAGCAACGCGGACCAGGAGAACGCGGGCCGCTGCGCCAGATTCCGGTTCTCCACCGGGGAGAAGGTCCGATCCGGCAGTATAATGTGCAGCAGGCCGAAGCCCGCCAGAAACACACAGAAAATAATCGCCGTAACACGCTGTGACGCTCTGCTCATAACGTTCCCTCCCCCTTCTCAGAATCGGAAATACAGGAACGGATTGTACCCCGCGTCCACCAGCGAAGCGGTGCAGAGGATCAGCGCCGCCAACACCAGTATAGGGGTCAGCACCGCCCTTGCCCGCTCCCCCAGCCTGTTCCACAGCTTCTTCGCCAGCGGCGTAGAGCCGATAACCAGGATCACCAGAGTCGGCAGATAGGTCCTCAGACGGTATCCGTCCACCTGACTGAACCATCCGCCTCCGCCAAACAGGGCCGAGAAATACGTCCCCAACCGTCCCATGTCCTCCACGGCGAACAGTGCCCAGCCAATCAGTACGATCACCATCGTGTAGATATGCCGCACCACTCCAGGCAGCTTCTCCAGCCACTTCCCCAGAAACAGCCGTTCCGCCAGCATCCACACGCCGTAGTAGAGCCCCCACAGCAGGAAGTTCCACCCCGCGCCATGCCAGATGCCCGTCAGCAGCCAGACGATCAAAATATTCCGAATCCACTTCCACTTGGGAACCCGGTTGCCGCCCAGCGGAAAGTAGACATACTCCCTGAACCAGGTGGTCAGCGAGATGTGCCACCGTTTCCAAAACTCCACCACAGACCTGGAGATGTAGGGATAATCAAAATTTTCCAAAAACTCGAATCCAAACATTCTGCCCAGTCCGATAGCCATATCGCTGTAGCCCGAGAAGTCAAAATAGATCTGGAAAGCGTAGGCCGCAAGTCCCAGCCACGCGCCAACAACCGTCAGCTCCCGCGCCGCCAGGCTCTGTTCCCACAGCTGCCCGATGGCGTTGGCCAGCAGCACCTTCTTCGCCGCGCCAACCGTGAAGCGCTGGATGCCCGAGACGAATTTCTCCAGATCCTCTTTCCGCCCCTCCAGCTGCTCCGCCACAGATTTGTAGCGGACAATAGGCCCCGCGATCAGCTGAGGAAACAGCGTCACATAAGCGCCAAAGGTGACAGGATTTTTCTGTACCGGCGCGTCCCGGCGGTAGACGTCGATGGTATAGCTCATGGTCTGGAAAGTGTAAAAGCTGATACCAATCGGCAGCGGCAGTCCCAGCACCGGCAGATGAAGCCCCGTCAGAGCGTTCACATTCCCCGTCAGAGCGTTCACATTCCCCGTCAGAGCGTTCACATTCCCCGCCAGAAAGTCCCAGTATTTGAAGAATACCAGAATCGCCAGATTAAAAATCACCGACGATGCCACAGCCCGGCGGGCCTTCCGGTCATCCGCCCGCCACCGCTCCACCAGCATCCCGTGGACGTAGTCCACCGCGATAGACAGCAGCATGATAAGGATGTACACCGGCTCCCCCCAGCCGTAGAAGAACAAACTGACCAGCAGCAGGATCAGGTTCCGCAGCTTCAGCGGCGAGAGCTTGTACACGGCCAGCACGGCCATGAGATAAAAGAACAAAAAGGGCAGGCTGGAAAAGATCATGATATTTCTCTCTCCTGTAAAAAGGGCATACACGTGAGATCACATGTATGCCCCGGATTGTCACGCAAACAGCTGATTAAACGCCTCCACGGCCTGCTCCTGGCTGCCCTGGGCGACGATAAGGGCAACGACGTTCCCCTGGGTGATGACTTCCGCGTTCTCCCAGCCCTCCAGCGTCATGGGATAGAACGCTCCGTTCTCGATCTGGTAGTCGATGCGGGCCTGGAAGATGTCCGCCACCGTCTGAGCGTCGGAGGCGTTCTCCACCTCCACCAAGGCGAACTCATAGGCCACCATCGCAATCATCGCGGCCTTGAGCACACGCTGCTTAGTCTGGATGTTCTCCAGTCCGGGATAGGATTGGGAGACGAAATCCCCTTCCAGATCCATCATGGCAGGCTGGTCGTCCGCAGGGAGTGTTGCCATGAAATCCTCATAGTACTTGTTCAGATCGGGAGCCTCCTGGGCAGAGGCGTCATTTCCACCCTTTCCGCAGGCAGCAAGGGCTAACATAAAGGACATTGCCAATAAAATGCTGATTACTTTCTTCATGTGTACCTCCAGATATTTTTGCATCTGTCCGTTGACCGGACTGCCCAGTTAGACGGACATTCATGTAAATTGTTCCCCGGATTTGAAAAAACTTTCTATGGCAATCTGGCAATCTCCTCCATCAGCGCATCCACCAGCTTGTCCTGGGGCACCTTGCGAAGGATCTCCCCCTTGCGGAAGATCAGCCCCTCCCCTTTTCCGCCGGCAATGCCCACATCGGCGGCGGCGGCCTCGCCGGGCCCGTTCACCGCACAGCCCATCACCGCCACGGTAATCGGCTTCGTACACCCGGCCAGACGGCGTTCCACCTCCTCCGCCATGGGGATCAGATCGATGTTGGTCCGCCCGCAGGTGGGACAAGCAATGATATTAGGTCCCTCCTGCCGCAACCCAGCGGCCAGAAGAATTTTTTTCGCCGCGTAAATCTCCTCCACCGGGTCCGCCGTCAGCGTCACCCGCAGCGTATCCCCGATACCCAGGCACAGCAGACCGCCGATGCCCATAGCGGACTTCACCATCCCCATGGAAGGCGTTCCCGCCTCAGTAACACCCAGGTGCAGCGGATAAGGACACCGTTCACTCAGCAGCCGATAGGCCCCCATGGTCACGGGCACGGAGGAGCACTTAACAGAAATACAGATATCAGTAAAATCAAACTTCTCCAGCAGAGCCGCGTGGCCCAGCGCACTCTCCGCCAAAGCCTCGGACGTAGCTCCTCCGTACTTTTTCAGCAGATTCTTTTCCAAAGATCCACCATTCACGCCAATCCGAATAGGGATCTTCCTCTCCCGGCAGGCATCTACCACCGCTTTCACCCGGTCCTCACCGCCGATGTTGCCGGGATTGATGCGGATCTTGTCAACCCCCTGGGCAGCGCATTCAAGCGCCAGCTTGTAATCAAAATGAATATCCGCCACCAGCGGAATATGAATCCTGCTCTTAATAGCCCCGATAGCCTTCGCCGCCGCCATATCCGGCACGGCCACCCGGATGATCTCACACCCGGTCTCTTCCAAACGGAGAATCTGTTCCACAGTAGCGGATACATTGTCAGTCTTGGTATTGCACATAGACTGGATGGAAACCGCCGCCCCGCCGCCAACCGGGACATTCCCCACCATAATCTGCTTTGTCACTGTGCTCCCCCCTTCGGAATCAGCTTCATGACGTCATTGAATGTCACAAACAGCATCAGGCTCATCAACAGGATCAGAAATACCATATTGATAGCCGCCTCATATTTCATGGGGATCTTCTTCCGGAACAGCTTTTCCGCTATGGTGGATACGATCAGGAACATGATATGCCCGCCGTCCAGAGCAGGAATGGGCAGCAGATTCATGACCGCCAGATTCACAGCAATCATAGCCCCGAAATAAGCAATATTCGCCAAAGCGTCAGCTATGCTTGCGCTCTGAGTCCCCACTTCATTGATAGTAGACACAATGCCCACCGGACCGCTGAGGTCATTGACCCCCGCTCCGCCGGTGACCAGCATTTTTAAGCTGAACCAGACCGTCCGCACAAAATCTATAGAGTTGTACCAGGTATATTGCAGCCGCGTCCCCAGGGTGGCCTCTTTCACAACAGCGGAACGGTAGAAGCCATAACCCTCGTAAGGATTCCCCTCGCTGTCGCTGAAAGTGCCCACGGCCAGCTGATGGAACTCCACCTTCTCCCCATCCCGCAGGACCACCAGGTCGATGGGCTCCCGTTTTGCCAGCATAAGGAGCAGATCAATATCATTTGCAAGGTAAATGCGAGAACCGTTGATAGAGTAGAACACATCCCCCTCCACCAGCGCCGCACCGTTGACAGATTCAAACTCCGGGGCACATCCGGCGGCTACCGGCACCAGAAATCCCGCCGCCTGGAAGTTGAGGATCAATATAATGAGCACGCCCACCAGGAAATTCATCGCCGCCCCGGCGGCAAAGACAAAGATCTTTTTCCAGAAGCCCTGGTTATTCAGGCTGTGGGGATCGTCGGATTCAGTATCCTCTCCCTCCATAGCGCAGAAGCCCCCAATAGGCAGAGCGCGAAGGGAGAAAACAGTTCCCTTCTTTCCCTCCTTATGCCAAACCTGAGGGCCCATGCCAATAGCGAACTCGTGCACAGTAACGCCGCACAGCCGTGCGGCGATAAAGTGGCCCCACTCGTGGGCGGCAATCAAAATACCAAAAAGGAGGATAGCGATAATAATATACATGGTTTTACCTCGTTGCAGGGTAGTTAGTACCGCGCCCTTCGGGCACGGGGGAAATTTCTTCTTAAATTGGCCCGGGACCTACGCGGCCCCGGACTCCGCGCCTTCTTTTGTCACGCGACAAAAGAAGGCAAAAGCGCGCTTGAACCTACGGTTCAAGACTCCCTTATTTATTACGAGGGAGTTTATTTTTTGCGCTGATCCTGTAGTCTGTCCACTCTGCCGAAGTGCTGGTGTGGTTTCACCTGCACTTCGTTTCCTTCAGAATGTCGATTTAGTCCCTACCGTCATACGCGCTGGATCTCCCGGGGTGGTAGCTAATAGCTTCCTCGTCTATCTCCAGTCTGTGTAGGGGCGAGCATTGCTCGCCCGCTTCTGAATGGCACATAGGCACTATCGGGGTTGTATTCTGTAGGGGCCGGTGTCCCCACCGGCCCGCTCTGCAATTCATTTCCGGCGTGGCAGAATCTATCATATTGATTTATCTGTGTAGGGGCGCACATTGTGCGCCCGCTTCTATGGGACACCTGCGAGCCCCAGTGGTTGCACAAATTATAAAAATTTTACCATCCGTTGCCCTCTCCCCAACAACTTTCCGAACTTTTTCAGGAACCTTGAGGGAAGACAAACCTCCGAGGCAAGGGCCCTGAAGCAAGTCGAACCCCGATCCAGGTACCGGATCGCACACCGGGCTAAACAAAAGGTTGTGCAAAGCGCACCTTGACAATCGAATAAACGCCCTGTTCTATCAGGATTCACCGCATCCTCTGCGGCGCATCCACGCCGCCGATTCCCTTAACCCTTCCACAGTCTTAGTTTCCAAAACAACACGGCAGCCGTGTTCTTCTGCCAGCGTCAGATACTTTCCTACATCAATCTCTCCCACACCTAACGGAAGATGATTCTTTTTCCCTATCGCATCGTGAAAATGGAAATGCGTCAGCCGCTCCTGCCGCTCCAGAATAACCGGTTCATCTGTACCGCCAATACTGTGGTTGTGTCCGATATCATAAGTCAAGGCGAACACCGAACTTTCCAACAGCAAGTCGAGCGCTTCCCGATGAAAATCAGTAAACCCGTCACTGTTCTCTACGCAGATTTTGATATCCTCTCCGCCAATTTCCGCCTCGCACCGGTCCCGAAAGCGCCGCATACTCTCCAGATACCTGTCCCGGTAGGTATCAAAAAGAAAAATCCTGCGATCCGGCATAGTAAAGTATACGCCTCTGGACAAGTGCATATTCAAAACCGGCATTTCCAGTCTCTTTGCAAGCTGAATCGCCGCATCCACAGTACGCTGATACGCCTGCGCAATATACGGATTGAAATCTCCGGGGTTCAGATTTTCGTCAAGATGTATGGTAAAATAAATATGGCAGCTTTCGCAGATTTTCCGCAGCCGGTCCAGATCGATCTGATCCGTCTGATACTGCGGCAGATTCATATTCAGCTCAACAAATTGCAGTCCCAGCTCCCGGCAGAGCCGGGCGCAGTCCTCCGGCTCCAACAGCTCAACCAGCGTCGGCATCCCCAAGTCGATCATTTCACAGCCTCCAGCACACATCCCCGAGCCTTTTGATCCGCTTCCAGGATCTCATCCATAGATGGATGGCCAACATTGGGAATTTTATCCAGTGCTCTTTCCACCAAATCTGGAATTTGTCCAAAGGAAATTTCATCCCTNCGGAACAGCTCTACCGCCGCCTCGTTGGCGCTGTTGAGNACCGTGCAGCTGGTGCCGCCGGTTTTTGCGCAGTCCATCGCCATTTTCAGACACGGAAACGCCTCCAGATCCGGCGGCGCAAAAGTCAGCGGCGGACACTTCAGCAGATCCAGCGNNGGCAGCTCCGACTTTTCCCGNTCCGGATAAGTCAGCGCATACCGAATGGGCAGCCGCATATCCGGCGTCCCCATCTGNGCCAGCACCGCNCCNTCCCGGAACTCCACCATAGANTGNATNATNCTCTGCCGGTGGATCACCACNTCCACCTGCTCCGGCGTGACCCGGAACAGCCGCATGGCCTCGATAAATTCCANNCCNTTGTTNATCAGCGTGGCGCAGTCGATAGTGATNTTCTCNCCCATNNTCCAGTTGGGNTGNCGGAGNGCGTCNGCCTTGGTCTTTNTCAAGACCTCCTCCCGGCTNAAACCGAAAAACGGCCCGCCGGAGCAGGTCAGAATCAGCCGCTTGATCTCTCCCCGATCCCGACTGCCCTGCAAGCACTGAAATATAGCNGAGTGCTCACTGTCCACGGGGATGATCTCCGCGCCATACCNCTTCGCGGTCTCCATCACCAGNTCCCCGGCGCAGACCAAAGTCTCCTTGTTGGCGAAAGCCACCCGCTTGCCCGCCTCAATAGCGGCCATCGTAGGCCACAGCGCCGCCATNCCGACCACTGCGGTGACCACGCCCTCNCTCTCCGGCAGAGNCGCCGCCCGCCGCANNCCNTCCAGNCCGTAGACGACCTCGATATCCAGNCCNGCCANCCGCCTTGCCAGNTCCAGCGCGGGCTCCAGATCATTCACCGCCACCANCTGGGGCCGNAACTCCCTGGCCTGCTGCTCCAGNAGNTCAATGCTGCTNCGGGCNGTCANAGCGGCAACTTTGATCCCCTGCTCCCGGCAGACGTCCAGCGTCTGCTTCCCGATGGAACCGGTGGANCCTAAGAGTGAAATTGTTTTTACCATAATACGCCCCCAGAAAAACCTAGCCGCATTTTATGTCCAGCAACTGCATGATATCATNNAAATGNTCTTCATTCAGAACCCGATAATGAATCCAGCCGCCTTCACCGCAGGGATATTTGTTATCAATATANTTCTGTGTGTACGCTTGCAGCTGTTCATATANCNAATCAAACTGCNGNTTGCTCAGCCGCAGCATCACGGTAAANGCCNCNGCNTCAGCAAAAACATCACAAATCAGNTTTTTCTTCTTTCGATGTGCCACACCCCAGCCGTAATGGTTCCCATANGGAAAGCGAATNTCCNGCGCCGTCCCGTNCAGCTGAGAAAGCTGTTCATTTAGCTTCTGAAACAGNGCNCCATTCTCNCCGCAGTAAGCCACTAATTCTTCAAATGTTGGAACAACTTGCTTATTCAACAGTCTTTCATACATTATTTTGTCCTCAAAGNCGNCATATTTACAGTTTNTTGAACAGCNCAGCGCTCCANAAATCCATACCCAGTTCGTCAATATANAAGTGCAGAATCGCCTTATAATTTTTCGTGGCCGTTCCCAGCATGAGATACTCCGCCTCCGGGCGGACTTTTTTCTCCATATAGCNGAACANTGCGGANCCTACCCCTTGGGAGCGGTAAGCAGACTTTACATAGATTTCATTCACCTCGAAATAATCCGCGCCGTCCGGTACGACCGCTCCNTTATTCTTGGATTTTTCCAGGCTGCCNAACAGAAACCCGATGATCTCACCGTCTTCCTCAGCAATAAAAATCCGCTTTCCTTCCAAAGTACTGTACTCATTTTTCCGGTAACCGTAGGAGATNTCCTCCGCTTCCCAATCCGCAGACAGGGCAAGTAACTCCGACGCCACGCNGTCNCAGAGCGCAGTTTCTTTAATTTCCATTTGATTTCCTTCTTAAAATACCAATTACTGTATCCTCAGNATCTGCATCAGCGCCGCCAGCGTGGGCGCGACGAACAGTACNCTGTCAAANCTGTCCAGCACGCCGCCNTGGGCCAGGAAGATNTTCCCGTAATCCTTGATCCCGAACTCCCGCTTGATAAGCGAGAAGCTGAGATCCCCGATCTGCGCCACCNCGCCGCAGAACAGCGNCANNANNNNCATNGNNCNATAGNTGAATNNTCCCACCGAACCAGCGGTTCATCACAAAGGCAAAAAGCANNCCNCAGANCACGTTGCCNGCCAGNCCGCCGATGGAGCCCTCCACCGTCTTTTTNGGNCTGACCTTNGGGGCCAGCTTATGTTTGCCAAGAGTAAGNCCCNCAAAATAGGCAAATGTATCNCAGGCAAAGCTGAGGATAAANGGCAGCAGCAGATACCCCCTATGTCCTCCCAGNCCGTTGATACGGAAAAAGGAGCTGAACGCATANGGGATCANNACCNCNCCNAATATNCCNGCCAACAGNTGANCNGNNTTGANNTCTCCNGCTTTCCANACCGCCACNNCAAAGGCCAGCAGNCAGTACAGNGTCANACTGGGNATCAGCCATTCCGGCAANCCCCAGCCGCACANCACCGCCCANGTGGCGNAGNNGACCGTCAGNCGGCACAGCAGNTCGCNGGACTTCACACCCACNCACTTCANCAGCTCNTAAGCGCCCACGCCGGACAGCNCNGCCANNGCNACNGCCAGNAGCCACTCCGGNCCCCACAGCACAANATACAACAGNANCGGNACNCCCACGACCGCCACTAAAATTCTCGNNTTCATCTCTTTACCTCCTACACCCCGCCGTACCGGCGGGAACGGTGCTGGTAGGCCGCGATAGCCCGATGCAGCTCATCTTTGGAAAAATCGGGCCACAGCACATCGGTAAAATAAAACTCACTGTAGGCACACTGCCACAGCAAAAAATTGCTCTGCCGCAGTTCTCCGCCGGGCCGGATCAGCAGATCCGGGTCGGGTATTCCGGCAGAATAGAGGTAATCTGACAGTTTTTCTTCTGTCAAGTCTTCTGGCTTCACAATNCCTGCACAGCAATCCTCTGCGAACTTTCTCGCCGCGTGAGCCAGCTCTGCTCTGCCACCGTAGTTAATGCAGATGCTGCAAAGGCAGCCGTCGATCCGCTCGGAGATCTCGTTGCACTGATCCACCAGGTCCTTCAGCTCGTCGCTGAGAGGCGACATGTCCCCCATGAACCGCAGGCGCACATTGTCACGCTCCATGGTGTCGATGGCCTCCAGCAGGTACTTTTTCAGCAGTACCATGATGGTGTCCACCTCGTCCTTGGGGCGTTTCCAGTTTTCTGTGGAAAAGGCGTAGACCGTCAGATACTCGATGCCGATGTCCCGGCAGTAGGTGGCAATGGTGCGGAAGGTCTCCGCCCCCACCTTATGTCCGGCAGTACGGGGCAGGCCCCGGCGCTTGGCCCAGCGGCCGTTGCCGTCCAGTATGATAGCGATATGGCGGGGCAGACGGCTAAAATCCACCTGCCCCGCCGTATCCTCGCTTTTTTTACGAAAAGCAAACTTCATGCGTTCTATCGGGGCACCGGCGGATCAGACCGCCAGCAGCTCCTTCTCCTTCTTCGCCAGCAGCTCGTCAATTTCCTTGCACATATCGTCGGTGAGCTTCTGGATGTCCTTCTCAGCGATCTTCATATCGTCCTCGGTGATCTCGCTGGCCTTCTTCTGGGCCTTGAAATCCTCCACCGCGTCACGGCGGATGTTGCGGATGGCAACCTTGCCGCCCTCGGCGTACTTGGCGATCTGCTTGACCAGATCCTTACGGCGCTCCTCGGTGAGCTGCGGGAAGGCCAGGCGGATGATCTTGCCGTCATTCTGGGGATTGATGCCCAGGTCGGACTCCTGGATCGCCTTGCAGATCAGCTTCACCGCCGTGGCGTCCCAGGGCTGGATGGTCAGGGTGCGGGGATCGGGGGAGCCGATGGAGGCAATCTGGTGGATGGGGGTGGGGGTGCCGTAGTAGTCCACCATGATCCGGTCCAGCACGGCGGCGTTGGCGCGGCCCGCGCGGACAGCGGCGAAATCCGCCGCCACGGAGGCGATGGACTTCTTCATTCTTTCCTCATAGGGCTTTAATTCGCTTTTCATTTGGTTGTATCCTCCTTCACAATCGTTCCTATCTTCTCGCCTTTCAGCGCACGGATGATGTTTTTGGGGTCCTTTAGCGCGAAAACCAGCACGGGGATATGGTTATCCATTGCGAGGCTGGTGGCGGTGGTATCCATCACCGCCAGGTGCTGGGCCAGGACTTCGCTATAGGTGATGTCGTCGTACTTCACGGCGGAGGGGTCCTTCACCGGGTCGGCGCTGTAGACGCCGTCCACATTCTTGGCAAGCAGGATCACGTCCGCGTTGATCTCAGCGGCGCGAAGTACGGCGGCGGTATCGGTGGAAAAGAAGGGATTGCCGCTGCCCGCGCCAAAGAGCACCACCCTGCCCTTCTCCAGATGGCGCACGGCCACGGCCCGGTCATAGGGCTCCGCCACGCCGCGCATCTCGATGGCGGTCTGGACCCGGGCATCCACGCCCTTCTGCTCCAGCACGTCGGACACGGCNAGGCAGTTCATTACGGTGCCCAGCATACCCATGTGGTCGGCCCGGGTGCGCTCCATGCGGCCTCCGCCGTCCTTGGCGCCCCGCCAGAAGTTCCCGGCGCCGATAACGACGCCCACCTGAACTCCCATGGCCACGGCCTCTTTGATGACGTCGCAGACGCTGGCGATCAAGCTGAAGTCCAGGCCGGTGTGTCTATCCCCCGCCAGAGCCTCGCCGCTGATCTTCAGCAGAACTCTCTTATATTTCGGTTCCTCCATAGGCGCTTTCCTCCATTTTCTTCTCTGGTTGGAAATTTTCTGTCTTGTACTGCTCCCTATTCTAATATATTTTCAGGCATTTGAAAAGTAGTAATTGTAAATTTTTTCTAGGGAAGCACGGAATAAATCCCCACACATGTCTTAGCGGAAAATTTTTGACGAAAAACTGCGGTTTACTCGTGGAATTTATTAAAAAGTATTGACAAAAATTTTTGCGTCTGGTATCCTATTTTCAAGAAAGGCAGGTGAATGGCATGAAAACGATGATCGACCGATTCGGGGATATTTGCCATTCACTGTCCGCAGCCTGACGCGGCCGCTGCCGGAAAGCAGAATGATGAAATCCAGCGTTCCCGAATCCGGGAACGCTTTTTGTTTTGCCGCGAGAAGGAGCTTTTATGGTTATCAACACATTTTTGCTTTCCGATTTTACTGATCCTCGCTTCCGCGCCGCATTTCAGGCGTACTTTAGTGAGATAGACGTTTCCGTCAAGGACTGGGACGGCCTGTTTCGGGAGATGAACGAAGAGGGGAACAATCTCGCCTATGTCCTGCTGGATGAGGAGGAAAATCTGCTCGGCTTCCTCCAATTCCAGATGACTGGCTTTTCCAACTGGTTTTTTGAGGAATCCTTTGGATTTATCCGGGAGTTCTGGGTCCACCCCGCCCACCGGCGGCAGGGTTATGGTTCCATGCTGTTGAGCATGGCAGAACATTATTTGGCAGAACATGGCGCACACCGCGCCGTGCTGACCGCCGACGATGCCTTGGATTTCTATCTGGTCAGGGGCTATAAAAAAGCACCTGGCATCAGGGCAAAGAATAAGATGGAGGTCCTGGTCAGGAGTCTTTCCCAGTACTAAAATGCCGGTCCGGCACCCGCAATCCCGGCGATGGTGTCAGACCAATTCAAGCACAGGCGCCGCAGCAGAATCTACAGATAGGGCGTCCGGGTAGACGTAGGCACCGAGCATTTGGGTAAGCACACCATTAGAACCAAACCAGCCACGTCGTAGCGCAAATAAACAAACAAATTAAAGATTCTTAAGAGACGGAGTCTCTTAAGCCGCCTTCTTTTGTTACTTTTCTTGGCGGAGCAAGAAAAGTAAGCCCCCGTCCTGCCGCCGCAGCGGCAATTCGGTCCCAATGTAAAAAAGTCCGGCAGACTTTCGCCTGCCGGACTTTTTCGCGTTATTAAAGCTTCTCGCGGACCTTGGCGGCCTTGCCCACGCGGTCACGCAGGTAGTACAGCTTGGCCCGGCGCACAACGCCGTGACGGACAACCTCGATCTTGTCGATGGTGGGAGAATGCAGCGGGAACACCTTCTCCACGCCGATGCCGTAGGACACGCGGCGGACGGTAATGGTCTCCTCGATGCCGCCATGCTTCTTGGCGATCACGATACCCTCATACACCTGGATACGCTCGCGGGCGCCCTCCTTGACCTTGACGTGCACCTTCACGGTGTCGCCCACCAGGACTTCGGGCATGTCCTTGATCTGAGATTTGGTCAGTTCTTTGATGAGATCCATGGAAATTTTCCTCCTAATATATAGGCGTTCTTAACAATTTTTGTGGGGCAGGCGCATCTTTGGCCCCGCTCCTTGACAGAGGACCGCCCTTTATCGCCATGATAGGATACCACATCAGGAAGAAAAAAGCAAGAACTTTTTTACAATTTTCCGCTTAAATTGCAAAATCCCGCACAGCATAGCAGGAGGCGCGGCATCCGCGTCTCCTGCTATAGCTTTATATATCAAAAATCCCGCCCGCGTCCCGGACACGCAGGCGAGGATTTCTGCGCATGGCCCCCTATTTAGGCAACTGCCTCAGCAGGCGTTCTCTCCCGGAACAGCAGGGAGATGCTCCAAAGGCCGCCCAGACCCACCAGGGCGTAGATCACGCGGGAGATCACTGCCATCTGACCGCCGCAGACAAAGGCCACCAGGTCCAGTCCGAACAGTCCGATGATCCCCCAGTTCAATGCGCCGATCACTACCAGGATCAACGCGATCCGATCCAAAACCATATCCAATACCTCCTTTTTGTCGCAAGAGCGCGGAGCCGGCTCACGGATGTAGTTTTGCCCCTTCTCTCTCCCCTATCCATGCAAAAAATGGGAGCGGCGCTATTTTCAAATAGTACCGCTCCTATTTATATTGTGTCGATTCATTGTTCAAAAATTTTGGAAATAATCTGTTTTGTCACTATCCCTGCGGGCGGACTCCGATGCTCTCCACGGCGACCAGGCCAAACAGATCCAGCTCCTCGCCGTCGGCCAGCAGGCGGATCTCCTCGATGGAGTCAATGGAGTACAGCGACTCCGCCAGCGACCAGAGGATCATGCGCTGCGCCTGCTCTTCCTCCGGCAACTGCTCCAGGGATGCCGCCGGCAGGCTGACATAGCACATCCCGTTATCCACGCGGACGTAATTCACTGAGAAGCCCTCCGGGATTGCGCGCTGCAACTCCCGGTTCTCCGGTCCCTCCAGCAGCGCCGAGACCAGCGCCTCCGCCAGCGTCTGCCCTTCGTACAGGGAAAGGGAACGCTTTTCCGGCACCAGCGCACCGTTGGCGTCGAGAAAGTAGAGCGTTACCTCCACCGTTTGCAGCAGGTCGTCCATATCGGACAACAGGACGTCCCGTTCGTAGAACACTGGTTTTGGCTGCTGCCCGATGTCCCGCCCCTGGGCGGTAACGACCACTGCCCGGATGCTCTCCAGCTCTGTCAGAGACAGCGTCAGGCAGTAGTCCGCCAGCGTCAGGTCTACACCGGACAGCTCCCGCAGCGGCTCGCCCAGGTCCACATAGGCCGTCCGGTCCCGGATCTCCAGGTTCAGCAGCTCCGCGCCCTCCGGCAGAGGGCTGAGCAGCCCAACCTCCGACGGTCCCGCCAGCAGCCGCTCCACAATGGCCTGCGCCTGCGTCAGTTCGTCCGCGTCCTCAGGCAGGTCCAGCAGCTCCCGGCTGGACCGGATGCGGTCTCCGCCCCGGGCCTCGTCCTCCGGCGCAAGGTAGTAGATAAGCGCTCCCGCTTCCTGGTTTTCCGGCTCATCGGATGCGGCGCAAGACGCCAGCAGCAGGACGGCCAGGACCAGTGCCAGCCATTTTTTCACGGCTCCTCCTCCCCCCTCTCCTGGTTCGGCAGAGTCACGATGAACCGCGTGCCGCCGCCGGTCACGTTCTCCGCGCGGATGGCTCCGCCACGGCGGCTGACGGTGTCGCTGACGATGCTCAGGCCCAGTCCGGTGCCTCCGGCGGCGCGGGAGCGGGCCTTGTCCACCCGGTAGAAACGCTTGAACACATTGGACAGCTCCTCCTTCGGGATGCCGATGCCGTTGTCCTCCACGGTGATCTGCGTAAAGTCCTCTTTCGGCTCCGCTTTGACGCGGACGCTGCCGCCGGGGCGGTTGTACTTGATGGCATTTTCCGCCAGATTGTAAAGGATCTGATGTAACTCCCCCTCGGTGGCGATCACCGTGGCATTGGACATGCTGACGATCAGCAGCTCCACGCCCTTCTCCTCCGCCACGGGCCGCAGCATCCGTGCCACCCGCTCCAGCACCGGGGCTACTTCCACCGGATGCGCTGCCTCCGTTACGCCGCTGTCCAGCCGGGTCAGGCGCAGCAGATCCTCGGTGATGCGGCTCAGGCGTTCCGCCTCCTGGCCGATGTCGCTGACAAATTCCATGGCGGTGGCGCTGTCCATATTCTCGTTTTGCAGGATGGAGTCTGTCAGCAGACGGATAGCCGCCAGGGGCGTCTTGAGCTCGTGGGAGGCGTCGGAGACAAACTGGCGGCGGGCGCTCTCCGTCTCCTGGAGGCGGTCCACCAGGTCGTTGAACTCCCCGGCGATCTGGGTGAACTCGTCGTGGCCGGAGAGGGTGGCCCGCTGGTTGTAGGCGCCCTCCCGCACGCCCCGGATGGCGGTCTGGAGGCTCCCCAGGCGGCGGGTGAGCTGCCGGGAGAAGATCATGCTCAGCATGATGACCAGAGCTGCGATGCCGATGGAGATGCTCAGCAGGGTGCTGCTGAGGTTTTCCAGCAGGGACGCCTGCTGGGTGTCGTACTCATAGACATAGATGCCGCCGATGATCTGGTTGCGGTACACCACCGGCTGGGCGGCGGAGGAGTGGAACGCCCCCTCCTTGTACTCGCTGTACAGCGCGATGCTGCCCCGCAGCGCCTCCACCAGCTCATTATAAAACACATACCGCCCGATGGCGCTGCCCGTCTCACGGGTGTCATAGAGGACCTTGCCGTAGGGGTCTGAGATGATCGCACGGGAGATCCCCGCCACGTCCACCCCCGCCAGGGCCTGCCCCACATTCTCCTCCGTCAGCTCGTCCAGACCGGACACGGCGGTATTCAGCGCCGCCGCGCCGCTGAGGAGGGTGTTCCGCTTGGACTGGAACACCAGATCCTCGCTGACCAGCAGCGGATAGGTGTTCATCAGCACCATGACCGCCAGCAGCATGGCCAGATAACTGGCGCTGATCTTCAGCTGAAAGGAAATCCTACCCTTTAAAATAGTAGCCCACTCCCCACTTTGTCAGGATGTATTCCGGCTCCGCCGGCTGGCGCTCCAGCTTCTCCCGGAGCCGCCGGATGTGTACGTCCACCGTCCGGTAGTCCCCGGCGTAGCTGTAGCCCCAGACTACGTTCATCAGATTTTCGCGGCTGTACACCCGCCGGGGGTTTTTCATCAGCAGTTCGATCAGGTCGTACTCCTTGGCGGTCAGCTCCACCGTCTCGCCGTCCCGGATGGCTACCCGCTGTTCGGTGTCCAGGGTCAGGTCCCCCACGGTGATCTGGCTGGCGGCCTTGCCCTGGGCCCCGCCGGAGGCCCGGCGGAGCATGGCACGGATGCGGGCCTTCAGCTCCAGGATGTTGAAGGGCTTGGTGATGTAGTCGTCCGCGCCGCACTCGAAGCCGATGATCTTGTCCGTGTCCTCGCTGCGGGCGGTGAGCATGATGATGGGCACATTGGAAAACTCCCGGATGCGCATACAGGCCTCCAGTCCGTCGATCTCCGGCATCATCAGGTCCAGGATGATCAGATCGAAATTACCGGACCGGGCCAGATCCACCGCCGCCGCGCCGTCGTAAGCGCACTCCACCTGGTAGCCCTCGTTCTCCAGATTGAACTTGATCCCCTTGACCAGGAGCTTTTCATCATCTACAACCAATATTTTCATGGGTAGGACCCCTTTCCAAAAATTTACGCTTTTTTAAGAAACCCGGGGGCTTTTCCAGTTGAATTCCCCGATGTGATTTGCTATACTGTCCTTAGATTGATCGCTGATATGCTTGCGGGTATGGGCTTGATCTGGCTCGCTGTTATCAGTATAACATATTCTTGGAGAGAATGATATGAAAATTCGCCGTATTTGCGCTCTTTTTTTTAGTCTGCTGATCGCGTTGAATCTGACTGCCGTTTCCTTTGCCGCCGCAGCGGCCCCGGAGGGGGATGAGCCGGAGGAAGCCGAAGAACCGGTAGTGGCCGAACCAGAGGAACCGGAGGGGTTCCACATCGCCGCTAAGGCCGCTTTGCTGGTGGACCCGGATACCGAGGAGGTCCTCTACGAGCAGGACGCCCACGAGATCCTCTATCCCGCCAGCGTTACCAAGATCATGACCTGCCTGCTGGCGCTGGAGGCGATCGACTCCGGCAAGCTGACCAAGAATACGGTGCTTACCGCCTCGGAGACCGCCATCTCCGCCGTGCCGCCGGACGGCAGCAACGTGGGAACGCTGGTGGGTGAGGAGCTGACGGTGGAGGAACTGCTCTACTGTATTATGCTTCAATCCGCCAACGAGGGGTGCAACATGCTGGCGGAGGCCGTGGACGGGTCCATTGAGGCCTTCGTGGCGCACATGAACCAGAAGGCCAAGGACCTGGGATGTACCAACACCCACTTTACCAACACCAACGGCCTGCCGGACGCCAACCACTACACCTCCGCGTGGGACCTCTGGCTCATTACAAAGGAGGCCCGGACGCATCCGGATTTCATGCCTATCGTGGGCACCTCCTATCATGAGGTTCCTGCCACAAACATGAGCGAGGCGCGGCAGCTGTATAACACCAACTACCTGATTTCTCCCTGGCGGACCGACTACTACCTGTACAAGGGTGCTGAGGGTATCAAGACCGGGTCCACCAGCGCGGCGGGTTACTGTCTGGTGGCCTCCGCGACCAGAGGGGACCGGAGCCTGCTGTCCGTGGTGCTGGGAGCGGAACGGGTGGTAAATCCGGATATCACGCTGACTTACAGCTTTATTGAGACCGCGAAGCTCTTTGATCTGGGGTTTGATGAGTTTGAGCGGAAGGTCATTCTGGCGGAAGATGAGCTGGTGGGCGAGGTCGGCGTGGAGCTGTCCCAGCAGCAGAACACAGTCAAGGTCCACCCCGCTGAGGAGGTGGAGCGCCTGCTGCCTGTGGAGATGGACCCCATCAAGGACGTGGACCGGATCATTACATACACCGCTGAGAGTGTGGAGGCCCCTGTGGAGAAGGGGCAAGTGCTGGGGCAGATCACACTCCAGACCAGCGATACCGTCTACGCCACCGTGGACCTCCTGGCCGACGAGGACGTCTCCCTCTCACGTCTGCTGGTCTTCCGCCGTGATCTGGTGGATTTCCTGCACAAGCCCACCCTGTGGTACACCCTCGGCGGGGCAGGCGCTTTCATTGTCCTGATCGTGATCGCCCGCGCCATCTTCAAATCCCGCCGCCGCAGCAACAGCTACAACCGCAGGCAGCCGGCTAAACGAAGCGGCACCAGCGGTTACCGGGGACGGAAGCGGTAGGAGCGGCTGACATTCTTTTTCTTTTTGTAAAAAGAAAAAGAATCAAAAAGAAAAACTTTTGTCCGCGGGGCTTTGCCCCGCTCAAGGGTAATTCTACTGGGAGTATGGTGGAAATTTGATACTGCCGAAGGCGCGAAGCATTCGCTTCGCGCCTCATTTTTTTCGGGGTTCTATACGCCGCACGGCTCACGCCGCGCTGGGGGGCTCGTCTGAAGGTCTGTCATTCTATACGAAAACACTTTAGTGAGCCTTGATGACAACCGGGGGAAAATGTGCTATAGTACCCACTGCCGCGGCTTCGGACATCAGGACAAGAAAGGAAGGGGCATTATGCCACAAATGAACAAGGGCGGAAAATTCATCTTCGGACGTTCCCTGATCCGCGAAAACGGTCTGGTGCGGCTGCCGCCCCAGGCGGTGCGGGAATATGACATCACCGCAGAGGGAAAGGTCTACCTGTTTACCGGCAGTAAGATCACCGGCGGCTTCTGCGTTACCCGGCATGGGCTGCTGGGTCCGTCCAAGCTGGGACACATCCTGCAAGGCACGCCCCAACTGCTGAACTACACATCAGAGCCAGGAAAATTTATTCCATACAAGGGGCGCTCCTACTGCTGGGTGCCGGTCACACCGTCAGGAGAAATTCAGATGCCGGTGGACACGCTGCGTTTCCTCTCCCTGTTCCCCGGCATGTCCCTGCTCTCTATTCGCAGCAGCGATATTGCCTTCACCATGGGCGCAAAGGGCCCGCTGCTGGAGCGGGCGGAGCGATATGAGGGCGAAATTCCGGTGTATTGAGCTGAAACAGCATTTCCAGGCACGGGAGACCGCCGCTTATCTGTGGCGCATGGAAAGCCGACCTGTTGGCGGAGGCTGGGCAGCTTGGCCCGCTTTGGGGACCACTTTCGTTTATCGCTGAGGAAATCAGGCGCTCCGCGCCTTGACACCGCAGATAAAACGTACTATGATGAACATACTTTTTTCGGACTGAGGTTTTTGCTATGGAACGTCTCCTTCTCCACACCTGCTGTGCGCCGTGCAGCGTTTATTGCATCGATTCTCTGCGGAGCGAGGGCATTGAGCCCGTCAGCTTCTGGTACAATCCCAACATCCATCCCTATCAGGAGTACAAGGCCCGCCGGGACACCCTTATCGACTACGCCGCCTCTATCGATCTGGAGCTGATCGTCCACGATGACTACGGCCTTCGGGACTTCGTCCGGGCGGTGGCGGAGGACATCGACCACCGGTGCTCCCACTGCTATATCTGCCGTATGGAGGAGACCGCACGGTATGCCGCTGAGCACGGCTTCTCCCACTTTTCCACCACTCTGCTGGTCAGTCCTTATCAGGACCACGACGGTATCCGCCACACGACAGCGGAACTGTCGAAGCGGTACGGTGTGGAATTCCTCTACCGGGACTTCCGCCCCGGCTTCCGACAGGGGCAGGCTAAGGCACGGGAACTGGGCCTCTATATGCAGAAATACTGCGGCTGTGTGTTCTCCGAGGAGGACCGGTACGCTAAACAGATTGCACGGGACAAGGAAAAATTCTCCAAATAAAAAGCCAGGATGCGGATTTGTCTCCGCGTCCTGGCTTTTTGTTTATTTTTTTCTCCCCCGCAGATTGCCCAGAAACCGGTGCAGCGCATCCGGCTTCTCCGGGGCGGCAATGGGTTTATGGAGTGTCGCGGCCATAAAGACCTCCTGGCTGTCACAGGGCGCTAACGTATTGACCTTCCGGCAGTAGGAGCCATCCGGCAGCAGAGAACTGGCCTTTACGTTGTCCTCCAGCTGGGTATGGAGGATGCGCAGCAGCATCTCCTTCAACGCCGGGTCGTAGACCGGGCAGGCGATCTCCACCCGGTGGTTAAGGTTCCGGGTCATGAGGTCGGCGGAGGCGATATAGAGTTTCACATCTTTTCCCCGGCCAAAGCGGTAGATCCTCCCGTGCTCCAGAAAACGGCCCACGATGCTGGTGACATGGACGTTTTCCGTCTGGGCCGCAATGCCGGGCCGCAGGCAGCAGATGCCTCTCAAAATCAACTGCACCTGCACCCCCGCCTGGGATGCCTGGACCAATTTATCCATGACCTCCCGCTCCGTCATGGCGTTGGCCTTCACACAGATATAGCCCTCCGGTCCCTTGGCGATCTCCTGGTCAATGAGTTCCAGCAGTTTTGACTTGATCCCCGCAGGGGCCACCAGCAGATGGCGGTACTCCCCTTCCAGGTTGCCAACCAGCATGTTCTGGAAGAAGGCCGCGCCGTCCAGGCCGATGGCCTCGTTGGCAGTCATGAGACTGAGGTCCGTGTACTGCTCGTTGGTGCGCTCGTTGTAATTGCCGGTGCCGATCTGGGTAACATAGCTGAGTTTGTCGCCCTTGCGGAGGGTAATGAGGCAGATCTTACTGTGGCATTTATACTCCTCCACGCCGTAGATCACCTTGCAGCCGGAGTCCTCCATCAAGCGGGACCAGGAGATATTGTTGGCTTCGTCGAACCGGGCCCGCAGCTCCATGAGCACCGTGACTTCCTTCCCGTTCTCCGCAGCCTTGCAGAGGATATGGGCTACCTTGGAGGAAGTCGCCAGACGGTAAATGGTGATCCGGATGGAGACCACATCGGGCCGGACCGCCGCTTCCTCCAGCAGTTGAAGGAATGGGTCCACCCCGTCAAAGGGGAAGAACAGCAGCTTGTCCCGCTGACGCACCTGGTCAATAATGCTGACAGATTTATCCATATCCTCCGGCCAGCGGGGACGGTAGGGTGGGAAACTCAGCTCCGCCGCTTTCGCCTCCGGCAGGGCTTTGGCCAGATCGAATACATAGTGCATTTCCAGCGGGGACTGGTCAATATAGATCTGCCGGTTTTCCAGCCCCAGCCTGCCTTTCAGCAGGCGCATGAACTCGCCGCTCATTTTCTTCGACAGCTCCAGCCGCACAGCGGACTGGCTGGCCCGCTTCTTGAGGAGCTTGCTCATGCGGCTGCGGATGTCCTCGCCGCTCTCCTCCAGCAGCTCCGCGTCCAGATTCAGGTCGGCGTTCCGGGTGACGCAGAGGACGCAGCTGCTCTCCAGCTTGTACTCCCCGAAGAGGGACGGGGCATAGTGGAGAAGGATCGTCTCCATCCGGATAAACCGGCCCGGGTCTCCCGGCATAGGCAATATCGCCGGAAGCCCCGACGGTGCGGGCAGGAAGCCCAGGGACGCGGTCCCCTTCCGGCTGCGCATCAGACCCGCCACATACAGGGCCTTGTTGGCCAGATGGGGGAAGGGGTGTCGGGCATCCACGATCTGGGGGGACAGCACCGGCAGGATCTTGGCCTTGTAGTAGGTGCTGACATATTTCTTTTCCTCCGGGGACAGTTCCTCCATGGCGAGGTCACAGACTCCCTCCCGGCGCAGCAGGGCCGCTACGTCGGCGTAGAGCCGGTTCTTGATCTCGATCAGGCCGGGGATCACGCTGTAAATCTCCGACAGCTGACCCTCCGGGGTCAGGCCGGTCTTGTTGTCGATCTCCCCCGGCGATACCAGCGATACGTCAAAAAGATTCCCCACCCGGACCATGAAAAATTCATCCAGGTTGCTGGTAAAAATAGAAATAAATTTCAGCCGTTCCAGCAGGGGCACAGACTCGTCCCCCGCCTCCTCCAGTACACGGCGGTTGAACCGGAGCCAGCTCAGTTCCCGGCTCTGGGTGTAGGCGTAATTTGACTGTCTCTGCGGCAGAATTGGCATGGGACCACGCTCCCTTTTCTCTTGGTGGGGGCATTATACCATTTTTGCCGGTGAATGGCAAGGGTCAGAACATATCCGCCCACTGGTGTAGCAGCTCCTCCGCCCGGGCGGCGTCCTGCTCCTGATAGGATATGTGAAGATTATATAGCACCCCGTTCTCAACCAGGTATCCATCCAGCATCAGGTAGCCCCGCTCATTTGCGCTGGAAGCTATGATCTGACAGAAGTTTCCGCCGGGAGTGGGGCGGATGGTTTCCGTAAAGCTGATATCCTTCTCTGTGATCCAGCGTATCCGCATTTCATCGTCGAAGTTTTCTGTGAAAATCTCAGCTCTGGCCTCCAGGCGGACATCGTTCACCTGATAGCCTGTGGAGATCAGAATTTGTTCTATCCTCCCGGTGTCAGCATCACCAAATACGTCTAACTCATTGTACCACTCCTCCAAATCCCAGTCCGGCTTTTGCAGGGAAGACAAGCCAATAAACGCCCACGCCTCGTCCGCTGAAAAATTTCTCTCCATCCAATGACCGGGGGCCCAACTGCTGTAAATCGTGGTAGTCTCATATTGATAAACAATCGCTTCGCTGATCATCTGTAAGTTTTTCGACAGTCCGGAAACCGGGAATTTCTCAATATTGGCGCCTAATTCATATCCGGTCTCATCGCCCCCTCTGCCGCTGAATATCTCTACCAGCCAGGTCCCTCCTCCGCTGACTGCCGCAGCCGTCCCCGCCAGCAGGACCAGACAGAGACACGCCGCCACGGCGGCCCTCCAGCCCGTCCACAGCTTTTTCTTCATCGTCGGCGCGGCGTCCGCCGCCTCGATGTAGGCGGGGTCAACCAATTCCATTTTGTTCAGAAATTCATTGCCTTTCATAACGTGTAACCTTCTTTCTCCAGATATTTCCGCAGCTGGTTCCTGACGCGGAACAGTGTCGTCTTGACCTTGCTCTGCGATATACAAAACCGCTTCGCAATCTCCGCCACGGAGTCCAGATACCAGTACCGGCGCAGGAAGATGTTCCGCTTCTCCTCCCCCAGCGTCCCCAGGAAACCGTTCAGCGCCTCTTGCAATACCATGTCGTTCAGACGGCTCTCCAGATCATCAGGGGCGGGTAGGCACTCCTCCATTTCCCGGCTAAGTTCCGCCACGAACGCGCCCCGTTTCAGGCGGCTCTGGTCCCGGCAGCGGTTCAGGGCGATATTGCGGACGATCCGCGCCAGGAAAGCGTAGAGGTAATCCCGGGGCTCATGGGGCGGGATGGCGTTCCAGGCGGCAAGGTAGGCGTCGTTCTCGCACTCCTCGGCGGTCTGCGGCTCCTGCACGATATGCAGGGCAAGCGCCCGCAGGCGGAGACCGTATTTTTCAGCGGCGCGTTGAATGGCCGTTTCATCCCGGGCCAGGAACAGGTCGATAATCTGCCCGTCCTCCATGGCCGCACCTCCTTTCGCAAGAATTGGAAGGCCTTCACCCTTATAAACACCGTTTCTGCCCGGAAGGTTACACATCAGGTTCCACATTTTGAAAAATCTCTGTAGGGGCCGGTGTCCCCACCGGCCCGTTTTTCGGAAAGATAAGCGGTCCCGCAGGAACGGGCCGATGAGGACATCGGCCCCTACAGAAACCTGTGCCTTTCATTTTATATTTTCACATATCCATCAAAAAGAGGCGGCTCACAGGAGCCGCCTCTCTCAAATTCATCTTTTCAGCGCCCGTCTCAGCAGAGGCATCAGCAGCAGCGCAATGCCGCCGCCCGCCAGCGCCGTGATCAGCTGGGGATAGGAGAACATCACTGTAAACGTGGCAATCTGCGCCTCCTTCAGCGAAAGCACCACGCACAGAATCTTCACCACCAGCAGATACAGCACGGCAAACTTGGCCAGCGCCGCCGTAATCCATGCCGCGCCCTGCCGCCACAGGGGCAGATCCTTCCCCCCGGCCAGCAGCCACAGCAAAAAGACAAACACCAGATTTCCCACCGCAATGGAGGGCGTAATGGGAAACAGCTGCGGCCCGATGCCCAGCAGAAACGCGAAGAACGGCGACAGCAGCGCCACCGTGATCCCGCTCCACAGCCCCACCGCCAGAACAGAGACGGCCAGCACCGCGTTGACGCAGGTGCCGGTGACATACTGGCCGGCGGGCTTGGTGACCGACTGGAGAACGATCAGCAGGGCTGTCATAACGGCGGTTTCCGTGATATACAGGACCCGCCGGCTTGCCACTGATTTCATCCGTCAGTCCTCCTGCTCCCAGTTGTGGTAGACATTCTGGACATCGTCGTTGTCCTCAAGGAGGTCAATCATCTTGGTCATGTTCTTGATGTCGTCCTCGCCGGTGAGCTTGATGTAGTTCTGGGGCACCATCTCGATGGCGGCGGAGACGAAGGCATACCCCTTCTCCTCCAGGGCCTTGGTGACGGCGTTGAAGTCGTCGGGATCGGTGGTGATCTCAAATACGTCGCCGTCGGCCTCAAAGTCTGACGCGCCGCAGTCCAGCGCGTCCATCATGACGGTCTCCTCGTCCAGGTCGCCCTCCTCGTTGTCGATGACGATCACACCCTTGCGGTCAAAGCTCCAGCTGACGCAGCCGGTAGCGCCCATGTTTCCGCCGTACTTGTCGAACAGGTGGCGGACCTCGGGGGCAGTGCGGTTGCGGTTGTCGGTCAGGGCCTCGACGATGACGGCTACGCCGCAGGGGCCGTAGCCCTCGTAGACCACCTTCTCGAAGTTGTCGGTGCTGCCGGAGCCCAGGGCCTTGTCGATGGTGCGCTTGATGTTGTCGTTGGGCATATTGGCGGCCTTGGCCTTGGCAATGACGGTGGCCAGGCGGGAGTTGTTATTGGGGTCGCCGCTGCCGCCCTCCTTCACCGCCACGATCATCTCGCGGGCGATCTTGGTGAACGCCTGGGAGCGCTTGGCGTCCGCCGCGCCCTTGGTTTTCTGAATATTGTGCCATTTGGAATGTCCAGACATGTTGTTCGATCTCCTTGTAAATGGAATTGATGTATGGTTTTTATGCGAAAGTAACGTGAGTTTTATTCATAGAACTCCGCCATATCCTCCAGCCGCAGGCAGGCCAGCCGCCGCTGGGGCAAACGATAGCCGCAGGCGCAGTCCACGTCGATGTAGCCTTTCCCGTGGAAAATATGCAGATGTCCGCCGGGAAGTTCCCGCAAATACCGCTCCAGCGCGTCGTCGTCATAGTCCCATAGCTCGCAGACCGGCGTATGTCCCGCCACAACGGTCCTGCCGTCCGGGAAGGGGCTTACGGCCTCCGGCCCGGGCCGCAGCCAGACGCGGTCGTAGGTTTCGTCCGCCGGAAAGCCGTGGACCAGGTGGAAACGCCTGCCGTCCACTTCCAGGTCCAGGTGGTCCGGGCGGGTACGGATGAAGTCCAGCACCTGGGTCCTCTTCTCCTCGCTCAAACGGAGGAGGGAATTGCAGGTGACCTGCCCGCCGTTCCGCCGCCAGTGGGCGACGGAACGCTCGTTGTCGGGGTGGTCCATGGCCTTCAGGCACATGGCCTCATGGTTGCCCAGCAGCATGACCACGTTCTCCCGCTCCATCACGTCCAGCAGGATGTCCACTCCGCCGACGCCGCCCCGGTCCACCACATCTCCTAAAATATAGAGGGTGTCTCCGTCCGAAAACGCGATCCGGTCCAGCATCCGCCGGAAACGGTCATATTCCCCGTGGAGGTCCGCCATCACATAGTGCATCTCAGAACTCCTGCCACGGAAGGGTCACACGTAATACTGAACGGCCTCTTTGTGGACGGCGGACTTTTTGATCTCCACCCCGGGGAATTTTTCCTCCAGGTATTTTACCAGTACGGGACACACCACGTCCTCCGTGGGGAAATGCCCCGCATCGATGACCGTCAGGCCAAGGTCCTGTGCGTCCAGGAACTGGTTATATTTCAGGTCAGAGGTAACAAAGGCGTCGCAGCCGTTCTCCGCCGCCGCCCACAGGTAGCCGCCGCAGGCTCCTCCGCCTACCGCCACCTTCCGGATGGGCTTTCCGCCGTCCGCAAACCGGATGCCGTTGGGGGCGATGGCCGCTTTGACCCATTTTAGAAATTCGGGCAGCACCATTTCTCCCGGCAGCTCACCTACCCGGAGGACGCCGTCTCCGCCCGGCAGCTTCTCCACATGCCCCAGTCCCAGCCGTGCCGCCAGCGCGTCGTTGACGCCGCCGTTGGCCCGGTCCAGATTGGTGTGCATACAGATGGCGGCAATGTCATTTTCAATGAGTTTGAGAAATAATCTGCCCTGTGGCTTGTCGTCCCGGATGGTCTGCACGGGACTCCAGGCGCAGTTCATGACCGGATGGTGGGCTACGATCAGATTGGCGCCCATCTCCGCGGCCTCCTCCGCCACAGCCTCCGTAACATCCAGGGCCACCAGGATCTTCGTGACCTCCCGGTCCGGCCTGCCGATCAGAAGGCCTACGTTATCCCCCTCCATGGCAAGTTCTCTGGGGGCCAGCTCATAGACCGCTTTTTCAATATCCCGCAGTGTGGGCATCTTCCCACTCCCCTTTCTGTTTCTCCAGTTGGGTGATGATCGCTATGATCTTGTCCCGTTTTTCCGTCAAAGACGGGTCTCTGGCCTTCGCCAGTCCCGCCGCCGCACGGCGCAGGCGCAGCAGCCTGTCCGCTATGTAGAGCCCATACAGCGGGTCGTTCTCCAGCAGAAAGCCTCCCCACGCCTGCGCATCGGAGGCGGGAGGCATCTCCCCTCCCCGGACGGACAGAATGGGATAGAGGACACCCTTGTCCTGCACCAGCTCCTCATGGAGCACCGCGTACCCGTTCAGAGGCAGCCAGGCGCGCAAAACTTCCGACTTGCTCATGGGCTGGAGCAGCAGAAGCGGCCCCGCACGGCTCCAGGGCGCGGCAGCCAGGATCTCGGTAATGGCATCGCCGCCCATCCCGGCAATGACGGCCACATCCGCCTCCCCCGGCTCCAGGACACGCAGACCGTCTCCTAATCGGAAGTCCAGGTTTTCCGTCACGCCATACTGCCGCGCAGTCCGCCGGGCGTGGTCCAGGGGCAGCTCACCGATATCGGAGGCTATCGCCCGCCTGATCTTACCTTCCAGAAGCAGAGACACAGGGATATAGCCGTGGTCGGTGCCGATATCGGCCAGACATCCGCAGTCCGGCGGGACCAGCGCCGCGATAGCGCGCAGGCGGGGTCCCATATCCAGTTTTTCCGCCACGGTCTCACCCCTCTCCGGACAACAGGAAGGAAGGGCTCACAAGGAAAACCTATGAGCCCTCCTGTCTGTTTACTTATTGGCCTCGGCGTTGACGGCCTCCAGCAGCTTCTCCACGTCCACGCCGTGAACGGCGCAGGCTTCGGCTACGGTCTCGCCGCGGCTGCTGGGGCAGCCCAGGCAGTGCATACCGATGGACAGGAAGATAGGAGCCGTCTGGGGCGCCATATCCAGGATATCGCCGATGATGGTATCTTTCGTAATGGTAACCATGGGAAGTACCTCCAAGTTTTTCTTTATCGTGCTGTTTCAGCGGAACTAGTATACCCCAATATCCTGCTGATTTCAATACCTTTTTTGATTTTGCCGGGGAAATCGGGTTTTTATGGAAGCGTCCCGGATACAGGGATCTGTTGTGCGCCCGCACGTCAACCTGGCTCTTCCGTTAGAAACGGGCGCACGATGTGCGCCCCTACACAGATGGATCAATTTCGAAGGCGAAGCATCAAAATTGGTTTCCCTCAAAACGCCCCGCGTCTCCGGGGCCGCTTGTATGGCGGGCGGCGCTGGGCGGGCTTATCGATGAGGATGATATCGTCCCCGATCTGCTTGATGCACTCCCAGGGGATATAGAACTCCTCCCCCCGGCCGAACAGCCCAAAGAACTTGCAGGGTCCCGGCACCACCAGTGCCGCCACCCGCCCCTCCGGCAGCAGTACCTCCACATCCCCCACATAGCCGATCCGGCAGCCGTCGCAGATATTGATCACCTCTTTGCACCGCAGCTCTACCATCCTGCATTGCATGGCCGTCACCCCTCTCATGGGGAGTGTATGCGGCGCGGGGAATGTCCCATGTCATCAAATATTTTTCTGGATCGTTTTCAGAGCGTTTTTCTCCAAGCGGCTCACCTGCGCCTGGGAAATGCCTACCTCGGCGGACACCTCCATCTGGGTCTTCCCCTCAAAAAAGCGGAGGGCCAGGATGTGCTTTTCCCGCTCCCCCAGCCGCTCCAGCGCGTCCTTCAGCGCGATATGCTCCAGCCAGCGCTCGTCGGTGTTCTTGGTGTCCTTCACCTGATCCATGACGCACACCGTGTCGCCGCTGTCGGAGTACACCGGCTCAAACAAACTCACAGGGTCCATAATGGCGTCCATGGCAAAGACCACATCCTCCCGCGGTATGCCCAGCTCCTGCGCCAGCTGCTCCACCGTGGGCTCCCGCTGGGACTGGGCCATCAGCTTCTCCCGGGCCTGCATCACCTTATATGCCGTGTCCCGCATACTGCGGCTGACCCGGATGGCGCTGTTGTCCCGAAGATAGCGGCGGATCTCTCCCACGATCATCGGCACGCCATAGGTGGAAAAACGCACCGGCTGGGTAATATCAAAATTGTCGATGGCCTTGATCAGGCCCACACATCCCACCTGAAACAGGTCGTCGGCGTTCTCCCCCCGCCCCATAAACTTCTGGATCACAGAGAGCACCAGACGCAGATTTCCCTGGATCAGCTTCTCCCGGGCCTCCTTATCTCCCTCTTTGGTCCGCCGCAGCAGTTCCATCGTCTCCTCGTTGCGCAGCACCTTCAGTTTCGACGTATTTACGCCGCAGATCTCCACCTTTCCCTGCACGTCCTCATCCCCCTTGGTGAAAACTTACAAGAGCAGTTTTCCCTCGGGCATAGAGATTATACGGGAGGAAAAATGGAGGTTTTGTCGGGGTGCAGGCTATCCGGAATTTCTTTCCCTCACAAGCAAAGAATGAGGACGGCGCTTTTGCGCCGTCCTCATTTCATGAAGTCAGGTTGCCAGCAGACCGGCAGCCCGCAGATTGGCCAGCAGTTCGTTGAACTGGGTCACTACATCTGTGGTATCGGTAGCGTCAGCCACCGCAGCGGCAGGTGTAATTGTGGCCTCAGGGCCGGTGGGACCGGTGGATACAATCGTTTATACACAACCTACGAGGCATTTTTTCCGCCGAGGATGTAGATTTCATTTTGATTATTCTCGATGAATTCTACAATCCGGCGGTATTGGTCCTCAAATTTAAATTCTATTTCGATTTCGCCGCCCTCGTGAACATAGATGACATTTACCAAGTCAACAAGCAGTCCACGGGAAAGCGTTTGAATATTGCCGTATTTTAGAAATGCGGTCAGGTATGGGTCCTCTGTCGTGATGCCCTGGGCGATGGTGTCGCACTCGCCTTTGATATGCTCGATGGTGCCTTGCAGCTGCTCGGTCTGCTCCTCAAACTTGACCTTCATGCGGCGGTACTGATCGCGGGTAATATCGCCGCTTTTCCAATCCAGATAGAGGCCATCCAGAAGCCCGGTCACTTTCTCCAGTTCCTTCTCCCGCTGCCGCAGCAGAGCGTTGAGCCGGTTTGATTCCGTATGTACCACGGGGGCGTTGTTGATCTCCTCTATCATATCCGCCAGAGAGCCGACCAGCTCAATTTGTTTCTGGATTGCCACAAGGACGGCATTCTCCAGTACATCCAGCCGAATGGAGTGCTTGCTGCACCGCTCCTTGGATTTGTCCCGGTAGGTCCTACAGGTGTAGTAAACAAGCCCTTTCGCGGCGTGGCGCGTCATGCCCTTTTTGCAGTCTGCACAGCGGACAAAGCCAGAGAATAGATAGACCTCCCGCTGCCCCGGAGCGGTCCGGGTGTCCCGCTTGTGGAGCTCCTGGGCCGCCTGGAATATCTCGCGGCTGATGATAGGTGGGATAGCGTTCTCAACCACAAACCACTCATTTTCCGGCACAGAGGCCCGCCGATGGACCTTGTAGCTGATGACCTTCTGCCGCCCCTGACGCATGACACCGATATACAAGGGGTCCTGGAGCATCCGGGAAATTGTCGTGGGATTCCAGAGGCTGTCATTTTCTTTGGCGTGGGGATTTTCATAACGAAACCCTTTGGACCGTTTATAAGCGGTTGGATTGGGTATCCCCAATTCATTCAGCCGCTTGGCGATCCCCGCCTTGCTCATGCCGTCCGTGATGAACCAGCTGAACATGTCCCGGACCACATGGGCGGCATCCTCGTCAATCACAAGGGCGTTTTTGTCGCCGGGGTCCTTGGCGTAGCCATAAGGGGCAAACGCGCCGATAAACTCCCCGTTCTCCCGCTTGTGCTTGAAGGTCCGGCGCACGTCTGCGGAGGTCTTATAGGCGTACTGCTCATTCATAAAGCCTGTGATACTGACCTCCAAGCTATGGACCACTTCCGGGTCAAGGAAAGTGTCGATCCGGGGTTGATAGAGGGAAATAAACCTGGTATTGTAGAGGGGGATAAACTCCTCCAGAAAATGCCCTTGATTGGCTGAGTTTCGGAACGCCCGCGAAAGATTCTTAACAATGATGCAGTTGATTCTCCCGCTTTTCATGTCCTGGACCATGCGCTGAAAATCCCGGCGCTCTGTGTCAGACGTGCCACTGGTGCCATCATCAGTATAAGTGTCTATCACCTCATACAGTCCATCCTCGAAAAAGCCGGGGATCTCGTCATTGAGAATTTTATCTTGATTGACTACAGATTCAGAAACCACATTGCCGTCCTCGCGGGAGAGGCGGATATACTTTCCCACTTTCCAGATGATTTGCCTGGACTGGGTTCTGCTGGTATCTGATTTTCTGATTCTCGCCATTGTGGGGAGCCTCCTTTTTCTCCCCTCTAAATCACACTCTTATTCTATCACTTTTCAACGGAAAAGTCTTTACATTTCAGTGACAAAAAGTGTGATTTAAGTATTGATTCTATGTTTTTTTCTCCGGAATACAAAATTTTCACAGGCGTTTTCCCAACCCGGAAGCAGTAAGGATTTTCCACCTGGGACAGCAGGCTTTCCAGCCGTTCTACTGGTGTTTTGCCGCTGAT
>JAAVHD010000048.1:0-37623 GCA_014799915.1 Oscillibacter sp.
CCTTGAGAAGCGGGCGCACAATGTGCGCCCCTACAGGGATGGTGCGTGAAATGGATGGTGCAAAAAATCATCTGCTGGCGGTGGCCAGGTAGTGGGAATAGAAGCAGATCATGCTGCTGGCCCAATTAGGGCGAACGGGTAGACGCAAGGCACCGAGCATTTGGGTAAGCACTCCGGTAGAACTAAACCCGTTACGTCGTAGCGCCACTAAACACCCCCGTCATTCAGGAAGGTCCTTAGGAAACGTAGTTTCCTAAGCGCTCTTTTGTAACTTTTCGCGCGCGCGAAAAGTTAGCCCCCGTCCCCCGCCCGGCAGGGCGAATCTAAAATAAGATTTAGCCGGGGCCGCCGCGCCGCGGCGGCGTTGCAGAAGACTCCTACAACTGCCGCAAAACCTCTTTCACATACGCCCATGTCCTCTGCACAGAGGACACAGACATCCTCTCCCGGGGACTGTGAATATCCCGCATATCCGGCCCGGTGGACACGGCGTCCAGCCCAGGCAGCTTCTCCGAAAACAGCCCGCACTCCAGCCCTGCGTGGATGGTCACCACCACGGGGTCCTTCCTAGTCTGCTCCCGATAGACCCGAACCATCGTGTCCCGCAAAACAGAGTCCGGACGGTAGGCCCAGGCGGGGTAGTCGCCCCGGCGGCTGAGAGATCCGCCGCAGCTATCGGCAAGGCCCTGGAGGGCCTTTACCAGCTCCTCCTTCTCCGCCGCCACGGAGCTGCGGATGCTCCAGGTCAGGCGCAGCGCGCCCTCCTCCAAGCGGAGAATGCCCAGATTCAAAGAGGTCTTTACCTGCCCGGGCAGATCGGGCTCCATGGCCTGCACGCCGTTGGGCGCGGCGAGAATCAAATCAATCACCCTGCGGCTGTCCTCGGCGGAGAGAGCATTGACGGGGGTATGGGCGGCCCAGGTGAAAGAGCAGACAGCGCCCTGGGTAATCTTCTGGAACTTCTCCGGCGCACCGTCCGCCTGATCCTCCGGCAGGACGAACACAGCCCTGGACCGGTCCGGAATGGCATTGTCCTGCTCACCGCCGTAGAGGGACACCAGCCGGGCATCCGGCAGCTCCCGCAGACATTGGGCCAGCATTCGGTTGGCATTGGGAATGTTCTTGTGGATTTCCACCCCGGAGTGCCCTCCCGGAAGTCCACTGAGATCAAGCGTACAGACCTTTCCCGCCGCGCTGTCTGCGGCCAGCGAAAGCTCCAGGTCGCACCGGGTCCCCCCGGCGCAGCCCACGGTGAACACGCCCTCCTCGTCGCTGTCCAGGTTGAGCAGCATCCGGCCCTGGAGGTCGGAGCAGTCCAAACCGGCGGCTCCCAGCAGGCCCACCTCCTCGTCCACGGTGAACACCGCCTCCAGCGGCGGATGGGAGATGGAATCGTCGTCCAGCAGCGCCATCATGTACGCCACCGCAATGCCGTCGTCGCCGCCCAGAGTGGTGCCCTCGGCTTTCAGCCAGTCGCCGTCGAGTTTAAGCCTCAGCGGATCCTTTTCAAAATTGTGCTCCACTCCGGGGTCCTTGACGCAAACCATGTCCAGATGCCCCTGCAAAATCACTGCGGGATGTCCCTCATAGCCGGGGGACGCTTTCTTCCAGATCACCACATTGCCCATATCGTCCTGACGATATGAAAGGCCGCGCTCCTTCGCAAAGTCCACTACCCAGCCGCTGACAGCGGCCATGTTTCCGGACTCATGGGGGATCTGTGTCAGCTCCTCAAAAAAGTGGAATACCTTTTTAGGCTCTAAATTTTCCAAAACCATAGTTTTCACCCCAAAATCCTTACAGCAGCTGAATCCCGGCCTTTTCGCAGGTATCCAATGTCTCCTGATCCCACAGGCTCGCCTGGACCTCGCCGATGTGGCAGCAGCCGATCATCAGCATACACAGCCGGCTCTGGCCGATGCCGCCGCCCATGGTCAGGGGCAGCTCATTGTTCAGCAGCATCTTGTGGAAGGGCAGCTCCCGCCGCTCCTCGCAGCCCGCCAGGGTCAGCTGCCGGTCCAGGCTCTCCGGGTCCACCCGGATGCCCATGGAGCTGATTTCAAAGGCCCGGCCCAGCACGTCGTTCCACATGAGAATGTCGCCGTTGAGCTCCCAGTCGTCGTAGTCCGGGGCGCGGCCGTCGTGCTTCTGGCCGCTTTTCAGCGTCTTGCCGATCTGCATGAGGAATACCGTCTTGTGCCCGTCCCGCATATAGGCGGTCTCCCGCTCCTGGGGCAGCAGGTCGGGGTACATGTCCTCCAGCTCCTGGGTGGTGATGAAGCTGACCTCCCGCTCCAGATGGGTCTTCACCTGGGGGAAGGCCCGGCGCAGGGCGTCGCAGGTGTCGCACACCGCCCCCACAATGGAGCGCACGGTGTACTGGAGGAAGTCCACGTTCCGGTCCGCCTTAGTGATGATCTTCTCCCAGTCCCACTGGTCCACGTAGACGGAGTGGAGGTTGTCCAGATTTTCGTCCCGGCGGATGGCGTTCATGTCGGTGTAGAGGCCGTTGCCGGGATAGAAGCCGTAGCGCTTGAGGGCCAGGCGCTTCCACTTGGCCAGGGAGTGGACCACCTCACCGGTGGCCGCGCCCACGGCAGGGATGTCAAAACTCACGGGCCGCTCCACGCCGTTGAGGTTGTCGTTCAGGCCGGAGTTTCTGTCCACGAACAGCGGCGCGGAAACCCGGCGCAGATTCAGGGCGAACTTGATGTTCTCCTGGAAGCTGCTCTTGACGAACTCAATGGCCCGCTGCATGTCGTAGCCGATCAGCGGGGGGCGGTAGCCCTGGGGGATGGTGCAGGTATTCATACTGTTTCCTCCTCGTTTGGGAAAAATTCTCGACGTTCCTATCATACACCATATTGGCGGAAAATGCACGATAATTTTGCAGGATCGGGCAAACAAAAGAGGTCCCCAACGCCGGGGACCTCTTTTTATTACATTTTGTAAAAATTATCGCTCATTATACGCCTTGAGGCCCATTGCCAGCAGATCCATGGCCCGCTCCAGGTCCTTCTGCTTGAGGACGTAGGCGATGCGGATCTCGTTGACGCCCTTGCCGGAGGTGGCATAGAAGGACTCGGCGGGGGCGAACATGACGGTTTCGCCGTTGTCCTCGAAGTCGGTGAGCAGCCACTTCTGGAACTCGTCGGCGCTGTCCACCGGCAGCGCGGCCATGAAATAGAACGCCCCCCTGGGACACTCGCAGATCACGCCGGGGATCTCCTTCAGTTTTGCCGCCACGGTATCCCGGCGGAGCTTATACTCCTCCCGGACGGCGGCGAAATACTCCGGCCCCACATCGTACAGGGCGGCGGAGGCCACCTGGTCCAGGGTTGCCACGGACAGGCGGCACTGGCAGTATTTGAGGGCCTCGGCCATGAGCTCCTTATTCCGGCTGATGATGCACCCGATCCGGGCTCCGCAGGCGGAGAACCGCTTGGACACGGTGTCGATGACGATCACGTTTTCCGCCGCGTCCTCGAACTCGCCCAGGGATTGCAGGGGCTCCCCGGCGTAGACGAACTCCCGGTAGGCCTCGTCGCCGATGATGAAGAGGTTGTGCTCCTTGGCGATGTCCACCATCATCCGCATCTCCTCCGGCGTCAGCACGCTCCCGGTAGGATTGCCGGGGTTGGTGCAGACGATGGCCCGGGTCCGCTCGTTGATCCCGGCCTCGATCTTGGCCCGGTCGGCGTAGTGATAGCCCTCCTGGGGCGTGGTGGGAACGGGGTGGATCACCGCGCCGCAGGTGCTTACCATGGTGTTGTAGTTGGGGTAAAAGGGCTCGGGGATCAGGATCTCGTCCCCGTCGTCCAAGATGCAGTTGAAGACGATCTGGAGGGCCTCGCTGCCCCCGGTGGTAATCAGGATCTCATCCTTTTCAAAGTGCATCCCCAAGTTGTCATAGTACTTCTGGATGGCGTCGATCAGCACCGGCAGCCCCGGCGACGGCGCATACTCCAGCACCGGCAGCTGGAAATTTCTGACCGCCTCAAAGTATTGAGGCGGCGTCTCAATATCCGGCTGGCCGATATTCAGGTGGTAGATTTTTTTGCCGGCCTCCATGGCCGCCACGGCATAGGGGTGGAATTTTCTCATTGGCGACAGGCCGCACTTTTTGACTTTGCTGGAAAATTTCATAAAATATTCCTCTTGCTTTTGCCGCCGCGGTGCGGCGGCCCCGGCTTAATCTCAATTTAGATTCGCCCCTCGCCGGGGCGGGGGCGTACTTTTCCCGCGAGGGAAAAGTACCAACGATTTTGCAACGGCCACATCGAGTGGCCGTGCAAAATTTAATTTTTCATGACCACTCGATGTGGTCATGAAAAATCGTAGCTCGCTTAGGAAACTACGTTTCCTAAGAACCTTCCTGAATTACGGGGGTGTTTAGTGGCGCTACGACGTAACGGGGTTGGTTCTACCGGGGTGCATACCCACATGCTCGGTGCCTAGTGTCTATCCGTTCGCCCTATTGTAGCCAGCAGCAGGATCTGTTTCTATTCCTGCTACCTGGCCACCGCCAATCTATGTTTCTTGCACCATCCTTTTCGTGCATCATCTCGTAGGGGCGCACAGTGTGCGCCCGTTCTAACGTCACGCACAGCAGTCCTTTAGAAGCGGGCGGACAATGTCCGCCCCTACAGGGATGGTCGATAGACGACAAATCATCAACCCAGCACCCCGGGAGCTCCCCTCGTGTGATACGGTAGGGACTGAATCAACATCCTAAAATAGACGCAGCGCAGGCGAAATCACAAAAAATCTGATTTAGCCCGGACGGACTACAGGATGAGCGCAAAAACAATTTCCCCCGTAATAAATAAGGGATTCTTAAACCGCCAGGTTTAAGCGCGTTTTTGCCTACTTTTGCCGCGCGGCAAAAGTAGGCGCAGGGTCCGGGGGCGCGGAGCCCCCGGGCCGAAGGGCAGAAGAAGCTGCCGTTTGCCGCCCTAGATTCTTCACGGCCACATCGAGTGGCCGCGAAGAATTTAATTGTGCATGACCGCTCGATGCGGTCATTGCACAATCGTGGGCGGCNAAGATTACTTCTTCAGNGTATCTACCCACTCCCCATANTTCTTGATNTTAGCATCCCGCTCNGCGGCATCCTTCCCCTTGGTCAAAACATAAACCTTGATCTTGGGCTCGGTGCCGGAGGGACGGACNATGATGGAGGTGCCGTCCGCCAGCTCGAAGCGGAGGACGTTGGANCCGGAGAGCTCCATGGTGGACTTCGCGCCGGTGGCGCAGTCGGTGACGCTGCCGTCCTTGTAATCNTTGAACTGAGCGACCTTCACGCCGGAGATCTCGGCGGGCGGGTTCTCCCGCAGGCTCTTCATCAGCTTCGCCATGTCGGCCAGGCCGTCCAGGCCGGGCATNACNAGGTTNTGNGTCTTCTCGCCATAGAAGCCGTGCTTCTCGCAGAGGGCCTGATAGGCNTCCAGGACGGTCATGCCCTTGGCATAGTAATANGCGGCCATCTCGGTCAGCAGCAGGGAGGCGGTGACGGCNTCCTTATCCCGGACGTAGTCGCCGAACATGTAGCCGTAGCTCTCCTCGTAGGAGAAGACCACCATGCCCTCGCCGCTGCCCTCCAGGGCGTTCTTCTTCTCGGCNATGAACTTGAAGCCGGTNAAGGTGTCGTAGCACTCNGCNCCNTGGCTGTGGGCCACGGCCTTGGCCATCTCGGTGGTGACGATGGTCTTCAAGGCCACAGGNTTCTTGGGCAGCTTGCCGGTGCGCTTCAGAGCGCCCAGCAGGTAGTCCAGCAGNACCNCGCCGGTCTGGTTGCCGGTCATGACCTTGTACTCGCCGTCCTTGTCACGGACCATGATGCCCACGCGGTCACTGTCGGGNTCGGTGCCCAGGATGAANTCCACNTCGTTCTGCTTGGCCAGNTCNACNGCCAGATANAAGCCCTCGGGATTCTCCGGGTTGGGGGACTTGACGGTGGGGAAATTGCCGTCGATGACCATCTGCTGNGGCTCGCAGAGCAGATGCTTCACGCCCGCCCGCTTGAGGGCCTCGGGNACCAGCTTGTGGCCGCAGCCGTGGAAGGGNGTGTAAACCAGCTTGAAGCTGTCCGCCACGGCGGGGATGGCGTTGGGGTCGGTGGTCATGGCCATGACTTCCTTCAGGAACGCCTCGTCGGTCTCCGCGCCGATGACGGTGATGAGNCCGGCCTTCACGGCCTCGTCGTAGGGCATGGTCTTCACGCCGGTGAAGATGTCGATCTTCTCCAGNTCNTTGGCAATGGCGTCGGCGTGCTGGGGCGGNAGCTGGGCGCCGTCNTCCCAGTAGACCTTATAGCCGTTGTACTCCTTGGGGTTGTGGCTGGCGGTGACGTTGATGCCCGCCTGGCAGCCGTAGTAGCGCACGGCGAAGCTCAGCTCNGGGGTGGGGCGCAGGGCNTCGAAGATGCGGACCTTGATGCCGGCGGCGGCGCAGACCTCGGCGGCNGCTTTGGCNAACTCCATGCCGTGGAGACGGCAGTCCATGGCGATNGCNACGCCNCGCTCCTTGGCCTTCTCGCCCTCGGCGCAGATGACGTTGGCGAAGCCCTGGGTGGCGTGGCGGACCACNTAGATGTTCATGTGGTGCAGGCCCATGGCCATGGTGCCGCGCAGTCCGGCGGTGCCGAACTCCAGGGGACCGTAGAAACGGCTCTCGATTTCTTTGGGGTCATCCTTGATGGCCTCCAGCTCGGCGTGCTCCTCGGCGGTCAGCATGTCGCTGGCCAGCCATTTTTGATATTCCTTTTGGTAATCCATGATGGATCANTCCTCCTCACGTTTCTTTTAGTAGTTGCTGATAGCACATTGTACCAAATTTTCCCCTGTGGTTCAAGGGGAATCCATGGGTTTTCAAAAAGAAAAACNGGGCGGGGAAAGTGATTTTGTAATGAACCATCTGAAATTATGAAGGATCCGTGTAGGGGCGAGCATTGCTCGCCCGTTTCTAAAGGGANGAACCGCATGGACGATGCCTCGCATAGGCCCTCTGGCTTGCGGGCGAGCAATGCTCGCCCCTACACAAATCCATCAAATTTCCGGTGCCTGCCACCGAAAATTGATTTCCCTGAAACACNGGTTTTCCTGATTTACTTCCTGCCGCCTTTGTGCTATACTGTGGAAAAAAGAAAAGGAGCCTCCCCATGAGCAAAAATTTCCACCGGGACTACGCCGACAGCGTGGGCCACTTCTGTCAGAGNGTNCCCGCNTCNCTGAAAATATCNGCCCAGGAGATCGACACCTATTTCCGNGCCTGCACCCTCTGNCTCTGGGCNGTNTCCGGNGGAAGGGGGGGCGATGTGATCGGCATCAACCANATCTACACCGANCACCAGGTGAAGTTCTCCCCCGCCCAGTTTGAGAAGGCNATTTCCTTCTATCACNCCAACCCCCACTACACGGTGGGCGTGCCGGAGTTCTTTCAGCGGCTGGNCAGCGCCGACGCNGCNGCAGGCACTACNTACAGCCGGACNTTTGCCGAGGTNCAGAAAAATCTNCTCATGCTCTGCGCCTCCTACGACGGGTCCTTCTCCTTCGCNGAGAGCCGCAGNATCACNATGCTNTACGACCAGCTGACGGCGTGCTGNGACAAGGNGGGCGTGCCNGCNGNCCCNGCNACGCCGGGNCCNGANGACTACTTGAGCGGTGCGCCCAANCTCTCCGCCGCCCCGCCCCGGGANGCGGGGAAGGAGCTGGGAGACATCATGGACGAGTTCAGCAAGGTCCTCAAGNGGGACAACGCTNCCCGGAATATCTATGATGATTTCTTTGGCGGCCCCAGTGCGCCCAATCAGCCCCCTGTCCCCGGCGATCCTATGGCTCCCCTGCCTGTGGCGGGCGGTCCGGGNGAACCTGCCAATCCNGANNNCGCCTCCAATGGGACTGCCGCGGCGGAGGANGCGGAGNCGGAGCCGCCNAAGCCCACGCTGGAGGAGGCCATGGCNGANCTGGANGAGCTCATTGGCCTGGACGTGGTGAAGAAGGACGTGGACAGCCTGGTGAACCTGGTGAAGGTCCGGAAGCTCCGCCAGGAGCGGGGCATGAAGANNCCGGANATGAGCTTCCANCTGGTGTTCTCCGGCAACCCGGGCACCGGCAANACNACNGTGGCCCGCATTGTGGGCAAGGTTTACAGCGCTTTGGGCATCCTCTCCAAGGGNCATCTGGTGGAGGTGGATCGCTCCGGTCTGGTGGCCGGGTATGTNGGTCAGACCGCCATCAAGACCAAGGAGGTCATNGACAAGGCNCTGGGCGGNGTGCTGTTCATNGACGAGGCGTACACNCTCTCGCCGGAGAACGCCGACAAGGATTTTGGNCAGGAGGCCATTGACACCATCCTCAAGGCCATGGAGGACCACCGGGACGANTTNGTGGTCATCGTGGCGGGCTACGCNACNTTGATGCCCCGGTTCATCGACTCCAACCCGGGACTGAAATCCCGGTTCAACAAGTACCTCTATTTCGAGGATTACAACGGCGACCAGCTCTATGAGATTTTNNAGGGNCGGGTGNACCGCAACGACTACAAGCTGGATGAAGCCGCCGAGGAGGCGGTGAAGGACCANCTTCAGGAGCTCTACGAGGACCGGGACGAGAATTTTGGCAACGCCCGGGATGTGCGCAACCTCTTTGAGAAGATCGTGGCCGCTCAGGCTGACCGGGTGGCNGGNCTGGANAACCCCACGGACGAGGACATCTGCACCATCACCGTNGAGGATTTGAAGGACCTGATGGACGTTCCCCTGCGGCCCCAGGAGNCGGAGGAGGACAAGGANGAAGACGGAGTTTCGGAGGATCANGGGCCTGAGGACGAGCAATAATATAACGTTGTAAGAAATAACGCAGTATTTTTTGTGTCGCACCATCCAGTGTAGGGGCGCACAGTGTGCGCCCGCACACCAATGGGCAGAATCGAGGACACGTAACGCGCAGGTATNCGNTAGACAGCGGGCGCACACTGTGCGCCCCTACANNGATTTTNCGTATCGAACNCGTTTCAAGTCACCCGGAAAATTTGTCACCGAATAGTGGCNGCNCCTCAGCAAAATGCTACCAAATGGTAACATTTTGCTGAGGTGATTATTTTGNANTTNCANAGNATCAGAGATTTNAGNGAAGACAGTGACAAGACCCAGGAAGATATTGCNNAATANCTNATCATGAAACGAGGCGTTTATCAGCGATACGAAAGCGGCGAACGCGANATCCCCGTCTGGGCNCTNCTCAAATTAGCCGACCTCTACCAGACCAGCACCGACTATATNCTCGGCCGNACAGACCAGCGCGACCCCATNAAGTAGCCATGCGGAAGCTGATGTGGTTNGCNCTGCCCTTCGGGGNGGGGTGCGCNCTGTGCCAGTANCTGCTGCCGGAGGGCGTATGGCTCTGGACGGCGGCGGGTGTGTTTGCGCTGGGGCTGGTNNTATCNTTNCTCCTGCGGGAAAAGGCNNGNNGGGCGGTACGGATCGCNGCCNTGGGCTGNGNNGTNGGGATATTGTGGTTCTCCGGNTATGCCGCGCTGCATCTGGNNCCGGGGGAGGANCTGGTGGGCAGTCAGCACNTCTTNGAGATGGAGCTGACGGCCTACCCGGANGAGACCTCCAGCGGGGCCCGGTGNGAGGTCAAAATAGACGGCCTGCGGGGNAAAGNGCTCTACTACGGCGGCTGGGAGCTGCTGGANCTGGAGCCGGGNAATACCATCGTGNCCCAGNCCNCCGGCTACAGCGCCGCCACNCTNTCCGGNGAGGAGAGCAGCTACTACATNTCNCANGGGGTNNTTCTGCGCCTGTACGGCANNGGGGANCTGCTGGCGGNCNGNTCCGGGAACGCCGGGAGCATCCGGTATCTGCCNGCGCGGCTGTCCCGNTGGGTGCGGGAGCAGATCGACACNCTCTACACGCCCCGTACCNCGGGATTGGCTGCCGCCCTCCTCACCGGNGAGCGGGACGGCCTGGACCCCCAGAGCTACACGGACCTCACCGAGTCCGGCCTCATTCACATCACCGCCGTCTCCGGACTGCACTGTGCNTTNCTGATNGCCCTTTTGGGGATTCTGGTCTTCCGGCGGCAGAGATTGACGGCGTTTCTGGGATATCCGGTNCTGCTGTTTTACATGGTCATGGTGGGGTGTACGCCGTCGGTGGTGCGCTCCTGCGTGATGGTGGGCTTTGTGCTGCTGGCCCCGCTGGTAGGNCGGGAGGGCGANACGCCCACCGCCGTGTCGGGNGCGCTGCTGGTGATNTTGCTGGCGAANCCNTTNGCTATTGCGTCGGTGAGTTTGCAGNTGTCTTTNGGCTCTGTGGCGGGNATTTTGCTCTTTTCGCCTAAAATTTCCGCCGTTTTGGANCGTCTCCGGCCCAANGGGATGTCGGAGGACGGAATATGGAAATATCTNTCGGGCACTGTGGCNGNNAGCCTGTCGGTAATGGTGTTTACCGTGCCGCTGTGCGCGGTGTACTTTCAGACGGAGGCACTGGCGTCGCCGCTGTCAAATCTGATGGTTTTATGGATGGCTCCGGTGCTGTTTGCCAGCGCTCTGGTGGTGACCGTACTGGCCGGGGTGTTTCCNGCGCTGGCGGGNCTGGCGGNGATCCCNGAGCTGCTGGCCCGGTATCTGCTGTGGGCGGCCCACCTGGTCGCAAAGATCCCGGGGCACAGCGTCTATTTCACCCGGCCCGCTGTGGCGGCGTGGCTGGTGGGNACATATGNCCTGCTGGGGCTGTGCCTGNTGNTNAAAGGGANGCANTGGAAGTGGGGCGTGGCGCTGGCGCTGTCCGTGGTCTGCNTGCTGGCAGTGAAGNCCGGGCCCCGGCGGCAAGTGGAGAATGACCGTCTCACCGCNGTGGCGGTGGACGTAGGACAGGGGGCTGCGACGCTGTTCCACTCCGGGGAGATGACCGCCCTGGTGGACTGCGGCAGTCTGAACAGNGCCCGCTCCGCCGGGCAGGCCGTGGCTATNGCNATGGACGANTACGGCTGGGAGAAGCTGGACTATGTAGTCCTGACCCACTACCACGACGACCACGCCGGAGGACTGCCCTGGCTGCTGGCCCGGGTGGATGTGGGGGCGTTCCTNCTGCCCCAGCTGATGGACAGCGACCAGGGAGATTTGCAGCGGGAGGTGCTGGAGCTGGCGGAGCAGTACGGTGTGGCNATACGNTACATAGCCGCGNCCACNTGGAACGCNTTCGGTGATGGGGCTTTGACCNTCTACCCGCCCCTGACGGAGGAGGGCGGCAACGAGGCGGGACTGACTATCCTCTGCTCCGCCGGGGANTANGACTTCCTGGTTACCGGGGATATGAACTCCNCNACNGAGAANAAGCTGGTGGAGCGGTATGAGCTGCCTGACATTGAAGTCCTGNTGGTGGGCCACCACGGCAGTAAATACTCCACCTCGGAGGAGNTGCTGGAGGCGGTAACGCCGGAGGTGGGGATCATCAGCGTAGGNCAGAACACCTTCGGCCACCCCACCCAGGAGGCCATGGACCGGATGACTGAGGCCGGTATGGAGATNCGNCGNACGGANCAGGANGGCAATATTCTGATNCAGGTNGCAGAATAAGCAAGCNGCCCGATGAGGACATCGGGCCCTACAGGGGTTGATCCTGTAGGGCCCCGTGTCCTCACGGGGCCGCTGTTTTTTCTTTGGCATGTTTCCCCCCTTTGTCCACTATANATAGAGGGACAAGAAAAAGGGGGCGGNTCNANATGGCAATGGCNTGGATCTGGACGGGGATGATAGCNGCTTCGGTGGTGTACGGNCTGGTGAACGGCACCATCGGCGCGGTGGGCAACGCNGCCATGGAGGGCGCGGCGGCGGCGGTGGACTTATGTCTCTCNATGGCNGGGATCATGTGCCTGTGGAGCGGCGTGATGTCCATCATGAAGGCCAGCGGGATGATGGACGGCCTCAGCCGNCTGTTCCGNCCTGTNTTGAACCNNCTCCTGCCCCGGGCCTGCCAGGACCCGGATACNTTGGCNGCGCTGTCGGGGAACGTNTCGGCCAANCTGCTGGGCCTGGGCAACGCNGCCACNCCTCTGGGCATCCGNGCGGCNCGCCGGATGGCGCAGGGCTGCGGCGGGCAGGCCAGCAANGANCTGTGTACCCTGGTGGTGCTGAACACNGCCTCCATCCAGCTCCTGCCCACNACGGTGGCGGGGGTCCGGGCGGCGCTGGGGGCGGAGAACGCCTTCGACATCCTGCCGGCGGTGTGGCTGGCGTCGGTGCTGTCGGTGGCGGCGGGNTTGATNGCGGCCAAGTTTTTTGGCCGGNTCTGGAAGCGGTAAGGGGGCGGAAGAATGGATTATTCCGCCTATCTGGTGCCGCTGCTGCTGGCGTTCACGGCTGTTTTCGGCCTGTGGAAGCGGGTCAACGTATATGACGCTTTGGCCCTGGGGGCAAAGGACGGCCTGGACACCCTGCTGGGCATCCTGCCCAATCTGGTGGGGCTGATGACGGCGGTGTATATGCTGCGGGCCTCGGGGCTCATGGAGCTGTTGGGGAATCTGCTCGCCCCGGCGCTGGTGAAGCTGGGCATCCCGCCGGAGACGGCGGCGCTGCTGTTCATCCGCCCCATCAGCGGCAGCGGGGCCCTGGCCATCGGCAGTGAACTCATGGCCTCCCACGGACCGGACTCCTACGTGGGACGGGTGGCTGCGGTGATGCTGGGCAGCACGGAGACTACCTTTTACACCATCGCTGTCTACTTTGGGTCCGCCGGGATTCGGAAGACCCGGTATGCCATTCCTGCCGCACTGATCGCCGATCTGACGGGGTTCATGGCTGCGGCGTTTGCGGTGCGGCTGCTGTTTGGGATGTAAAAGAGTGCGGGGGAGGATCATCTCCGCCCCCGCTGGTTGGCTGTAGTTTTTTAACGCGAATCAAGGGTCGACGGGAACTCCCGGGCGCTGTTTACCGCGTAAGCGGTAAATGCGCTTGAAAGCCGCGCGTGGTTTGGGATCGTGCTATGCGAAGATTTTTTTGAGCGCGGCTTTTGGGGGATTCCGCGCCCTGCGGGGCGCGGCCAGGGACTCTGTCCCTGGACTCTGCGGCCTTTGTAAAGGCCGGCGAAACTTTTAATATGGGCTTACTGCGGGATGCTCTGGCCCAGCTCCGGCATTTTCTCCTCCCACCGCCTGCGGAAAGCATTGCGGTCGGACTTATAGAGCTTTTCCAACTCGTCGTCATACCCCAGCACCACGCCGGGAAGGGCAGTCTGGATGGCCGCCAGCAGCGCCTGGACCTCCTTCTCCTTCATACCCAGAGTATAGCTCTTGCCGTCCATGGTGCGCAGCACGGCGGCATAGGTCTTGCCGGTGGGGATGCCGTTGGTGCGGTGCTGGGTCGTGCTCTGGTAGGCCCAGGCCACATCCCAGGGGCGCAGCAGAATACTCTCCGCGCCGTTCTGGAAAAACACATAGTTCCGGTCCATCCGCACGCCGCTGGTCTCCGGGGCGCTGTCATAGAACCGCTCGGCCTTCTCTGCCTCTGTCTCCAGGGAGCCGGATTCCTCCAGCTTTTCCCGGACCTGCTTCTGGTAGCCGCCCCGGAGCGCCTTGATCATCGGCACGATCCCCAGCGCCAGCAGGAGAACCGCTACCGCCAGCAGGGCGATGCTGCCCCAGATGGGGATGTTGTTGATGTAGTCCACCTCCAGGTAGTAGGGCAGCAGCAGCTCCTCCCACTCCGGGTCACCCTCGGCGATTTCCATATAGTACCCCAGGTCGTCCTCGTCCATGGCGCGGATGCGGCCCTTGACGTGGAGGATGGGCACGTCCTCCCAGTCAGCCATGCCATCCATCAGGTCGGCGCAGGCATCCATCATCTCCTCCGCCTCGTCCAGACGGCCGGAACGGACGTAGAGGCCCATGTAGTACACATCGTCGAAGTCCGTCAGGTACTGCATCGCCGTGGTACGGGGACGCTCGCCGCTCTTATAGGTCTGGACTTCCACGTAGGGGGTGTAGAGGAAGTAGATATCGTCCTCTACAAAGGCGCCGTTCATCGTCTCCGGCGTCAGGTCCGCCAGCGTCTTGGGGGCGATCATCCCGAACACGCTGTAGCACTTGGTGAAAAACAGCAGAGCCACCGCCGCAGCCACGAACAGCACCAGGCCGGGGATGGATTTTTTCACACTGGCCATCTTCAGTTTCTTTAACCAGTCCATATTTTCTTCCTCCTGCACACAGTTTTTTTGGACACCGCCATAATAGCCTTTCAGGCCCATTGTGTCAAGGGGGAATTAGGGTTCAATGTGCCTCTATGTAGTCGTTCAAATCGCCGTGGTAGGCATCCAGCGTATTCTCCATCTTCTCCGTGCGGCGTCCAAACACCAGGTCCGGCAGATACAGCGGCTGTTTCCCTCCGACGCTCATGGAGCGGACGCAGCCGATGCAGTAGACTACCACGTTTTCACAGGGCATCTGTGCCGCCCGCTTCTTTTGCAGCTCGGCCACCCGCTCGTTGGGCAGGTGCGAGTAAAAATTGTCGCCGCAGCAGATGGACTTCGTTCCGCTGAACTCGGATTCCACGATTTCAATGTGCATTTTCCGCAGGATATTCCGCACTGCGGCGTGTACTTGCGGCTTCCGCCGGAAGGAGCAGGAGTCGTGGACGGATACGGTCAGTCCGTCATATACCGGAAGACGCAGCCCCTCGACGCTGTCCAGCAGCTCCCAGAAGGTGATGGTCCGGATGCCCGGATATTCGGAGCGGAAGCGGCGGTCACACCCGGCGCAGTTATTGATAATAACCGCCCCCTCCGGCAGCCCCGGATCGTGGCGGCAGCACACGTTGTGATACTTCACCGCCCCGAAGTGCTCCCGCAGCAGCGCGAGCATGGGCTCGATCAGTTCGGGCTTGTAGATGCTCATGGCGCAGCCGGGGTTGAACCAGCACTTTTCCCAGTCGATATCCCGGATATGGATGCTTGGGATCATCTCTCCACTCATTTTTCCGCCTCCCTTTCCAGCTCCAGAAGCCGCTCCTTCCGCTCGATCCCACCGGCGTAGCCCACCAGTTTCCCGTCCTTCCCTACCACCCGGTGGCAGGGGATCATGATTAAAATAGGATTGCGGTTATTCGCCATGCCCACGGCCCTGGACGCTTTGCCGTTGCCAATCATTTGCGCGACCTGCTGGTAACTCCGCGTCTCTCCATAGGGAATGGTCCGGAGCGCGTTCCAGACGGTCTCCTGAAATTCACTCCCGCGAATGGACAGCGGGATGTCAAATGTTCTGCGCTTTCCCGCGAAATACTCTAAAATCTGCTTTTCCGCGTCCGCCAGATAAAGTCCCTTTTGTCCTGCCTGCATGGGATCGGGCACGCTGTCCGTAAATTTCAGCAATGAAATGCCCTGATTATCCTCCGCTATACGGACCAGTCCCAGCGGCGTCTCGCAGAAACAGCAGGGACGCTTTGATGCCCTTTGCGCCGCGTACTCCGATGGAGTTATCCCCTCCAGCTTTTTGAAGAAGGTCGAAAAGGATGCCGAACTCTCCATGCCTACGGCGAAGGCCGCATCCGTGATCCTGCTCCCCTCGTCCAGCAGCTCCTTGGCCCGCCGGAGCCGCACCTGGGCAACATACTGCTCCAGGGTCAGGTCGTACTTCTTTTCAAAAAGCTCGGTTAAATGCCGCCTTGTCACGCCAAGAGCGTTCAGCTTTTCCCGAAGCTCCTCCCGCCCGGCGAAGTGATCGTCAACGATCCGCTTTGCCATATCGGCCAGTTCCATGTTTTCCAACTCGGATCACCTTCCTTCGCTTGCAGTATAACAGAGATTGGGACAAAATGCTTTTCCTTTTGTAGGTTTTTATTTCCGCACTTTTTCTTTCTTTGCTTCCATAGCAGTGTTCAAAATTGATGGCACCCGCCTTGTAGGGGCCGATGTCCTCATCGGCCCTTCGTATCGGAGCGGCCTATCTGTTCTGTTAACGGCCCGATGTGGACATCGGGCCCTACAAAGGTGCCGCGTATTTTGATGACTGCGATAATCACAGAACTGTATAAAGAGGATCGGGAGGGCGCACCCTCCCGATCCTCTTTACGGGGATGATCCCGGTTTCAGTCGCTTGGAGTCCCCTCCTGCTCCTTCAGCCCCGCGACGATCTCCTCCAGCACTGCCCGGTTGTGCGCGATGTGCCGCGCCATCATCTCCTCCGCCCGTTCCGGGTTCCGGTTACAGATGGCCTCCATGATCTCCCGGTGGTCCACCAGCGTCTCCATCCGCAGACGGCTCTTGGTCAGCGCCACAAACAGGGTGATGGCGTAGGTGATAATGGGGATCAGCTTGGGCACTACCAGGTTGTGGGTACACTTGGCAATTGCCACATGGAACAGCACGTCATTTTTCGAGTGGTCCCGCTCGGCCAGGATGTCCTGCTCTACCACCAGGCAGGTCTCCCGGAGCTCGGTCAGGTCCTCCGGCGCGGCCCGCTCGGCGGCCATCCTGGCCACCCAGGGCTCCATCTGCCCGCGGATCTCCACCAGGTCCATGGCCAGCTGCACCTGGTCGGGATAGTAGGCGAAGCCCAGCGGATCAGGGACCTCCCCAGGGTTCCGGGCAATATAGGTGCCCTTGCCCCGCCGGATCTCCAGCACGTTCCGGGCTACCAGCAGCTTCACGCCCTCCCGGACGGTGCCCCGGCCCACGTGCAGCTGCTCGGCCAGTTCAAATTCGCTGGGGAGCTTATCCTCGCTGGTCAGATGCTGCTCCACGATCAGTCTCGATATCTGCTCCGCTGTCCGCTCCGGCAGGGAGGTTCCTTCGGTTTTCACGGACTCAAAGTGCGCTTCCTTCACAGCAGATGTTCCCCTTTCCGTTTACCGCAGTTTTGACAGTATTATAGCGAATCCTATGGGAAATTGCAAGCGGGCCGGGATAGAGAAATCCGTCTGCCGCCAACGAGCGGCAGACGGATCGCTTTCGTAATGAACAGGATCAGATCAGTCCCGGCAGGAAGCCCTGGAACAGACTGAGTACACAGGCAAAGACCAGGATGGACACACCGGCCACGAAGCCGCCCAGGGTCCATCCGCGGATGGTATCCACCTCGTTGAGATGGAAGAAGCGGGAGATGGCCCAGAAGCCGGAGTCATTGGGCAGGGACAGGCCGATGCCGCCCGCGCACACCGCGATGGCGCAGAGAATGGGGGACACACTGGAGGCCGCGGCGGCGTTGGAAACGATGGCGGCGGTGGTGGTCAGGGCCACGGTGGTGGAGCCGGTGGCGATGCGCAGCACCTGGGCGATGACAAAGCACATGACCAGGATGGGCATATGGAAGCCCTGGAGGCCGTCCGTGATCACGTTGGCAATGCCGCAGGCCTTCAGAACGCCGCCGTAAGCGCCGCCCGCGCCGGTGATGAGGAGGACCAGACCGATCTGGTCAGCGCCTGCGGACATGATTTCCGTAATGGTGCGGTTCAGGTGGGGACGGGAGATGAACGCGCCGTAGAGTACGCCGATGGTCATCGCCACGTTCTTATCGCCCAGGAAAGCCAGGACCTTCAGCACACTGCTGTCTGCGGGCAGCAGGAAGGCGGAGAAGGAGCCGATGAGGATCAGCACGATAGGAACCAGCAGGATGGACATGGCTCTGCCCGCGCCCATCTTGGGCTTGCTGTTGGCCTTTTCCTTGGCGCTCTTTGCCAGCTCGGCGTCCAGGTCGGAGAAGTCCCAGGTCTTGCCGGCCTTCTGGTCCTGCTTGTTGACGATGCCGCCGTAGACGATACCGCCCACGAACATGCCCACAAAGGCGGAAATCAGAGCATAGAAGAAGAAAATACCGACATTGACGCCCATAGCGCCAGCCACGGCCAGAGGAGGCGCGGTGGGCAGCACCAGCGCGAAGGTGCAGGTGGTAGCCACGGAGATGGCACAGCCGTAAGCGGCCATGGAGTACTTGGTCTTGCGGGAGAGGACGCGGAGCATGGGGGCAAACATGATGTACACCACGTCGCCGAAGACGGGGATGCCGGTGATGAAGCCGGCCATAGCCACGGCGTACTGGGAGCGCTTGGGGCCCACCATGTTCAGCACCTTGTCAACGATGTTGTCGATGCCGCCGGACTCATACATGAACATGCCCAGCATGACGCCCAGGCCCGTGACGATGCCGATGGAGCCCAGGGTGGAGCCGAAGTTATTGGTGACGCAGGCGGTGACGTCGGCGATGGACGCGAAACCGTCCGGAGCAACGCCCCCGGCGTAGGTGGCCAGGGCCAGCAGACCGGTGCCGTAGGCGCAGACCAGCAGGGCTACGAAGGGATTGAGCTTGATCTTGATGATACACAGCAGCAAGACCGCGATGGAGACGAAAAAGACTAACAGCAGCATGGAAAACCTCCTAAAATATCATGTCACAGATTGACGCTCCGCCCGGCGGAGTGGGGAGAACGCCGCTGCTCCCAGGCGGCGCGGTTGCTTTTCACACTACCAACATATCACGTCATACGTCATATGTCAAATAGAATTTGCCTCCGGAAGAAAACTTTGGCGCTTTGAATATTTTTTACAGTTCCTATTTGTGCAACTCCACAAGTAAGTTGTACTAAAAAAGCTGCTTATCAGCAAAATATACAGAACCGGAGACCAATTATTGGCAAAAATTCCAACTTGTGTTGTAGGATGTCGTATGTTATGATAAGACCATTCAAAACACCATTGCTCCCAATGCTTTTCACAAAATGTTTCCATGTTCCATACTATTTATGAAATGAGAAAGGAATGACGCAAATGATGTTGACCAGTCAGAAAATGCGTCAGCTGGCCCCGGAGCTGGACCCCCTCCGGCTGGGCACCGGCTGGAAGCCGGAGGACCTCGGCAAGCCCCAGATCTTTATTGAGAGCACCTTCGGAGACAGCCACCCCGGTTCCGGTCACCTGGATAAGCTGGTGGAGGCCGCCCGGGAGGGCGTGGCCGAGGCCGGAGGCCACGGCGCGCGCTACTTCTGCACCGACATGTGCGACGGCGAGAGCCAGGGCACCGACGGCATCAACTTCTCCCTGGCCAGCCGGGAGATGATTGCCAATATGATCGAGATCCAGGCCAACGCCACCCCCTTTGACGCGGGCGTCTATATGGCAAGCTGCGACAAGGGGATGCCCGGCAACCTGATGGGTCTGGCCCGGGTGAATATCCCCTCCGTGGTGGTCACCGGCGGCACCATGGCGGCGGGCCCCGATCTGCTGACCCTGGAGCAGCTGGGCATGTACTCCGCCAAGTTCGAGCGGGGTGAGATCGACGAGGAGAAACTCAACTGGGCCAAGTGCAACGCCTGCCCCAGCTGCGGCGCCTGCTCCTTCATCGGCACCGCCTCCACCATGCAGATCATGGCCGAGGCCCTGGGTCTGGCCCTGCCGGGAAGCGCCCTGCTGCCCGCCACCAGCCCTGACCTGATCGAGTATGCCAGGAACGCCGGAAAGCTGGCGGTGAAGCTGGCTACCATGGAAAACATGAAGCCCAGCGACATCGTGACCATGGACAGCTTCGAGAACGCCATCCTGGTCCACGCCGCCATCTCCGGCTCCACCAATACCCTGCTCCACCTGCCCGCCATTGCCCATGAGTTCGGCATCGAGATCGACGGCGACACCTTCGACCGCCTCCACCGGGGGATGCACTACCTGCTGGACATCCGGCCCGCCGGACGCTGGCCCGCCGAGTTCTTCTACTACGCCGGCGGCGTGCCCGCCATCATGGAGGAGATCAAGAGCGTGCTCCATCTGGACGCGATGACCGTCACCGGCAAGACGCTGGGTGAGAACCTGGAGGAGCTGAAGGCCAACGGCTTCTATGACCGCTGCCAGAAGTGGCTGGACGAGGCCAACAGGAAGTACGGCCTGAGCCTCACCCGCGCGGACATCATCCGCCCCTATGACCAGGCCATCGGCACCGACGGCTCCATCGCCGTCCTCAAGGGCAACCTGGCCCCCGAGGGTGCGGTCATCAAGCACACCGCCTGCCCCAAGGAAATGTTCTCCGCTGTCCTCAATGCCCGCCCCTTCGACAGCGAGGAGGAGTGCATCGACGCGGTGCTCCACCACAGGGTGAAGCCCGGCGACGCGGTGTTTATCCGCTATGAGGGCCCCAAGGGCTCCGGTATGCCGGAGATGTTCTATACCTCCGAGGCCATTTCCTCCGACAAGGAGCTGGGCAAGAGCATTGCGCTGATTACCGATGGACGCTTTTCCGGCGCTTCCACTGGCCCTGTGGTCGGTCACTGTTCCCCCGAGGCGCAGGCGGGTGGCCCCATTGCGCTGGTGGAGGAGGGAGACCTGATCCAGCTGGACGTGAAGGAGCGCATCCTCGCCATTGTGGGCGTCAAGGGCGAACGCAAAACGCCCGAGGAGATGGACGCCATTCTTGCAGAGCGCAAAAAGAGCTGGCAGCCCAAGCCCTCCAAGTATCCCCGGGGCGTACTGCGGCTGTTCTCCGATCTGGCCGCGTCTCCCATGAAGGGCGCTTATCTGGATTACGATAACTGATTTTTTCGGAGGAAAATAGCGTTATGAAAGGAATCCAAGTACAAGGAGCGGGGCAGGCTGCGGTGGTAGAGCTTCCCCAGCCGGAGAAAAAAGAGGGCTATGCCATTATAAAAGTGATGGCGGCCAGCATCTGCGGTACGGATGTGTCCACCTTCCGGGGGACCAACGTCAACGTCTCCTCCTACCCTATCGTTATCGGCCATGAGACCGCCGGTATCGTGGAGGATGTGGACGAGAATAACGAATACGGGATCAAAAAGGGCGATCACGTGGTTCTGGACCCCTATCTTTACTGCGGGCACTGCTATCCCTGCTCCCAGGGTAAGACCAACTGCTGCGAGACCCTCCACTGCCTGGGCGTCCACTGCGACGGTTCCATGTGTGAATACTTTGCCCATCCTGTCCATATGCTGCGGAAGGTTCCCCAGGATATGCCCTGGGAGCGGGTGCCCCTGGCCGAGCCGCTGGTTATCTCCATGCACGGCCTCCACACCTGCCAGTTGAAGGCGGGGGAGCATATCGTCATTATCGGCGCGGGCGCGATCGGCCTGCTGGCCGGTATGGGCGCACTGGCTTATGACGCTACCCCCATTATCGTGGACGTGGTGGATGAGCGGCTGGAGCTGGCGAAGTCCTACGGTATCCCCTACACCGTCAACCCCGCCAAGGAAAACGCGGTGGAGCGGGTGATGGAGATCACCAAGGGCCGGGGCGCGGAGTGCGTCATGGAGGCATCCGGCTCTGACGCCGGGGTGCGCAGCACCCTCGACTACGCCGCCTACACCGGGCGCATTGCCCTCACCGGCTGGCCCAAGCATGAGATCACCCTCCCCACCAATCTGATTACCAAGAAGGAACTGCAAGTCCGCGGTTCCCGGAACGGCGCAGGGGAGTTCGAGGAGGCCATCGACCTGATCTATACCGGCAAGGTCCCGGCGGAGAAAATTATCTCCAAGGTGGTTCCCTATGACCAGCTGCCCCATATGCTGGGTGAGCTCAGCGAGCATCCCGGCGACTATCTCAAGGTTGTGGGCCTGTTCCACACGGAGGAGTAAAACATGGTAAATCAACTGTTTGATATTACGGGCCGGAAGGCCATCGTCACCGGCGGGACCCGCGGTCTGGGCTGGGGCATGGCCGAGGGGCTGATGGAGTCCGGCGTGGAGGTTGTTATCTGGGGTTCCTCCGAGAAGGTGAACGATGTTGCGGAGGAATTCTGTGGCAGGGGCTTCGCCTGTCACGGCGTGGTTGTTGATCTGGGGAACCGGGAGAGCCTGAACGACGCCTTTGCCCGCTCCCTGGAGCTGCTGGGCGGGAAGATCGACATCCTGGTCAACTGCGCCGGTATCCAGCGCCGCCACCCCAGCGAGGAGTTCCCCATGTCCGACTGGGACGCGGTGCTGGAGGTGAACCTCACCGCCCCCTTTGAGCTCTGCCAGCTGGCGGGCCGGGAGATGCTGAAGGAGGGGTATGGCAAGATCATCAACATCGCCTCCATGCAGTCCTTCTTCGGCGGCTTCACCATTCCCGCCTACGCCTCTGCCAAGGGCGGCATCGCCCTGCTGACCAAGGCCCTGTGTAACGAGTGGGCCGGACGGGGCATCAATGTCAACGCCATCGCTCCCGGCTACATGGCTACCGAGATGAATACCGCCCTGCTGGACCCGGCCAATCCCCGGTACAAGGAGATCACCGACCGCATTCCCGCCCACCGCTGGGGCGGTGCAAAGGGCGAGGATATGAAGGGCGCCTGCATCTTCCTGGCCAGCCACGCCTCCGACTATCTCAACGGCGCGGTCATTCCCGTGGATGGCGGTTATGCCAGTAAATAACGGATTTCAGAGGAGTTACAGATATGAACGCAATGAATCAGGCCATTTCCGATATCGGCGTTGTGCCGGTTATCAAGCTCTCGAACCCCGAGCGGGACGCCGCCCCTCTGGCCCGCGCCCTGTGCGCCGGAGGCGTGCCGGTGGCGGAGGTCACCTTCCGCGCCGCCGGTGCGGACAAGGCCATCCGGCTGATGAAGGAAGCCTGCCCGGAGATGATCGTGGGCGCGGGCACCGTCACGGCGAAGGAGCACATCGACGCCACCATCGCCGCCGGAGGACAGTTTATTGTCACACCCGGTTTTGATCCCGAGCTGGTGGCCTATGCCCAGGAGAAAAACATTCCCATCTTCCCCGGCTGCACCACTCCTACCGACTACCACGCCGCGCTGAAATTCGGCCTGGAATTGATCAAATTCTTCCCCGCCGAGCAGTCCGGCGGATTGGCCAAGATCAAGGCCATGAGCGCTCCCTTCCCCCAGTTCAAGGTCATGCCCACCGGCGGCATCTCTTTGAAGAATCTGGGCGAGTATATCAGCGCCCCCGTCATCGCTGCCTGCGGCGGCTCCTACATGGTCACCGCTGATCTGATCGAGAACGGAAAATGGGATGAGATCACCGAGCTGTGCAAAAAATCCCGTGAAATTGTAGAGGAGGCCAGAAAATAATGGCTAAAGTCGTAACCTTCGGTGAGCTGATGATCCGGCTCCAGCCCTATAACTATGAGCGCTTCGTCCAGGCCGATCACCTGGAGTTTACCTTCGGCGGCGGCGAGGCTAATGTGGCCGTATCCCTTGCCAATTACGGCATGGACGCCGCTTTTGTCACCAAGCTCCCCGCCCACGCTATCGGCCAGTGCGCCGTCAACTCCCTGCGCCGTTACGGTGTGGATACCAGCAAGATCGTCCGGGGCGGCGACCGGGTAGGCATCTACTTCAACGAGAAGGGTGCCTCTCAGCGCGGCAGCGTCTGCATCTATGACCGCGCCCACTCCGCCATCCAGGAGGCCACCACCGCTGATTTCGATTGGGATAAGATTTTCGAGGGCGCGGAGTGGTTCCACTTCACCGGTATTACCCCGGCCTTGGGACCCAATGTGGTAGATATCTGCCGGGAGGCCTGCAAGGCCGCTAAGGCCAAGGGCGTGAAAATTTCCTGCGACCTGAATTACCGGGGCAAGCTGTGGACCCGTGAGCAGGCCCGGGAGGCCATGACCGACCTGTGCCAGTACGTGGACGTGTGCATCTCCAACGAAGAAGATGCAAAGGACGTGTTCGGCATCGAGGCCGAGGCCACCGATATCTATGCCGGTGAGATCAACCGGGAAGGTTACAAGTCCGTTGCCAAGCAGTTGGCGGAGAAGTTTGGCTTCGAGAAGGTGGCTATCACCCTGCGTGAGTCCCACTCCGCTTTCGACAACGGCTGGTCTGCCATGCTGTACGATGTTGCCAGCGGCGAGTACTGCTTCTCCAAGAAGTACGAGCTGCACATCATCGACCGCGTGGGCGGCGGTGACAGCTTCGGCGGCGGTCTGATCTACTCCCTGATGACCGGGAAGTCCACCCAGGCGGCGGTGGAGTTCGCCGTGGCGGCATCTGCGTTGAAGCACTCCATCGAGGGCGACTACAACATGGTCACTGTCTCCGAGGTAGAGAAGCTGGCCGGCGGCGACGGCTCCGGACGCATCCAGCGCTAAGACTGTGCTGCCCAGATAACTCAAAACAGCAAAAATCCCGGAAAACCAGCGGTTTTCCGGGATTTTTATTTCGCTGTCTCAGGCAGCTTTCTTACTGATACGGAGCAGCGATTCGTGGGTGAGTACCATCACGATCAGGATCGCGGCCAGGTAGACCGGCAACAGCGCGATACTGGTGTGGGTGGCGATCAGGCCGAACAGGGGAGGCATCAGGCTGGTGCCGATATAGGCGCTGGCCATCTGCACGCCGATCACCGCTTGGGACTTATCCGCGCCGAAGTGCTCCGGCGTGGAGTGGATGACGCAGGGATAGATGGGGGCGCACCCCAGGCCGATCAGAACCAGTCCCGCCAGGGAGACCGTTTCCCCCAGCGGCAGCAACAGAGCGGCGATCCCCACGGCGGTGATCCCCTGGCCCAGCCGCACCATCTGTCCGTCCGAGAGCTTCATGGTAATGAACCCGCTCAGCGCCCGGCCCACGGTAATGCCGATGAAAAACAGACTGCCGTACTTCGCCGCCGTCTCCGCCGGGACCCCCTTATAGAGGGCCAGGTAGCTGCTGGCCCACAGGATGGACGTCTGCTCCAGGGCGCAGTAGCAGAAAAAGGTGACCATCACCGATTTTGCCCCCGGGATGGCAAAGATCTTTCGCAGCGTCAGCGCCTCCGCCGCGCCGTCTTCTTCTCCGGCGCTCTCGCGGGGACGCCAGAGAGGGAGGCTGAGAAAGAGAATGACCGTCAGGCCGATCTGGAGCAGGGAGATGTACCGGTAGCCCATGTTCCAGCCCGCGCCGCCCGTCAGGGCAATGCCCATGACATAGGGGCCGATGGTCGCGCCCAGGCCCCACATGCAGTGGAGCCAGCTCATGTGGCGGCTGGCATAGTGGAGGGCCACGTAGTTGTTCAGTGCTGCGTCCACGCTGCCCGCCCCCAGGCCGTAGGGGACGGCCCACAGGCACAGCAGCCAGAAGGAGTGGCTGACGGAAAAGCCAAACAGCGCGGCGGCGGTCATGGCTACGCTGATGGCGGTCACCCTGCCAGCGCCCAGCTTTCGGGTGAGGCGGTCACTCTGGAGGCTGGAGACCACGGTCCCGACGGCGATGATCATGGAGACTGCGCCTGCGTAGGAGACGGGGACGCCCAGCTCCCCGTACATGGAGGGCCAAGCGGAGCCCAGCAGGGAGTCCGGCAGGCCCAGACTGATAAAGGACAAATAAATAACGGCCAGAAGCAGATGTACCATCTTGCGGTCCTCCTTTGAAGATGGTATGATTATAACAGCAGAAAGTTTGGGCAGATAGAAAGATACCGCCAGCTTTCTATAAAAATTCCGTCAAAAGGAGGGGTAGCGTGGCACTTTCCCCATGCAGCGCGAGAACCGATGCACAGGGCCGGGAGCTGGCCCAGCACGGCACCGCGCAGTTTCCCATTGCCTGCTATCAGGACGATCTGACAAAGAACCCCGTCCCCTGGCACTGGCACACGGAGCTGGAGATCCTTATGGTACTGGAAGGCACAGCCGTCGTGGCCGCGGGGACTGAGCGCTTCACGGTAGGGCGGGGCGAGGGATTTTTTATCAACTCCGGTGTGCTCCACGCGGTCTGGGAACAGGAAGGCGCGGAATGCCGGTTTCATTCCGCTGTGTTCCACCCCCGGCTGGTAGGCGGCGGATTCGGCAGCGTTTTCTGGCGGGACTACGTGGACCCGCTGCTCGGCAATACGGCGCTGAAGCGGCTCCATTTGGATCACACGGAGGCTTGGCACCGGGAGGCTCTACAGGCCATCCACGATGCGTGGACGGCCTGCGCGGACGAGCCGTCCGGGTATGAATTTCAGGCGCGGAGCGCCCTGTCGCAGCTTATATTTTTGCTGACCAGCCGCTGTCCCGCGTCTGAAAAAGCGCCGTCAAAAAAGGCGCTGCGGGACGAGGCGCGTGTCAAAACGATGATCCAATACATCCATGAGAACTATGGCGAGGAGATCGGCACCGCTGCCATCGCGGGGAGCGCGGCTGTCAGTGAGAGCGAGTGTCTGCGCTGCTTCCGCAGCACCATCGACACCACGCCCATGCAATACGTGAAGGAGTTCCGCCTCCAGCGGGCGGCGGAGCTGCTGGCCTCCACGCAGCAGGGGATCGCGGAGATCGGCGCACAGTGCGGATTTCTGGACGCCAGCTATTTCACGAAGGTCTTCCGGGAGCGGGAGGGATGTTCCCCGTCGGAATACCGGAGAAGGACCGACACATAGTGATCAAGCGGCATCAAAAACTGCGGCATCCGGATGGGATGCCGCAGTTTTTCGTATCAAATCGACTTGTTGTCTGATCAGAAAGCGGGGGTGTTGCTCTCGCGGAAAAATACCGGGATCGTATCCAGGGGCGCTTCCACGGTCACCGTCTGACCGCCGGGGTACGTCTTCCCGCTGGCGGCGTCCACCCACGTCTCCCCTGCCGGCAGGTACACCTGACGCTCCCGCTGGCCTGCGTACAGGACGGGGGCCACCAGGACATCCGGCCCGTAGAAATATTCGTCCTCGATCTCCCAGCTGGCGGGATCGCCGGGGAACATGTAGAACAGGGGCCGCATGACAGGCGTGCCCTTTTCGTGGGCCTCCGCCATGATTCGCCGGGTGTAGGGCCGCATTTTCTCCCGGATGTCCAGGTACTTTTTGCAGATTTCGTAGACTTCATCGCCGTAGCTCCACACCTCGTTGGGTGCGCCGGAACGGCAGGCGGCCCCGCCGGTGGTGCCAAACTGGGGCTGGATGGGTTCCCGGTTGCCGTGGAGGCGCATCACGGGGCAGAACGCACCCCATGCAAACCACCGGGCAAACAGCTCCCGGAAGGCGGGATCATCAGGGTTGCCGCCGTGGAACCCGCCGATATCCGTCGTCCACCAGGGGATGCCCGCCAGACCCATGTTCAGTCCCGCCGCCAGCTGGTTGCGCATACTCTCGAAGCTGGAGGCAATATCGCCGGACCAGACCAGCGCGCCGAACTTCTGGCTGCCCGCCCAGGCGCAGCGGAGGAGGTTGACAATGTTCTGCTGGCCTTCCTTCTCCTGGCCCTCGTAAAATGCCTGGGCATACCGCAGGGGATAGGTATTGCCGATTTGCAGATTGGTGCCCTGATGGTAGCGGTAGTTCTCAAAGTCGTAGACCGTATACTCCGGCTCCGCCTCGTCCAGCCAGAAGGTCTTGATCCCCTTGCTGTAGTAATTCTGCTTCGCCTTCTGCCAGACATACTCCCGCGCGCCGGGGTTGGTGGCGTCAAAGTGGACGGTGGGGGCCATGAAGTCCATGCCGATGCGGTAGCCGTGCTCGGTGCGGATCAGATAGCCCTTTTCCAGCATCTCCTGGAAGTTTTCGCTCTCCCGGTCCACGGTGGGCCAGATGGAGACCATCAGCTCGATGCCCATGTCCGTCAGCTCCCGGACCATCGCGTCCGGGTCGGGCCAGTAGGTGGGGTCGAACTTCCACTCGCCCTGCTTGGGCCAGTGGAAGAAGTCGATGACAATGAGGTCAATAGGTAGGCCCCGGCGCTTGTACTCTCTCGCCACCTCCAGCAGCTCCTCCTGGGTCTGGTAGCGCAGCTTGCACTGCCAGAATCCTAGGCCGTACTCCGGCATCATGGGGACGGTGCCGGCGACGGCGGCGTAGGCCTCCTCAATCTCCGCCGGGGTATTGCCGGCCACCACCCAGTAGTCCAGGGCTTTTGTGGAATAAGCCTCAAAGCTCATGATGTTCTTCCCGAACACCGCCCGGCCTACGCCGGGGTTGTTCCACAGGAAGCCGTATCCCAGAGAGGAGATCGCAAAGGGGACGCTGGCCTGGGAGTTGCGGTGGGCCAGCTCCAGGTCCAGGCCCTTCAGGTCCAGATAGGGCTGCTGATACTGCCCCATGCCGAATATCTTTTCGTTCTTGTCCACGGACTCAAACCGGGCGGTCAGGTGGTAGTCCCCACCGATGATGGGCTTGAACTCCCGGGCCTCCACGTCGATGGCGCTGCTTTTGCTGTCAAAGACATCCCGGCGGTTGCGGTGGTACTCCTCCAGGAGCAGCTTTCCGTCCGCGTTGTAGATCATGAGCTTGCCCAGCCGGGAGATCTTTGCCGTAATCTTCCCGTTGGTCAGCTCTGCGCCCTGCTCCGTCAGTACGGCCTTGCCGCAGTCCTCCCCTCTGAATGAGAGCGCCCAGTCCTCGCCGGGCATAAGGGCTTCCTTCGTTGCCCGGACCCGCAGGGCGTTGGGGCCCCAGGGCTCGATCCACAGCGTCTCCGCGTCGTAATGGAAAATAATTTTGTTTCCTTCCAGTGTCAGCATCGTTTTCCTCCTTCATTTATACTTTTTCTCGATAAAAGGCGGCAATTCATTGCTTCATTGCTTGAAGTCCCCGCCCACGGGGCGGGGACGGGGCTAACTGAGATTGTTCACGGCCACATCGAGTGGCCGCGAACAATCAATTCTTCATGACCGCTCGATGCGGTCATGAAGAATCTGTACCAACGATGGAAAAGTTACAAAAGATCGCTTAGGAAACTACGTTTCCTAAGAACCTTCCTGAATGACGGGGGTGATTGTTTTTGCGCTGATCCTGTAGTCCGTCCGGGCTAAATTGGTTTTTTAGCGGTTTCACCTGCGGTGGTCCTATTTTAGGATGTTGCCGTGGTCCCTACCGTATTACGCGAGGGGAGCTCCCGGGGAGCTTGGGGTGGGGTTTGCAGTTTTTAATTGAGGATCAGTATGACTTACTTCTCCTGTCCGTAGTAGGCCCCGGGGCCATGCTTGCGGAGATAGTGCTTGTCCAGCAGCTCCTGCTGCATGGGGCCCGCGCCGGGGTTGAGGGCCATGGCGTGGAAATCCATAAACGCCACTTCCTCCAGCACCACCGCGTTGTGGACCGCCTCCATGGCATCCTTGCCCCAGGTAAAGGGCCCGTGGCTGTGGACCAGCACCGCCGGGATGGTCATGGGGTCCACGCCCCGGAAGGTCTCAATGATGACGTTCCCCGTCTCCTTCTCATATTCCCCGCTGATCTCCTCGGGGGTCATCTTTCGGGTGCAGGGGATCTCGCCGTAAAAGTAGTCCCCCTGGGTGGTGCCCATGGGCGGGATGCCCCGGCCCGCCTGGGCGAAGGAGGTGGCCCAGCGGCTGTGGGTGTGGACGATGCCGCCCATAGCCGGGAACGCCCGGTACAGCGCCACATGGGTGGGCGTATCGCTGGAGGGCTTCCANTTGCCCTCTACGACTTTGCCGTCCAGGTCNACCACCACCATGTCNTCNGCNGTCATGCCGTCATACTCCACGCCGGAGGGCTTGATNACCACCANNCCNGACTCCCGGTCGATGCCGGAGACGTTGCCCCAGGTGAAGGTGATCAATCCATATTTTGGCAGCAGNAGATTGGCCCGCAAAACCTGCTCTTTCAGNTGTTCCAGCATCTTACATTTCCTCCCTATAGCCATGACAAAGGTTAAATATTTTATAGATTTTTTCTAAACGCATCCATGTTCTTTTTACAAGCATATGCTTCCATTAATTTTTCATCTTCCCANGTCCATTGNTTTTCAACGTCTATNTTTTGAACAAGCTCCTCCTGTGTTGGTTCANCAGGAAAAATATCACATGGATATTGATCACAGTATCCACAGTGTGCAAGACNTTTGGCANCNACACATTNTCTTGTTTTACACATCGGATTAAATAAGACATGATTTTCTTTCTCNCATGAACAGCCNTCNCANATANTGGTATCAGGATCGGGATTATATCCTTGAAACATTTTGCTATATACGCTACAGATTTCCTTGCGCCTATCATTCTCGCTTACATTAGGGCGGTAGATCAGGCATAAATCACATCTCATACCACATTTTGAAAATATTTTATCCAAGGCTCATCCTCCATTTACCACTAAAAAAGGGCATAACAACCACCACACATGTCCGATCTTTCTCGCGATTTAACGATCTNCTTATATTCTCAGGTCAGNCTACNGATTGNATTATTGTTCTTCCATGGTCTCAATNGCCAGNTTCTCCACCGGCAGNGCACGGCNGTAGAGGGCCAGGAANTTCTCAAAGCCCTTGATNTCGCNCTCGTCCGCCATCAGGTCCGTCACCTTCGCGGCGGCAAATACCCGCTTCTCCAGGTAGTCCTCCAGGGCCTCGCCGNCNTCCTTCCAGACCCGGTAAGCNGCCAGCAGGGCCATNCCGTAGGGNCCGCCCTCCCCGGCGGTCTCCATCACGGACACCGGNGCNCCCACNGCGGCGGACAGCATCCTCTGCCCCACGCCCGGGGTCTTGAAGTAGCCGCCGTGGCCGTAGAGCTTGTCGATCCGGACTTTTTCCTCTCCNGTGAGGATATCCAGCCCGATTTTCAGCGTGGCCAGCGCGGAGAGCAGATGGGTCCGCATGAAGTTGGCCAGGGTNAACCGGCTGTCCGGCATCCGGGCNAAGACGGGCCGTCCGGCGTCCAGGTCNGTNACGCCCTCGCCGGAGAANTAGTTGTAGCTCAGCAGNCCGCCGCAGTCCGGATCNCCCTCCAGGGCCTTCTGGAACAGCAGGGTATAGAGCTGATTTTTGCTCACCTCGGNCCCGATGGCGGCGGCAAATTCCCCGAACAGNTTGACCCAGGCGTTGATGTCGCTGGTGCAGTTGTTGCAGTGGACCATGGCCACCGGCGCACCGGCGGGCGTGGTCACCATGTCGATCTCCCGGTGGACGCCNAGGGGNTTATCCAATACCACCATGGCGAAGTCNCTGGTCCCGGCGGACACNTTGCCGGTNTGNACCCGGACGGAGTTGGTAGCGGCCATGCCNGTGCCCGCGTCGCCCTCNGGCGGNGCNANGGGGATGCCCGCTTTCAGCTTCCCGGAGGGGTCAAGGAACCGTGCGCCCTCCTCGGTGAGGCAGCCCGCCTCCTCTCCGGCGGCCAGCACCTGGGGGAACACGTCCCGGAAGCGCCAGGTATAGCCCTTTTCGGCCACCAGCGCGTCGAACTTCTCCACCATGCCCTGGTCGAAGTCCAGCTTTTCGCTGTCAATGGGNAACATGCCCGCNGCNTCGCCGACGCCCATGACCTTCCGGCCGGTGAGCCGCCANTGGATGTAACCGGCCAGAGTCGTCAGGTGGTCCAGGCGGGNCAGATGCTCCTCNCNGTTCAGCATGGCCTGATAAAGGTGGGCCACGCTCCACCGCTGGGGGATGTTGAAGCCGAAGCACGCCGTCAGCTTCTCCGCCGCCTCGCCGGTGATGGTGTTGCGCCAGGTGCGGAAGGCGGTGAGCTGATNGCCGTCCTTNTCAAAGGGCAGATATCCGTGCATCATGCCGGAGATGCCGATGGCCCCCACTTCCGTCAGGTCCTGGCCGTANTTCTCCCGCACATTCNTAGCCAGATCCGCGTANCAGGCCTGCATNCCCTTATGNACGTCCTCCAGGGAGTAGGTCCAGATCCCGTCNNCCAGCCGGTTTTCCCAGTCGTAGCCGCCGGACACAACAGGNTTGTGGTCCNGGTCNATCAGGACCGCNTTGATCTTCGTGGAACCGAACTCGATCCCCAGCGCCGTGTTTTTGAAATTCATGGTGTGCCTCCTTCTTATTTACCACTTTTTATAGGGGCATCTGCCCCGTCTGGACGCGGCCCGCAGCTCCACATAGCAGCCGCAGGCCATACATGTGCCTGCCTCCAGAAAATCGCAGTTTTTGCATGTCTCCAGCCTCCTGGTATAAACGTCCTCCGGCGTGCGCTCCCGCTGGGGCGTACTCTCAATGTGGGCCTTCAGGGTCCGTATGTATTCCGCCTCGTCGAACTCCTCCAGCAGGCACCTCCGGCACCGGCGCTCCATCACGCCAGACGCACCGACGCCACGCCGCAGGGCGGCAGCGTAAACTCCGCGCCATTCTCTGTCAGCGTCACCGCCAGCGTCTGTTCCTTCACGGCCTCCGGCTCGTCAAAGGTGTTGTGCAGATGGGCCTCGCCCGCCAGCAGCGTACCGGAGGCCTTCTCCGGCTTCCGCGCCGTCAGGGCCAGACGCACTGTCTGGCTCTCGGTCATGGACAGGTTTGCCGCCGTCACGGTGATGACACCGTCCTCCGCCTTGGAGGCGGATACCTGCACCGCGGGCATGGCCTCACCACCGGCGGTCCCCACATCCTCCGCTGTCACAGTCAGGGCCTGGGCCCCCTGGTGATCCCGGTACATGTGGAATACGTGCCATGTGGGCGTCTTGATCATCCGGGGCCCTTCGGTGAGTAGCACGGATTGCAGTACGTTCACCATCTGGGCGATGCAGGCCATCTTCACCCGGTCACAGTGGTTGTTGAAGATGTTCAGCGTCACCGCCGCCACCAGCGCGTCCCGCATGGTGTTCTGCTGGTAGAGGAAGCCCGGGTTGGTCCCCGGCTCCACCTCGTGCCATACGCCCCACTCGTCCACGATCAGCCCGATCTTCTTCTCCGGGTCGTACTTGTCCATGACGCCCCCGTGGAGGTTGATCAGCTCCTCCATATAGAGGGCTTTCTGTATGGTGGTGTACCACTCCTCCTCGGTGAAGACCGTGGCGCTGCCCTTGTTCTGCCATCCGCCGGGAAAGACGTAGTAGTGGAGGCTCAGCCCGTCCATAAATCCGTGGGCGTCCTCCGGCTGGGGGTGGGCAAAGCAGGTTTTCAGCACCTTTTTCGTCCATTTGACATCGTCCGCGTTGGGTCCGCCGCAGATTTTCTGAATGGGCGCGGCGTGGTCGTAATGGCGCACGTAGGTCTGATACCGGCGGTAGAGGTTGGCGTAGTACGTCGGGGTCATATTGCCGCCGCAGCCCCAGTTCTCATTGCCCACGCCGAAGTAGTCCACCTTCCAGGGCTCCCTGTGTCCATTCCGGGCTCGCATTTCAGCCATGGGGGACACGCCGTCGAAGGTCATGTACTCCACCCACTCGCTCATCTCCTGTACGGTGCCGCTGCCCACGTTGCCGTTGACATAGGTCTTGCACCCCAGCTGGCGGCAGAGCTCGAAAAACTCGTGAGTGCCGAAGGAGTTGTCCTCCACCACCCCGCCCCAGTGGGTATTGACCATCCGCTTGCGGCTCTCCAGGGGGCCGACGCCGTCTTTCCAGTGGTACTCGTCAGCGAAGCACCCGCCGGGCCAGCGCAGCACCGGCACCCGGATCTCCTTCAGGGCCTCCACCACGTCGGTGCGCATCCCGTTGACGTTGGGGATGCCGCTGTCCGGCTTTACAAAGATGCCCTCATAGATGCACCGCCCCAGGTGCTCGGAGAAGTGCCCGTAGATCTCCGGAGCAATGCGGCCAAGGGGTCTGGTTTCATCGATATGGATCGTGGCCATAGACGTTCCTCCTTAAAATGGTTTTGTTTAATTTTAACTGAAATCTGTTTCAAATGCAATATCTTCCCATCATTTGTCCCGAACACATGCTGGGCGTTGAAAAGCTCTTTTGCATTCAAGCGGCATGAATTTTTGTTGACGGGCCTGTTGATTTTTGCTATAATGCCTTGATTTCAAGTGCGTTTTGCCTGTGTGAAGTCACAGAGGAGGGCGGACTGCCGCTTCACGCAATGACGACTTGTTCAAGGGGGGGATATTGCTATGCTGACGACAGAACGGCTCTGCACCCGCATTATCCGGCTGCTCCACGCGCCTATCCGCGTCTACGACGCTGCCGGGAACCAGACCGCCATCTATGTGGATCACGGTGAGCAGCAGGATGTGCTCTCCTGCGATGAGGAGTATCTGGCGATGCTGCTGGAAAAGGGGCGTAGAGAAGCGCCCATCCTCCACCTGGAGGCGGAGGAGATCGTCTACGGCGCGGTCCGGGACGGGGAGACGGTCTATCTCCTGGGCCCCTGCTGCGTGGGCCGGGACCCGGTGGCGGCAGCCAGGCGGCTGGTCCGCAGGCACGGGATGGACCCTAGGAAGCCCTACCGGGTCAGCGGCATCTATCTGTACGATTTCATGGAGCTGCTGCTTCTCCTCCACGAACAGCTCACCGGAAGCGAGATGGAGTCCAGCGAACTGTTGCTGCGCAGCTTCTGCGACCGGCGCTTCGAGCAGGCCATGCAGGAGAAGGTCCATCAGGTGTTCTATACGCTCCAGGAATCCGCCGCTGTCCACAACCCCTACGACCAGGAGCTGCGGGAACAGGAGAGTATCCGCACCGGCGACCTGGAGGCCCTGTACCGCAGCTTCGCCGAGACCTACGTGGGTAAAATCGGCGTTTTGTCCCACGATCCCCTGCGGCACGCAAAGAACCTCACCATTGTGCTCACCACCTTGGCCAGCCGGTCCGCCATCGCGGGCGGAATGCTGCCGGAAGTGGCCTTCTCCATGTCCGACGCCTTTATCCAGCGGGCGGAGGAGCTGAACAATGTGGGCGAGGTCACGGCCCTGTGCCGCCAGGTGGAGGTGGAGTTCTGCATGGCGGTCCGGAATCTGTCCTCCGGCGGGGGGCACAGCGCCCTGGTGGCCCGGTGCAAGGCCCTTATCGTCCAGCAGCTCCACTCCCGCCTGCCCGTGAAGGAGCTGGCCCGGCAGCTGGAGGTCACGCCGGATCATCTGTCCCACCTGTTCGTCCGGGAGGAGGGGATCAAGCTGACGGATTATATTACCCGGGAAAAGATCACCGCCGCCAAAAAACACCTGGCCTACACCGACGACGCCTACGGTACCCTGGCTTTCTCTCTGGGCTTTTCCTCCCAGAGCCACTTCGGCCAGGCGTTCAAGAAGTGGACGGGCATGACGCCCAAACAGTACCGGGAGCGCTACGGCAAGCAGTCTGATAAGTGATGGCTTTTTGCGATTTGCACAAAAAATATTGCCATTTCTTATGCGATTGGTAGAAAAGTAATTTCATAACAGATTTCTGATACAGCGTTCGGTTTTTTGATAGGAACCGGCGCTGTTTTTTTATATGCTTTTGTCTGTAAGGAATCCCGGCGAAATATATGTGTGAAAGGAAGGAACCCCCATGTATGTGAAAGGCGTGAATCTCGGCAACTGGCTGGTACTGGAGAAGTGGATGAGTCCCGCCCTCTTTGACGGCACCACCGCCGAGGACGAGTACTACCTCCCCCGGCAGCTCTCCCCTGAGGTCTACGAGGCCCGGATGAAGATCCACCGCAGCGAGTATATCACCGAGCGGGACTTTGCCACCATCAAGCGCATCGGTCTGAATACTGTCCGCATCCCTGTACCCTATTTCATCTTTGGAGACCGTCCTCCCTTTATTGGCTGCATCGAGGAGCTGGACAAGGCGTTCTCCTGGGCAGAGAAATATGATCTGCAAATTCTCATTGACCTGCACACCGCCCCTCTGAGCCAGAACGGCTTTGACAACGGCGGCATCTGCGGCGTGTGCAAGTGGAGCCAGACCCCGGAGGAAGTGGACTTCGTTCTGGACGTGCTGGAGAAGCTGGCCAAGCGCTACGGCCAGCGCAAGGGGTTGTTTGGGATCACCCCCATCAACGAGCCCATTACCGAGCCTATCTGGACCACGATGGGAGTCCAGAGCCGCTACACCCCGGTGGAACCGGAGCTGGCGGCGGGCAGCGCGCCCAACACCATGGAATTCCTGCGGGAGTTCTATGCCAACGCCTATGACCGCATCTGGCCCAATATCAAGGATGACGCTTTTGTGGTATTCCACGACGCCTTCCAGCTGAAAGCATGGAAGGACTTCCTGACCCAGGAGAAGTATCAGGGCCATGTGGTCCTGGACACCCACCAGTATCTGATGATGGCGGAGATGATGGGCTGCGAGCAGACCCTTGAGGGCTACAAGGCGTACATCGAGGAGCATTTTGCGAAGGACGTCGCCGAGGTCCAGGAGTATGTGCCCATTGTGTGCGGCGAGTGGTGCCTGTTCAACTCCCTTGCCGTGGGCATGGATACCAAGGGCGGGCAGACCTCCCTGAACGGCTTGGATTTCGGCGAGAGCGCGGTCCTCTCCCCGGAGGAGAAGGCAAAAATCTATCAGACCGTGGGCCAGGCCCAGCTGGACGCATGGAAGAAGGGCAGCGGCTACTTCTACTGGAGCTACAAGCTGCTGCTGGACACTGTCAACGAGTGCAGCTGGATGGGCTGGGACAGCTGGGANCTGGGTAAGAGCGTGGACCTNGGCTGGTTCCCGGNGGAAGGCTNAGAAAATACTTGAANTGAAAGGGAGAATATAATAAAATGAGTACGCANCAAATGAAAGCATTGGACCCNAACGCNAANCTGAGNTTNCTGGANCGNNTNGCCTACGGNCTGGGCGACTACGCGGGCAACCTGGTTTANTCCGCNATCTCCGCGTTCCTTCTGGTGTACTACACCGACGTGNTGGGCGTNGCCGCGGCTACCGCCGCCAGCGTGATGGCTATCTCNAANATNTTNGACGGNGTTTCCGACCTGATTATGGGCCGCATCGTGGACAACACCAAGAGCAAGTGGGGCAAGGCCCGTCCCTGGATCATCCGTATGAGCATCCCCCTGGCGGTNTGNACGGTGCTGATGTTCTCCGTGCCNCAGCAGNCTCACNGGCGCTATGCAGATCGGCTACATGTTCATCAGCTATAACCTGGTNTCCACCGTGTTCTANACCGGCCTGAANGTGCCCTANGCCACCATGCAGGGCNTGATGACCACCAACCAGTACGAGCGCGGCCTGCTGGGCAACTTCCGGATGCTGCTGGCNACCTTCGGNACCATGACCNTCAACTCCNTNGTCATGCCCNTGTGCCGCTTCTTCGGCGGCGGCGACANCACCAGCCAGATGGGCTGGACCATCACCTTTGTGATCCTGATGATCGCCTTCCTGGTTCTGAACTTNGTNACCTTNTTCTTCTGCAAGGAGCGCGTGGTNCAGGAACCNGCCGCTTCCGCCTCCGGCGANAAGGCCAAGGGCCCCTCTGTNATNGAGTGCCTGAAGAGNCTGGTCACCAACAAATACTGGATNCTCAACGTGATCCAGCTGTTTGCCATGTATTTCATGATGTCCACNTTCTTTGGCGGCAACTACTATTTCTCCCAGTACGTCCTCGGNGATGAGGGCTCCTACGCGATCCTGTCCAACTCCCTGTCNATGGCCCAGATGGGCATGATGTTCATCACGCCGTTCATCATGAAGAAGCTGAGCAAGCGCTGGCTGGGCTTTATCGGNATGGCAGTCTCCGGCGTGGGCTTCATTCTGACCTCCATGGCGGGCGGCAACGTCACGATGGTGGTNGCCTGCAATATCCTCAAGGGCGCNGGCTTNGGCTGCGGCGCGGCNACCATGTTCGGTGTNCTCCAGGATGCCATNACCTACGGCCAGTGGAAGACCAACGTNCAGGCCGCNGGCATGGGCAANGCNGCTTCCTCCTTCTGCATGAAGGTNGGCTCCGGNATCGGCACCGCCGCCNTGGGCTGGATCCTGGGCGCGGGCGGATTNGATGTGGANCCGTACAGCGCAAGCTCCATCGCGGCCATCAATGTGGCCTGNATCTGGGTGCCTGTGATCGTCTGCGTCGTCGGCATGACCTGCCTGTTCTTTATGGATATCGACAAGTACTACNGCAANGTGGTCGAGGATCTGGCCAACGGCCGCTGGAAGGGCAGCAAGTAA
>JAAVHD010000048.1:37629-57819 GCA_014799915.1 Oscillibacter sp.
CNATNNATATGAAATCGAGCAGGGGACAGCCCCACCGGCTGTCCCCTGCTCTGCACAGTGAAAAAAGGAGGACCGGCTATGATCCGCAANCCCATTCTCCCCGGCTTCAANCCAGACCCNTGCATCTGCCGCAAGGGGGATGATTTTTATCTGGCGGTATCCACCTTTGAGTGGATGCCCGGCATTCCGGTCTANCATTCCCGTGACCTGAAGCACTGGGAGCTGTANACCCACATTCTCACCGACGACGAGGCGGTGGATNTGAAAAANCTGCCCTCCGCAAAGGGCATCTGGGCCCCCTGTCTGACCTACTGCGAGGCGGAGGANNTGTTTTACGTGGTCTACGGNGTGATGAACTCCATGAACGCCCGGTATTTNGATGTGGACAACTTCCTGGTCACCGCNANGGACATCCGGGGGCCCTGGAGCGAGCCGGTGTACCTCCACTCCGCCGGGTTCGATGCNTCCCTGTTCCACGATGCCGACGGGCGGAAGTACGTCGTNTCCCTGGACTGGGAGACCCGGGAGAACTACGAGAAGCCGGGGGCCATCTGNCTGGTGGAGTACGACCCGGTGAAAAAGGAGATCACCGGCTACCCCCAGCGGATCTGGTGGGGCGGCACGGACCGGGGGTGCATTGAGGCGCCCCATCTGACCCGGCGNGGGAAGTACTANTACCTCATGTGCGCCGAGGGCGGCACNGGGTACAACCANTGCGTCACCATGGGCCGNTCCACCCAGGTNAACGGCCCCTATGTCAAGGACCCGGCCAACCCCATTGTCACCAGNGTCCCNGGGTANTCCTACGAGCGGCACGANCCGGACCACCTCAANCCGAAATACTTCAATCCGGATTCCGTCCTGCAAAAATCCGGCCACGGCAGCTATGTGGACCTGCCCAACGGGGAGACCTATCTGGTCCATCTCTGNGCCCGGCCCTTTGTNCCGGAGNTGCGCTGCACNCTGGGCCGGGANACNGCNATCCAGAAGATGGTNTGGACNGATGACGGCTGGCTGCGGATGGCGGACGGCGGAAATNTGGCCCAGGTGGANGTCCCGGANCCGGACCTGCCGGACTGCCCCCTGCCCCAGCCGCCTGANTTNGATGATTTCGACGGGGACACGCTTGGNAACTTCTACTATGCGCCCCGGATCATGCCGGAGCGGTTCGCTGACCTGAAGGCNCGGCCCGGCTTCGTCCGGCTGCGGGGCCAGGAGTCCCGGACCAGTCTGAACAGGGTGAGNATNCTGGCCCGGAANCTGACCAGCNTCCANGTGCGGNTNACCACCAAGATGGANTTCTATCCGGAGGTCCCCCAGCACAGCGCGGGNCTGATCCTCTACTACGACAACATGAATTACCTCAACCTCCGCAAATACCGCAGCGAAACCCTGGGNCAGGACGCGCTGCTGGTGATNCGGATGGAGAANGGCGTCCGGACGGAGTATCTGGACGNGCGCACACCGGTGGGCNGCGGCTTNGTATGGCTGCGGCTGTANGTGGAGGGNCGGCGGTGCTGGTTCGAGTGGAGCGCGGACGGAGAGGANTACCGGAANATCGGNCCGNNCTTCGNNACCAGCAAATTNTCCGANGAGTACTGCAAGTACGGCGAGTTTACCGGCACNATGGTGGGCATNACCTGCGCNGACCGGGTGCGGCACCGCCATTATGCNGATTTTGANTTCTTTGAATACCTNNTAACCGGGGACGACACNTTTTTATAAAANCNATTGGGNGAGCAGAANGATGGANCAGATCAATCAATTCCTGTTTGGCGCGGCGTATTATGANGAGTATATGCCCTGTGAACGGCTGGAGACGGANATGAANATGATGGTCGAGGCCGGATTCAATACNATCCGCATCGCGGAGTCCACCTGGAGCGTGGAGGAGCCGTCGCCGGGTGTGTATGATTTTTCCCATGTTGACCGGGTCATCGACGCGGCGGAGCGGTACGGCNTGAATGTGATNGTCGGAACGCCCACCTACGCCGTTCCCCACTGGCTGGTACAGCTTGATCCNGANGTNCTGGTGACGACNAAGGACGGCAAGGCCAAATTNGGCCCCAGGCAGAACATGGATATCACGAACCCGACCTATCGCTTTTATGCCGAACGGATCATCCGCGCCCTNGTCTCCCANACNGTCAANCGGAAAAACGTGATCGGCTTTCAGATNGACAACGANACCAAGCATTACGGNACCGCCGGGGATAAAGTGANGATCCTGTTTCANCGCTGGCTGCAAACGAAATTCAAGACNATNGAGGAAGTCAANGAGGCCTTTGGNCTNAATTATTGGAGCTGNTCTGTCACCAGATTTGAGGACCTGCCNAACCCCGTGGGGACCATTAACGGGAGCTACGGCTGCGCCTTTGCCAAGTTCCAGCGGCAGCTGGCGGAGGAGTTCCTCCTCTGGCAGTCTGAAATNGTNAAGGAATATCTGCGCCCNGATCAGTTNATCACACAGAANTTTGACTANGAGTGGNGGAGCTTTGGCGGNCCNGGNNCNCAGGGCGGNTATTCATGGGGCGTNCAGCCGGANATCTGCCACTGGCANNCGGCNAAGGCCCTGACNCTGATCGGTACGGATATCTACTGCTTTGCCCAGGACCGGCTGACGGGCCGGGAGATCGCCTTCGGCGGCGANGTNATGCGCTCGCTCCGNCATGANAANTATCTGGTCCTGGAGAGCCAGGCCCAGGCNTTTGCCGAATGGCTCCCCTATCCGGGGCAGCTNCGGCTGATGGCGATGAGCCACCTCGCGTCAGGCGCCTGCGGCGTGATGTACTGGAACTGGCACTCCATNCACAATGGCCTGGAAAGCTACTGGAAGGGGCTTCTGAGCCACGACCTTGAGCCCAATCCCACCTATGACGAGGCCTGTGAGATNGGCAGNGAGCTGAAGCGCCTTTCGCCCAGGCTCTCCGGTCTGCGGAAGAAGAACCGCATCGCGCTGATCGTCAGCACNAACACCGTCAATGCGCTGCGCTGGTTTGCCACCCACNNGGATCTGAGCTATAACGACGTGGTCCACTGGGTCTATGACGCGCTCTTTGAGCTGAATCTGGAGTGCGANGTCCTGTTCGCCCAGGAACAGGACTGGTCCGGCTATGATCTGGTNATNTTCCCNGAGCTGTANTCCATCCACAACAGTATGCCGGAGCGNGTGCGGGATTTCGTNGCGGGAGGGGGCACGGTCTTNGCGACCTTCCGCAGCTTTGTGNCGGATAAGCATGTCAANATCTATCACGACAAGCTGCCCCACGGNCTGACGGACGTATTCGGCATGACCTATAACCAGTACACCCGNCCTGTCAACGTCTCNGTGGACGGTGCGCAGGCGCAGTACTGGATGGANCTGCTCAAGCCGGANCAGGCGGNNNCTGNTGCANATTATGAGCACCGCTACTGGGGNAAATATGCCGCCGTTACGCGAAACCANTACGGAAAAGGAACGGCNTGGTATCTGGGNACNATGCTCCCGCCGGANGCNCTGAAAANGTATCTGCTGGNGGCGGTCAAAGACGCCGGNATNCCGGTNCCGGAGGCGCGCTGGCCGGTGGTGNTCCGCAGCGGNACGACGCAGGCGGGGACNNCNGTNCGCTTCTTCCTGAATTATTCGCAGGATGACCAGGAGGTNCCCGGCAGCTGGAGNGGGACAGACCTGCTGACGGGAAAGCNGTATCAGGCCGGCGATCCGCTGACGCTGCCCGAGTGGGGATGCGCCATTCTGGANGAGTCNCTTTAANATTCCNACGCCCNCANACTTTTTTCTTCNCAAGAAAAAGTATGNGGGCGTCGTATNNGTCATGGCCGGATCGTCAGATANGTCAGCCGTCCCAGTCCNTCGTCGTNCAGCAGGACTACCATATGGGAAATGGAATCCTCCCCCTCCTCCGGGACGTTGTAGGTTGTACGGACCGTNCCGNCNGCGCTGATCTCCTCCACCAGCACCCAGGCCGTCTCCGGCTCGCAGGCGATCTCCGGAAGCTCGTCCCGCAGGGCCAGGTCGTCGGAACGGACGATGGCGTTGGTTTCGTCAAACTGCGTTACCACCAGCCGCTCCAGCCGGTCCACTATTTCCACCCATACGTTGACTTCGATGCTCTCCGTGACGGTCTCGCCGTTCCAGTCGGTGGTAGTCTGCGTCTGGTTCTCGCCGTAGCCGAATCCGCCGCCGCCGCTGCTGCTGTTTCCGCTGCCGTCGAGATAAACTCTGCCGTCCTTCGTCTGGTAGACCCGGTAGCACGTCCATACGCCGTCATTCTCATATTGATCCCAATCCTCCGCCCCCAGAGGCGGTCCGTAATAGATGGTGCCGTTGAGGGTGTTGGCTGTTCCGTTGTCGGTAACACGGATGGTGTTGCCCTTTTCGCCGGGGGCCATGTTGGAAACTACTTCGCTGGCAGGTCCGTACGTCTCGTTTCTCTCAATCAAAAACAGGCTGTATCCGCCCTCCATTCCCGGGAAAACGTATTTTCCCGGTCTGTCCTCCGTGGCAAACAGTACCTCCTGCGGAACGCTCAGAGTCCCGAATTGGTCCGTGCTGAAGGAATCCGTACCGTACTCCTCCAGACAGAGGTTGTTATAAAATTTCTTCGATGAACCATTGGGGCTGTAGACTACATAGAACCCTGCGAACCGGTCGCCGCCCGGCTTTTGTTCCTCCGGCCTCGCCAGGGAGCACCCCGCCAGCAATAGTGCCGCCAGCGCGCACAGCAGCCATTTACTTTTCTTCATCGTTGTCCTCCAGTCTCCCGTCAAAGCGCAGGATGTCCCCCACGCCGCAGTCCAGATAGTAGCATATCCTGTTGATGGTATGGAACCGCACGCCGTTGGCCTTGCCAGAGCGGAGGATGGACAGATTGGCCTCGGTGATCCCCACCTTGGCGCACAGCTCCTTCCCGGTCATGCCGCGGGCTTTCAGCATTTCATCCAAATGTACTGTGATAGCCATGGCGTTCACCTATATGATGCTCTCATTGTCATCGCTGACTTCCTTGGCCCGCCGGAAGTACCGGCACAGCAGTCCCAGCACCACCGCCAGCAGTACGGAGGCAAAGGGGAACGAGACGCTGAACTGCGCGGAGTGCAGCACCGGCAGCAAGAAGAATTGCAGCAGGTTCCCCACTACGCAGATGCCCACCGACACCGCCGCCATCCTGACGCCCTGTCCCCCCAGCTCCTCCGCCAAGGTGACCGTCTCCTCGCCGAAGGGGTCTTCTTCCATCCGCAGTCCCAGCTTTCCGCCCCACCGCAGCACCTGACAGCACAGCAGGGTGGGGATCAGGTCCATGATTGCCAGTACGCCCAGCGTCAGATAGGTGGGCACCAGCGCCCCGGTGTCCAGTGCGGTGTTGCTTTCCGTCACGCGCCTGATCTCCTGCCACACATTGATTCCCTGTGCCACGGTGGCCAGGAACGCCAGCAGCCACGATGACCACCGCAGCAGCCGCTCCGTGGTCCGCCCCGGACTCTCCGCCGCCAGGATATTTTTCAGCCCCCGCAGCACTGCCCAGGCCAGCAGCGTCGCCCCCACACATCCGGAGGCGGCCCAGCTGATGAATAATCTGGCGTCATACTCCGCCACCAGCAGCGTGGGGTTCACCAGAAAAAACAGCCCCGCCAGAATTTCCCCTGACGCCAGCAGCAAAAGCCAATCATATTTACATCTCTTTTTCCACAGCAGTCCCAGGGCCGGCAGGGCCGTCAGTGCCAGCACGATCCCCCAGGCGGCGGCGTTGCCCCCTCCGCCGGAGAGGGACAGCTCTCTCAGCCATTCCCCCAGACTTGTCAGCATTCCGATTGTCATAGCGGTTCTCCTTGATTATTGTTTTGCGATAATTTGTGTTGGTATCATAGCATAAGAATTATCGTTTGTCAATAATTTTGAGCAGTAAAAAATTACCGGGTGCTTATCGCACCCGGTAATCGTGATTCATAGTGGCCCTCTCCCGGCGCAGCTTTTCCTCCGCCAGCGCCTCCAGACACTGGCCTATGATCTGATTGGAGACCAAAAAACCCTCCGGGGTCAGATGCCAACGGCCACTTTGCAGGGCGGCATGACCGCTCTTTTCAAACCGCTCCAGGACTGCCTGGATCGGATCAAAAGGCAGACGGAACCGGTACTCAAATTCCTGCCGGGAGAGACCATGCGTAATTCGCAGGCCCAGCATGATGTACTCCGTATCCCGCGCCCGGGACGGGATGCGCTCATTCTCCGAGAGAATATCCCCCTCGGTCTCCACGCCCTCGCAGTATACCGCCAGATCCCGGACATAGGCGTACCGCACGTCCCCCAGATCGGAGTGTGCTCCGGGGCCGAATCCGGCGTATTCACCCAGGGTCCAGTATTTCAGATTGTGCCGGGACTCATAGTCCGGCTTGGCAAAGTTGGAGATCTCATACTGCCGGTAGCCTAGCTCCGCGAGACGCTGGACGGTCCATAAGTACATGTCCGCCTGGGCGTCGTCGTCCGGGAGGATCAAATCTTTCTGCATGTCCCACAGAGGGGTGCCCTCCTCCACCTTCAGCCCGTAGCAGCTCAGGTGCTCCGGGTTCAGGGCGGCGGCCTTTTCCACCGTGTCCTGCCAGCTCTCCATGGTCTGGCCGGGGAGGCCATAGATCAGATCCAGAGATACATTTTTGATCTTCGCCTTCCGTGCGGCGGCCGCCGCCTCCTGGGCCTGGGCAAAGGTATGGGGGCGGCCCAGCTGCTGGAGCTGCTCATCGTCCGCCGACTGCACGCCCAGGGAGATCCGGTTGAACCCCGCGCGGCGGAGAGTGCGGAGATTTTTCCAGTCCCCGGCGCTGTCTGGGTTGGCCTCCAGGGTGATCTCCGCCTTTTTGGCGAGGCGGTAGTGCTTTTCCACTGTTTTCAGAATCTGCCGCAGGCGCTTCTCCCCCAGCCAGGACGGCGTGCCGCCGCCGAAATAGACGGTGTCCACCTCGTGGGCGGTAGTTCGCTGGGCGATCTCCGCCAGCTGGCGGCAGAGGGCGGAGACATAGCGATCCATCTGGGCCTCGGCATTGGGCAGGGAGTAGAAGTCACAGTAGATGCACTTGCTCTTGCAGAAGGGGATATGGATATAGAGCCCTAAGGGCTTGTACGTTTTCTTCACGGCTGTCACCTCGGTTACGAAGTCCTCTCCATTGTAACCGAAAGCGGGCCGGTGTGCAAGGGGTCAATCCGTCGATTTCCGCTTCTTGCCGTAAAAGTATATAAGAATGCCGCCGGTCGCGCCCACCACAACTGCCACCAAGATGTAGGGAATATAGGACTGAGTGGGTAAAACCGGCTCCTGGGGCGCCGTCAGCACGCCGCTATAGATCAGATCATCCACCTTGTCAATACAAGAAGTCATGATCCCGTCGCCGGTAGGATTGTCCAATAGGATCCAGAAATTGCGGATACCGTACATGTAGCCCACATAGCCCCAGTTGAGGCCGTTTTCATCGGTGTAGACCTTGGAAATATAGCTGGGCGTATTTTCTGTCCCCCGCAGGGCGTCCAGAAATTCCTGCCGCATGGGAAGCGTCTCCTTCGGCTCCCCGGCGTGGGGATACTCCCACAGCCAGAATGTCTCCTCATCCTGCTGGCAGACGTAATCCGCAAACTCACCGTTATAGCCCCGGAACTGATCGCCGTACTCCTCCTCGAAGGAGATGTGATCGTAGACCAGATACAGGTCCGACATGGGGACCCAGCCGTTGACCTGACCCTCGTCGCCAAATACTGTGATGCAGCCCCAGTTCCAGTACTGATAGTAGACCCACAGGGTATTTCCATTCTGGTACTGTCCCTCAACAATACTGCCGTTAGGGGCGTCGTAGAGGGTGACAAAGCCGTCCGGGCCGTTGGCGTAATAACCCCGGCCAATATAAGTACACTCGCCCCGGTGCTTTTCATAGAAGCTGTTGTCCGGCTCCCATACGATGTCCGCAAAGGCGGGGACGGAGAGGGTCAGGAGCATGACCAGAGTTAATGCACAAGTCAAAACACGTTTCATCACAGATACCTCATTTCTTCTTTTTCCAGAATTTTCTCAGCAGGAATACAGTAACACCCACCACAGCTCCCACCAGAATCCACGGCAAGAGCCGGACGGTATAGAACAGCGCCACTGCCGGTCCGGCGATCACGTCTGCGTGGGCCACTGTTGTCAAGGCCAGCATGGTCAGCAGGCACATTGTCACAGTCAATGTCTTTTTCATCTCAGAATCCTCCCTATTCACAGCAAATTGATGACGCATCCCGCGCCATAGGAAAACAGATTGATCAGCAGAGCAAACAAAAAGGGCCGCTTCACCTGCTCCGAGAACGCCCGGTAGCACCGCCACTCCACGATCACCGCCGCCGCCTCCAGCGCCAGTGTCACCGGAATCGCGTTCCAATGCCACAGTCCGGTGGCCGTGTAGTATAGCAGTACCACCGGTGGATTCGTCAGGCAGTTCACCAGCGCCACCAGCCCTAGCTCCCGCCGCCCCCGGAGACCCCACACCAGGGCGAAGCCCTCCTCAAATATCAGCGTCAGCAGCAGAGAGACCGCCAAAATCGTCAACATCGCTCTGCCTCCTTCCGCAGAGGCAGCCACAGCAGCGCCAGACTGACCAGGGCGACTGCCGCATAGCTCACCGGCCCCGTCAGCAGGTTCGGCCAGCCCAGGAAGGATGGCAGATACCCCAGAAACAGCGCAAAGGTCAGCAGGCCAAAGGAAAACCCCTTGGCTCCCGGCGTCACCCGTGCCGCCGCCCACAGGGTCACCGGCATGGTCATGTTGAACAGGAACACCGCTAAAATTCCGGGCAGCGGCATGGCGGAGAGCAGATACAGCGCCGCCGCCAGCCCCAGACTCCACCCGGAGGCCCGCTTCGCCCCCCACCGGTCCATAGCGAAGCCTCCCGCCGTCTTGCCCAGCACCAGCGCCAGGGTCAGCACCGCGGCCCACTCCGCTTTCCAGACAAAAGCCTGGTTCATACCCATGTAGGACCGCAGTACCACCACCAGAAACAGCGGCAGCAGAGGCGCGTATCCATTGGGGGCGGACACATCCACCGATGCATTATCGGAGCGGAGGGAGCCAAAGGTCCGGCGGCACAACCACAGGATGGCCGCCCCCAATGCCAGCAGTCCCGCTGGTCCAACCCAGAGCGCGGGCGACGTACTCTTGCCCCATATGGTCCCGATAAACAGCCCCAGCGCCCCCGGGGAGACAAAAATACCCAGCGCCCGGGCTTTGGTTTGACTCCGGTTCAGCACGTCGATGCCGCCGCCCAGATGGAACATGGCATTCCCCACTCCCGCCGTCACGGCGGTGAGGAGCGGCAGGGGGAGAAGATACGCCAGCGCGACCAGAGCACACCCCCCGGCGGCAACTACTCCATTTCGGTCCAGCCGGTCCGCCAGCAGTCCAAAGGGCATTTGCAGCGCGAAGGCGCAGAAGTTATACAGCAGCAGGCACAGCGCAAAGTCCGAGCCGCCGGACAGTGTCCGGAATACCAGAAACGCGCAGCTGAGATCTACCCAGAAATGGGTCAGACTGTAGAGGGCCAGCAGCTTTTTGTTCATGGGGATCACCTCTTTCACTCTTATAGACGAAAACCGCGCAGAAATGTGCCAGGGAATTTTGTTTTGTAGGAAAGTAAATAAAAGGCAGGCCGCTGGGCCTGCCTTTTTATCGTCCTTTTCATGCAAAAAAGGAAAATCTTTGACAATATGCCGCATATCTGATAAAATAAAAAAGCCCAGCGAAGGGCTGGGCCGGGCGCTGCATATATAACAGACAGGGTATGGGTTCCTCCTGCTCGGAGGATGCTTCTGCCTCCTCCGTAGAGAGGAGGTGATGTCGTGGTCACATACGGCGATTTATTTACATATACGCTGGTATTGATTGGCATCGCAGGGCTGTGCATCCAAATTGCACAGTTTCGGAATAAAAAGAAGTAACCGCCCCCGGTCCCACAACCTGACGGTTACTTCTTGTAAGTAAACAGGAGGGACCTCCCGTTTGTCGGCAGCGCCCGTTCCTTGTCTTTATTATAGCCGCCCCGTCTTGCTTTGTCAAGCGAGACGGGGCGGCTTTTTCCTTCGTCAGCGGGCAGTCTTACTTCTTGTCCCCCTCCAGCAGCGCCTTGGCGCTGGTGGCGAGACCGGCGAGACCCTGGATCTCGCTGGGGATGATGATCTTGGTGGCCTTGCCGTCGGCGGCGGCCTGGAAAGCCTCCAGAGCCTTGATCTTTACCACCTGATCGTTGGGGTTGGCGTCGTTCAGCAGCTTGATGGAATCCGCAAGAGCCTGCTGGACCTTCAGGATCGCGGCAGCCTGGCCCTCGGCCTCCAGGATGGCGGCCTGCTTGGCGGCGTCGGCGCGGAGGATGGCGGACTGCTTTTCACCCTCGGCTACCAGGATCTGGCTCTCCTTCTGGCCCTGGGCCTGGAGGATAGCCTCGCGGCGCTCACGCTCAGCGCGCATCTGCTTCTCCATGGAGTCCTGAATATCCCGGGGCGGGATGATGTTCTTCAGCTCCACGCGGTTGACCTTGATGCCCCAGGGATCGGTGGCCTCGTCCAGGATGGCGCGCATCTGGGTATTGATGTGGTCGCGGCTGGTCAGGGACTGGTCCAGCTCCAGGTCGCCGATGATGTTGCGGAGCGTGGTGGCGGTCAGGTTCTCAATGGCGCTCATGGGGTGCTCCACGCCGTAGGCGTACAGCTTGGGGTCGATGATCTGGAAATAGATGACGGTGTCGATCTGCATGGTGACGTTGTCCTTGGTGATCACGGGCTGGGGAGCGAAGTCAACGACCTGCTCCTTCAGGCTTACCCGCTTGGCTACCCGGTCAATAAAGGGCAGCTTGATGTGCAGGCCCACGCCCCAGGTGGTCTGGTACGCGCCCAGGCGCTCTACCACGAAAGCGCGGGACTGCTGGACCACTTGGATATTGGTGACCAGCAGGATCAGGATGATGATACCGATTGCGGCAAGAACATACGGCATAGAGTTTTCCCTCCTATTTTTGGATGACCATAGTATATCACATGTGTGCGCGGTTTTCCACCATAATTTTCTAAAAAGTGAAAACAGTCCGTTCCCCGGAGGGACGGACTGTTTTCCGCGTCACAGCAGCATCAGTATCACGCCGTAAATCACGCTGGCGGTCACGCCGAAGACGATCACCGGCCCGGCCACGGTGAACATCTTCGCCGCCATGCCGGTGACCAGACCCTCGCTCTTGAAGTCGATGGCCGGGGAGGCTACTGCATTGGCGAAGCCGGTGATGGGAACCAGCGTCCCCGCGCCGCCGTAGCGGCCCAGCTTGTTGTAGAGGTTCATCCCCGTCAGGAGCACGGAGAGGAACACCAGACAGATGGAGGTGGCCGTTCCCGCGTCGGTCTTTTCCAGGCCCATAGCCATCCAGCCGTCCATAACGGCCTGCCCCAGCACGCAGATGCCGCCGCCGATGACGAACGCCAGGGCGCAGTTTTTCACGATGGGCGAGCTTTTCGCCCGGTCCTGGACATACTTCTGATATTCCTGTTTTGAAATTTCCATGGTACATCTCCTCGCAAAAAATTTCCTGGGGCTAGTATTTGCCGAAGTGCGGCGGATATACCGGGGAAATCATTTCCTCCCATAAAAAATCCCCGTCCGGGTAAGCTATGGACGAGGTGAGAGAAGATGTCGATAGATTGGAGTACCGGGGTTCCCTTCCTGGCCCCGGAAGAACCGGAGGAGGGCCGCCGGAAACAGAAGCGGCCAATTGTCCTGGTGGGCGGCGCGATGAACGGATTGGGCGGCATGATGGGGCCTCTCTATCCGGTGCTGCTGGACCCAGCGGACAATGAGGAGGAGAAGGACCCGAATCCGTGAACAGACAGGGCGCGTCTTATGACGCGCCCTGTCTGCTTCGCTATAAAATTTATATTCCAACTTGGAATATTTCCACCGCTCCGGAACCCTGGATGGTAATCTGTTCCCGGAGGTGATTTCATGACAGAATATCAGCAAGGACTGACGGAAGAACTGCGGGATACGCTTGACGAATTGAGCGGCGACATTCTGGCATTGGAAAATTTTTGCCGTTGTTTTTCGGATGATGTGAAAAAGTTTGGTTCAGCCGCTTCTGCCTCTTATTTGCAGCGTCTCCAGAACTACATTCATCAACATACAGACGATATTGATCAAATCGCAAAGCTGCTATATAATGACATGTCTCTCAAGCTTAGTCGGGCGGCGGAAGCCGGGCAGGTCCTATGAACCTGCCCGGCTGTTGTTTATTCTTGATGTATGTTCTCTGTAGGGGCGCACAGTGTGCGCCCGCCCGCTATATGCTTATTTCTGAGACATTTCGGGCCGGTGAGGACACCGGCCCCTACAAAATCGGCGCTGCTGTAGGGGCCGATGTCCTCATCGGCCTGCTATATAGCCTATGGGTTTGCTGGATTTGATTTTATGAGACAGGTGCGGCAGTGAAATCTCACCGGAACCAGTAATACACATGCTCCGCCGTCTCCCGGCGAAGCTCCCCGCCGTTGGCCTCGGCCACCTTGCGGGAGGGGATGTTGTCCGGATTGACCGTCACCAGGATCTCCTCCGTGATCCCCATGCGCCTCGCCTCCGCCAGCATAAGGCGCAGGAGCTCCTTGCCGTAGCCCTTCCCCCGCTGGTCGGAGGCGATGGCGTAGCCAATGTGCCCCCCGACCACCCGGAGTGCGTCGGTGAGCCGGTGGCGCAGGCTGGCTTGGCCCACAGGAACGCCGTCATCCATCAGCCAGAACAGGCTGTCCGGCACCTGCCAATCCTCCAGGCCGATGCCCTTTGTCCGGTTCACACGCTTCTCCAGCCAGGCGGGGAAATCGGCGTAGTCCATGCCGTTGACTGCGTTTGTATAACCGGTTTCATTGGCCCCAATGCGTTGGAGCATGTCGTAGAATTCTTTTCCATCCGTCAGGGATACGGGCTGTAGATATAACATTTTTATTCCTCCTAAACAGAAACCGGGCGGGTATTGACACCCCGCCCGGTTATTGATTTTATAAGATTTAGGTTACTTGATAACCTCGCCCCGGGCCTTCTTCTCCTCGATCTCGCGGAGAGCGTCCTTATGGCTGAGGTTCACGCGGCCCTTCTCGTCGATCTCGGTGACCTTGACCCACATCATGTCGCCGATCTTGCACACGTCTTCCACCTTCTCCACGCGGTGGTTGGCCAGCTTGGAGATATGCACCAGACCGTCCTTGCCGGGAGCCAGCTCCACGAACGCGCCGAACTGCATCAGGCGCACCACGCGGCCATAGTACAGGGAACCCACCTCGGGCACAAACACGATCTGATCAATGGCGTGCTTGGCAGCCTCGGCGGACTCAGCGTTGGCGGAGGCGATACGGATGGTGCCGTCATCCTCGATGTCGATCTTTGCGCCGGTGTCGGCAACGATCTTCTGGATCACGCTGCCGCCCTTGCCGATAACGTCGCGGATGTTGTCGGGATCAATGTGCATGGTGATCATCTTGGGCGCCCACTTGCTGACCTCGGCGCGAGGCTCGGCGATGCAGGGCAGCATGATCTGATCCAGAATCTCGCACCGGGCATCGTAGGTAATGTCCAGAGCGTTCCGGATGATCTCCATGGTCAGGCCGTCGTTCTTCAGGTCCATCTGGATGGCGGTGATGCCCTTCTTGGTGCCGCCCACCTTGAAGTCCATTTCGCCGTGGAAGTCCTCCACGCCCTGGATGTCAATGAAGGTGGTGAAGGAGCCGTCGTCGTCCTGAATGAGGCCGCAGGAGATACCGGCCACGGGGGCCTTGATGGGTACGCCGGCATCCATGAGGGCCAGGGTGGAGCCGCAGATGGAGCCCTGGGAAGTGGAACCGTTGGAGGAAACAACCTCGGATACCACACGGATGGCGTAGGGGAACTCGTCCTCGCTGGGCAGTACGGGCAGCAGGGCACGCTCAGCCAGCGCGCCGTGGCCAATCTCACGGCGTCCGGGGGAGCGGGAGGGCTTGGCCTCGCCCACGGAGTAGCCGGGGAAGTTGTAGTGGTGCATATAGCGCTTGGACTCCTCGGGCCAGATGGTGTCCAGCTTCTGGCAGGCGGAGAGGGTGTCCAGGGTGCAGATGCTCAGCACCTGGGTCTGGCCGCGGGTGAAGAGGCCGGAACCGTGGACGCGGGGCAGCACGCCGACCTCGGCGGCCAGGGGACGGATTTCGTTCTTCTGGCGGCCGTCCACGCGGTGGCCTTCCAGCAGCCACGCCTTGACGATCTTCTTCTGGAACTTGTAGGTGAACTCCTCCAGGTACTTGTCCATGTCGGGGTACTGCTCCAGGTACTTCTCGTGCCAGTGCTCGATCATGGCGTTCCAGCGGGCCTCGCGGACGTTCTTGTCGTCGGTGTCCATGGCGGCCTTGGCCTCGTCCATGAAGTTGGCCACGATGTCGTCAAAGAGCTCCTGGTTGAAGTCGGCGTGGGGATAGTCGAACTTCTCCTTGCCGATCTCGGCCACCATCTGGTTGATGAGGGCGACCTGCTTCTGGTTCTCCTCGTGGGCGGTCTTGATGGCCTCGAACATGACGTCGTTGGGGACCTCGTTGGCCCCGGCCTCGATCATGACCACCTTCTTGCCGGTGGAGACCACGGTCACGTCCATGTCGGAGACTTCGTTCTGCTCGGCGGTGGGGTTGACCACGATCTTGCCGTCCACCAGGCCCATCTTCACCGCGCCAACGGGACCGTTCCAGGGGATGTCGGAGATGGCCAGGGCGGCGGAGGTGCCGATCAGGGCGGCGATCTCAGGGGAGCAGTCCCGATCCACGCTCATGACGGTGGCCATGATGGACACGTCGTTGCGGAAGTCGCCGGGGAACAGGGGACGGATGGGGCGGTCGATGACGCGGCTGGTGAGGATGCCCTTCTCGCCGGGACGGCCCTCGCGGCGCATGAAGCTGCCGGGGATGCGGCCCACGGAGTACATCTTCTCCTCAAAGTCCACGCTCAGGGGGAAGAAGTCGATGCCGTCGCGGGGACGGGGGGCGGCGGTGGCGGTGCAAAGCACGGTGGTCTCGCCGTAGGTGACCAGGACGGCGGCGTTGGCCAGCTCGGCCAGCTTGCCGGTCTCCAGGGTCAGGGGGCGGCCCGCCAGATCCATGGTGTACTTGCGGTAGTTGGGGAACTGCTTCTTGGTGATGATGGTTGACATAGCGTACTCCTTTTCTTTTGTTTGATTGGTTGAGAGCCGCTTTTTAGCACTTGATCTCGATGCCGGACTGTAGGGGCCGGTGTCCTCACCGGCCCGTTCTCAGAACAGATGGGCAGGTCCGTCAGACGGGCCGATGAGGACATCGGCCCCTACACAGTTTTGCAGGTTTGGAAAACCCAATTGCCCACAAGCAGGCCCGGCAGCAAGATCAACTGCTAAAACAGCGGCTTTTCGGGGGATGGAAAGGCGGGGAGAAGGGTATTCTTCCTCCTCCCCGCGCTGTTCACTTTACTTACGGATACCCAGCTTGGCGATGAGGGCACGATAGCGCTCGATGTCCTTCTTAGCCAGATAGTCCAGCAGGCTGCGGCGCTTACCGATCATCTTGTACAGGCCACGGCGGCTGTGGTTGTCGTGGATGTGGACCTTCAGGTGCTCGGTGAGCTGGTTGATCCGCTCGGTGAGGATAGCGACCTGGACCTCGGGGGAACCGGTGTCGGTCTCATGGGTGCGGTTGGCCTCGATGATAGAGGTCTTCTGATCTTTCTGCATCATAGTGGTTAATCACCTTTCCAATAAATTCTCCGCAGGCCGCGCCGGGGCAGGTGCCGCCGCCGTCGAAGCCAGGGAATGACACGCTTTTGCCGCGTGCCAAATTACTATATCACAGTCAATTCCTATTGTAAAGAGAAAATTCGGGGTTTATCCATCTTTTTTCCTGCTTTTTTTGTTCTTTGCGCTTTTTCTGAGGGACCAGGGCAAAAGGGAGGCGGGGAACGGTGGGAAAAACCGTTCTCCGCCTTACCTCTTATGTTTGTAAATAGTGCTCCTCCGCCTCCCGCAGGGCGGCGATGAGGAGGTCCCCGGCCTTTCGGACAATGGGATCACCGGGCGCGTAACTCTCCAGGATGGAGATTGCCCGATCGATCTGACCCACAAGACTTGCATATTCCTTCTGATAATCCATAATAAGCAGCTCCTCCATATGGAAAATGTGATCCCCGCCGGAGCGGGCAGAATGGTGAGAGGCTCTCCGCCGCCCGGCGAAAGAGGCGGCACTGTGGAGAATCAGGGCGGCGGATGTCGCTCTCTGTCGCATAGTATAGCTTTTTGACGCGGTGAAGTTTGCCGGAATCTGTCGAGAAACGAAATTTTTCTTTTTTTGGTTTTTCCGCCAAACACTACTTGCAGGATAGCCCCCGGGGTTGTATAATACAACATATTGTGGTTTGGACGAAAATGGCCGTTTTCCGCCCGATCAGGGGCGGTTTCGGGCCGCTTTGTAAGCATTGTCCACTTCAGGCGTACAATACCGTAAATTGCGCGGGCGGATGGTATCCGCCTCTACCAAAACAGGAGGTCCTGACAATGGCAGGGAAAAAGGAGAAAAACGGTCTGGGCGGGAGAGCCTGGGCGGCGCTGCTGAGCTTTGGGCTCATTGGCCAGGTGGCCTGGGTGGTGGAGAACATGTACTTCAACGTGTTCCTCTACAACACCATCACCGGGGACACGAAGATGATCGCCGCCATGGTGGCGGCCAGCGCCGTGGTGGCAGCGGTGACCACGCTGGTGGTGGGCGCACTGTCGGACAAGCTGGGTGAGCGCAAGCCCATCATCGTCACCGGCTATCTGCTGTGGGGCCTGAGCGTCATGGCCTTCGCGCTGGTGAATGTGAACGGGCTGGAGAAGCTGGTGGGGCCGGTCAAAGCGGTGCAGATGGCGGCGGTCATCGTCATCGTGCTGGATTGCGTCATGACCTTCTTCGGCAGCAGCGCCAACGACGCGGCCTTCAACGCCTGGGTCACCGACGTGACCAATGACGGCAACCGGGGGCGGGTAGAGGCGGTGCTGGCGATCATGCCGCTGGTGGCTATGCTGGTGGTATTCGGTGCGCTGGACGGCCTCACCGCTCAGGGGAAATGGGGGACCTTTTTCCTCATCGTAGGCGGACTGACCCTTCTGGGCGGCGTGTTGGGCCAGGTGCTGATCAAGGAGCCGGATAATTTGCAGCGGGCCGAGGGCAACTATGTGGGCAACATCCTGTATGGCCTGCGGCCCGGGGTGATCTGGGCCAACCCGGCGCTGTATCTGTCGCTGCTGGCGCTGGCAGTCTATGCTGCCAGCCAGCAGGTGTATATGCCCTACCTTATTATCTATATCCAGCGGTATCTGGGGGTGGATAACTATGCCGTGATCCTTGGCGTGGTGCTTATCGCCGCCAGTGTGGTCAGCGTGGCCTTTGGCCGGGTGATCGACAAGCGGGGGAAGCTGCATGTGGCCGTCCCCGCCGCCATCGCGACCTTTGTTGGGCTTATTTGCATGTTCTTCGTCCGGAGCATGGCAACGGTCATTCTGGCGGGCACCCTGATGCTGGGGGCCAGCATGGTACTGTCCGCCTGCCTGCAGGGCCTGATCCGGGATTATACGCCGGAGAACAAGGCCGGACAGTTCCAGGGCATCCGTATCCTCTTCCAGGTGCTGCTGCCCATGGTCACGGGCCCCTATATCGGTGCCGCCGTCATCCAGCACGGCGGGGAGACCTACGAGGACCTGGGCGTGGTGAAGGAAGTGCCTACGCCGGAGATTTTCATCGCCTCGGCGCTGGTATTGCTGCTGATTGCCATCCCAATTTTCCTGCTGGGGCGGAAGGAGCTGAAGCGCAACCTGGAGAAGCGCACGCTCCGTCCCTTACTGACGCCCTGGGGGGAGAACCTGGACCGGGACAACCCCCTGCCGGAGTACCCCCGGCCCCAGCTGCGCCGGGAGAGCTATCTTAATCTCAATGGCCGCTGGCAGTACGCCATCCGGCCCCAGAAGGAAAAGCAGCCCGCAGTCTTTGACGGCGAGATCATCGTCCCCTTTTCCCCGGAGTGCCTTCTGTCCGGCGTGCAGAAAAAAGTCATGCCGGAGGACAGACTGTGGTATCAGCGGACCTTTGCGCTGCCCGAGGGATTCCGGAAGGACCGGGTCCTGCTCCACTTCGGAGCGGTGGACCAGTCCTGCGAGGTGCTGGTCAACGGTAAGCCGGTGGGCGGGCATGAGGGCGGCTACCTGCCCTTTACCTGTGATATTACGGACGCTTTGACAGAGGGTGAGAATACGCTGGTGGTCTCCGTCACCGACGCCACCTCCCTCTCCCGCCACGCCTACGGTAAGCAGAGCTTCACCCCCGGCGGCATCTGGTACACGCCCCAGAGCGGCATCTGGCAGACGGTATGGCTGGAATCTGTACCGGAGAATTATGTAGAGAAGCTGACCATCACGCCCATGTATGACAGTGGAGAAGTCCGCTTCATTCTCCAGGCCAGGGACCCGGAAAACGCGAATTTCGTCATCCGCAAGGAGGGTAAGGTTATTGCCGAGGACTGGTACGATGCCGGTAAGGATGGTCTGGTGATGTCCATCCTGGACGAGCACTTCCGCCCCTGGAGCCCCGAGGACCCGTTCCTGTACGACGTGACCGTGACCCTGAACAGCGGGGACAAAACCGAGAGCTACTTCGGCATGAGGAAATTCGGTGTTACGGAGATCAACGGCAAAAAGGTCATGGCCCTCAACGACAAGCCGATTTTCATGTCCGGCGTACTGGACCAGGGCTATTGGAGCGACGGCCTGTATACCCCGGCCTCCGACGAGGCCATGGTCTACGACATCCGGAAGATGAAGGACTGCGGCTTCAATATGCTGCGCAAGCACATCAAGATCGAGCCTCTGCGGTGGTACTACCACTGTGACCGGCTGGGGATGATCGTCTGGCAGGATATGGTCAGCGGCGGCAGCCGTCTGGCGCCCATGGTTATTCAGATTCTGCCCTTCCTGGAGATCAATCTTCAGGACAGCAACTACCACCGTTTCGGCCGCGAGGACGAGGCAGGCAGGAAGCAGTTTGTCCGGGATATGCACGATACGGTAGATTTGCTGTACAACACCCCTTCCCTGGCGGTCTGGGTGCCCTTTAACGAGGGCTGGGGGCAGTTTGACAGTCTGCTTGCCACCCAGATGCTGTGGGAGCAGGACCCCACCCGGCTGGTGGATCATGCCAGCGGCTGGCATGACCAGGGGGGCGGGGACTTCAAGAGCAGGCATGTCTACTTTAAGCCTGTGAAGCTGAAACATGATAAGCACCGGGTCTTGGCGCTCAGTGAGTTCGGGGGGTACAGCCTGCCTGCGGCAGGCCATACCGCCAGTGAGAAGCTGTTTGGATATCGGATGTACCAGACGGTAGGGGAGTTTATGGATGCTCTTGCCGCGCTGTATGAGGGGGAGGTCATTCCCTGCATGGAGAAGCAGGGGCTTTCCGCCGCAGTGTATACGCAGGTGAGTGATGTGGAGGATGAGGTGAATGGGATTCTGACTTTTGACAGGAAGGTCTGTAAGGTAGATGAATCCAGGATGAAGGGAATAAATAGTCGACTGCGGTTCTGATCTTCGCGCCCTGCGGGCGCGAACGGGGCTTTCTTCTTCCGTCAGCCCGGGACCTACGCGGCCCCGGACTCCGCGCCTTCTTTTGTCGCGCGACAAAAGAAGGCAAAAACGCGCTTAAACCTACGGTTTAAGAATTCCTCATTTTATTACGGGGGTAATTGTTTTTGCGCTGATCTTTTAGTCCGTCCGGGCTAAATTGGATTTGGCAACGGTTTCACCTGCGGTGGTTCTATTTCAGGATGTGGACTTAGTCCCTACCGTATCACACGAGGGGAGCTCCCGGGGGTGCTGGGTTGATGATTTGTCGTCTAACGGAAACCCCTGTAGGGGCGCACAGTGTGCGCCCGTTCTACCGTCACGCACAGCAGCCTTTGAGATGCGGGCGGATGATATCCGCCCTTACGGGTGCATCCCGGATCGTGCACATATGCCCTTTGAAAGCGGGCGCACAATGTGCGCCCCTACAGGGATGATGCACGAAATGGATGGTGCATGAAATCGTCCTCTGGCGGTGGCCAGGTAGTAGGATTAGAAACGGATCATGCTGCTGGCCCCGTTAGAACA
>JAAVHD010000049.1 GCA_014799915.1 Oscillibacter sp.
AGTGTGCGCCCGTTCTAACGACACGCACAGCAGCCCTTTAGAAGCGGGCGCACACTGTGCGCCCCTACAGGGATTGTGCGCGAAAAGGATGGTGCACGAAATCATCCCCCGGCGGTGGCCAGGTAGTGGGAATAGAAGCGGATCTTGCTGCTGGCTCCATTAGAACAAACAGGTAGACGCAAGGCACCGAGCATTTGGGTAGGCATTCCGGTAGAACTAAACCCGTTACGTCGTAGCGTCACTAAACAGACACATTAGGGGATTCTCAAGGGTGGCGGAGCCCCCTTGAGGGTGCTTTTGTTACTTTTCCCACAAGGGAAAAGTAAGCCCCCGCGCCGGCGAGGCGCGAATCTGAAATAAGATTTAAGCCGGTGCCGCCGCGCAGCGGCGGCAGAATCAGTTGGGCTCTACCAGCTCCAGGCCGGGATTGTGTTTGAGCAGATAGCCCACCGGCCACTCGCCGGAGTAGGCTACCAGACTGCGGCCCCGGAAGTCCTCCAGCAGCGCTGCGTCGGCGCAGAGCGTCAAATCTTTCGGCTCCACCGGGCTGGCGGCGATCCGCCGCAGGTGGTCGTAGGGAAGGCCCACCATGCGCAGCTCTACCCCGTACTCCGATTTCATCCGGTACTGGAACACGTCAAATTGCAGCGTGCCCACCACGCCCACGATGACCTCCTCCATACCGGCATAGGGGACCTTGAAAATCTGGATCGCACCCTCCTGGGCGATCTGCTCGGTGCCCTTGATGAACTGCTTGCGCTTCATGGTGTCCATGGGAGAGACCCGCATGAAATGCTCCGGCTCGAAGGTGGGGATGCCCTGGAATTTGAATTTCTTCCCCGGCACCGTCACCGTGTCGCCGATGGAAAACATGCCGGGGTCAAACACGCCGATGATGTCTCCGGCGTAGGCCTCGTCGATGATCTCCCGCTCGGCGGCCAGCATCTGCTGGGGCTGACTGAGCCGCAGCTTCTTGCCGGACTGCATGTGGTAGACCTCGCTCTCCCGCTGGAACTTGCCGGAACAGACCCGCATGAAGGCGATCCGGTCCCGGTGGGCCTTGTTCATATTGGCCTGAATCTTGAAGACAAAGGCGGAGAAGTCCGGGGAGAATGCGTCGATCTCGCCGCTGTCCGAGACGCGGCTGAGGGGCGGCGTGGTCATGCGCAGGAACTCCTCCAGGAAGGGCTCCACGCCGAAATTGGTCAGGGCGGACCCGAAAAAGACTGGGCTGAGGGTCCCGGCCCGGACGGCCTCCATGTCGAACTCCCGGCCTGCGCCTAAAAGCTCCACCTCGTCCCGGAGGGTCTGCCAGCGGGTCTCGCCGATATAGTCCGCCAGGTTGGGGTCCTCCAAATCCACCTCGGTGACGGCGGCTTTTTTGCCGTGGCCGCCCTCGCCGGAGAAGAACAGGATGCGGGCCTTTTCCCGGTCATAGACCCCCTGGAACTCCTTGCCGCAGCCGATGGGCCAGTTGACGGCGTAGGTGTCGATGCCCAGCTCCTTCTCCACTTCCTCGCAGAGGGAGAGGGGGTCCTTGGTCTCCCGGTCCATCTTATTGATGAAGGTGAAAATGGGGATATGGCGCATGGCGCAGACCTTGAAGAGCTTCCGGGTCTGGGGCTCCACGCCCTTGGCCCCGTCGATGACCATGACGGCGGAGTCCGCGGCCATGAGGGTGCGGTAGGTATCCTCGGAGAAATCCTGGTGGCCGGGGGTGTCCAGGATGTTGATGCAATAGCCGTCGTGCTGGAACTGCATGACGGAGCTTGTTACGGAAATGCCGCGCTGTTTCTCGATCTCCATCCAGTCGCTGGTGGCGGCGCGGGCACGCTTGCCCTTGACCTCTCCGGCCTGGGCGATGGCCCCGCCATAGAGGAGGAATTTTTCCGTCAGGGTGGTTTTACCCGCGTCCGGGTGGGAGATGATGGCAAAGGTCCTTCTTCTTTTGATTTCTTCTTGTAATCCAGCCATGTTTTTAGCCTCCTGGTAATAGAAATTTGATTCGGTTTTCTTTATTGGGGATTTTTTCTACATGGGAACGGCCTCCTGGTTGGATTTGTCTTCGCAACATTCCTATTATATCCACATGACGGGAGGTTGTCAATTTTTTCCCGAAAGAAATCAGGGAAATCAATTTTCTATAGCGGAGACTGAAAACCTGATCCATCCGTGTAGGGGCGAGCATTGCTCGCCCCTACATTGATACAGCTATTTTCAGACACTTCATCTCAAAATTGATGTTTGTAGAAATAAATGCCCCGTCCCACGCCATTGCGGTGTGGGACGGGGTGTGCTTTGCTTTTCAGATCACTTCAGGCGGGCGGAGGGGACATAGGCCCGCTGAAGGAAGGTGACAATGGTGGCTCGGTCGCAGGTCTTGGAGGGGGAGAACGCGCCGTTGCCGGTGCCCTCGGTGACGCCGATCTCTACCGCCCAGTTGACGGCGGAGGCGTAGGAAGCGTCGGCGGACACGTCGGAGAAGCTGCTGGCCGCGGCGTCAGGGCTGCCCAGGGCCTGCCAGATGTAGCTGACGGCGGTGGAGCGGGTGCAGAGCTCCTTGCCGTTGAAGGAGTCGTCGATCATGCCCTGCTCATGGGCCCAGCTGACGGCGGCGGCCATGTCCTCCGCAGAGGCGGCGGCGGGGGCGTCACCGGTATTACGCTGGGCACGGTAGAGGAAGGTCAGAATCTGCTCCTGGGTGCAGGAGTCGGTGGGGGCAAAGGTAGTGGTGGTGGCGCCGTTGGTGATGTTGTTCTCCACTGCCCAGGCCACGGGGGCGGCGTACCACTTGTCGGCGGGCACGTCGGTGAACTCCGGCGCACTGACGGGCGGGACAAAGTCAGGCGCCTGGGTGGGGATGGGGACGTCCGGGGCACCGGAGGCGGCGGGAGCTTCCTCGCCGGTGAGCAGGTAGGCTACGATTTCGGTGGTGTCTGTCGCGAAGGCGGTGAGAGGATCAACGGCGATTGCCGTCCAAACGTTCAGACCTACCAGCAGCAGAGTGTTGGGGCCGAAAACTTCGTTCAGATAATCGGTAGTCACGCTGACAGAGGCAGGCAGGGTATTCACATCTATGCCCAGCACATTGTCCTGGGTAAGATATGCCTCGTGGTTGTATTTGCCCACGTCCTCCTCGCCAAAGATGACGACCTGCTCCTCGAAGGAATACACCGGGGGATCGTCACGGAAGGAATAAATCCACTGCTCGTACACACCGTCGCCGTCAGGGTCGGAGTAGGCCGTAACTGTGACAACATCCGCCTGGCCGGCGCTCCAGTTATTCCGCAGGCCGCTCACGGTAATCGTCGCACCCAAGGGGAGCTTAACCGTGGGAATCGTATAGTCTGACGGGTCATCGGCGCGGCCAATCAAATATGCCGCCCCTGCCCCGTCGACCTCTGGGGCCGTAATTTTCATCGCACTGGCTGTCCGGACCTGGTAAGGGTCGGTGGACGATTCCGCTTCATAGCCGTCGGGGAGAGTGACACTGATGGTAGGGGCGCCCGCCTTGCTGCTGTTCGCTGCAAACGCCGGTACGGCCAGCCCAAGGCACATCACCAGGGCCAGCGCAAGGGATAAAAGTTTTTTCTGCATAGCTGTTTCCTTTCTTTGTCAATCATAATTTGTACGGTTTCCGGCGGATATCCGGGGCGGGATGAGAAAGGAGCCCCGCCCCGGAGGGAACCCGCCGGAAAACATAAAACGGCGCTGAGCTTCTATACTCAACACCGCTGAAAATACGCGAACGCACAGCCTACGCAATCCGCCCTTGCAAAAGGGGAGGTAAGCGGATATAATAGACCCGTGGTGCAACTGAAGTTGCTGTGCTGAGTGGTCAAGTCACTCGTACAGGGCCGTGGGGTGTTGGCCCACCCTGCGGCCTGCCGCAATTATGTTCCCGACGGTTCTATTTTAACGGATGCAGGGACAAATTGCAAGGACTTTTCGACCATTTCCGCAAAAACCGTTCTCCCTGCGGCGCAGGGCGGGGCGGGANGGNTNGNTAAAAAGGAGNTGACCGGATGAAAAAATTTTTCTCCCGGATGGNNNNGGGGACTGTNTGCCTGCTGCTGGNNGNCTGCCTGCTGAGCGGCTGCGCCGCGCTGCTGGAGCGCTCCTACAGCAATGTGGAGCCCTACGCGGACCGCTACTGGGATTCCGGCGCGGAGGACACCCTCCGGGTGGAGAGCTATCAGGATCTGGTCAACTCCCTCCTTATGCTCGTCGAGGAACACGCGGAGGAGGGCGTNATCCGCTGTTACGGNGAGGTGGGCGTATTCCGGGAGGTCATGGCCGCCCGGCAGGAGGTCCAGAAGGAGACCACGATGGGNTCCTATCTGCTCAAGGANNTGCGNCTNACCCACGAAAACGGCNNCGGCTACAGTACGGTCACCTGCCATATGACGTATCGNGAGGACGCGGAGGACGTGGCCTCCATTATGGTACTCTCCGACAGCCAGTCTCTGGTGGATCTGCTGCGTGTGACCGTCCGCGAGGAGCGGGAAAAGCTGACNGCCCGGTTCTCCTATGATATGCCACGGGAGGATGTATCCGCCGCCGTGGAGAGCTTCTGGCAGGAGCTGTGTCTGGCGGAGATGGAGGCNNAGGCCGCTGAGACCGCCGGAGAGATNCCNCCGGAGGANCTGGAGGAGGANGGCCCTGACGCCGCCCTGGAGCCGGGGGAGGAACCAGACGGGGCGGAGGAGCTGCCCNGTGAGGAGGAGNCACCCGTTGAACCGGAGCCCGGTGAGGACGTCCCGGAGGANNCGGNGGACNATCCCGAGGANCCNCAGGAGCCGGAGGAGCCCGTTATCGAATATCCCCCCTGCCCGTGGCAGATAAAATTCTACCCNAACAAGGAGACGGCGGAGATNGTGGAGGTCCTGCTGCTGAAATANACGCAAAAGGCGCAAAAAAGCGGCCCCGTGAGNACACGGGGCCCTACGGGATCATCTCCTGTAGGGCCCGATGTCCCCATCGGGCCGCTCCTTATTTNTCGGGNATCAGAGCTGNACGATCCAGCCCATGTCGTCGGGNACTACGCCGGTCTGCATCCCGTAGATCTGGTCGTAGAGCTTCTGNCTCACNGGGCCTACNNCGCCGCCGTTGATGACGATGTCGCGGCCCATNTAGCGCAGATAGCCNATGGGGGAGATNACGCAGGCGGTGCCGGTGGCCCANGCCTCCTGGAGGGAGCCGTCCTTGCTGGCGGCCTCGACGTCCTGGATGGACAGGCGGCGCTCGGATACGTNATAGCCCCACTTGCGCAGCAGGGTGATGGTGCTGTCACGGGTGACGCCGGGGAGGATGGAGCCGCCCAGGGGGGCGGTGATGATCTCGTCGTTGATCATGAAGAAGGCGTTGGAGGTGCCTACCTCCTCCACGTACTTNTGCTCGTGGGCGTCCAGCCAGAGGACCTCCTTGCAGCCGTTNTCCAGGGCCTTCTTGGTGGCNCGCATNCCGCCGGCGTAGTTNCCGCCNACCTTGGCGAAGCCGGTGCCGCCNACGGCGGCNCGGATATACTCGTCCTCCACGTAGATGTGGCTGCCGGTGAGGCCGCCNCGGTTGATGTCGTAGTANGCNCCCACGGCGCAGAGGATGATGATGAAGTGGTAGTGCTTGGCGGGCTCCACGGAGAAGCTCACCTCATCGGAGATGATATAGGGGCGGATATAGAGGGCGGTGCCGGGCTCGGTGGGAATCCAGTCNGCGTCTACCTTTACGGTGGCCTTGACGGCCTCNATGAACAGCTCCTCGTCCATGGGGGGGATGCACATGCGCTCGTTGGTGCGGTTGAGNCGCTTGGCGTTCATGTCGGGGCGGAAGAGGTTGATCTTCCCCTCNGGGGTCAGGTACGCCTTCATGCCCTCAAACATCATCTGGGCNTAGTGGAGGACGCAGGAGGCGGGGTCCAGGCTGATGGGGCCGTAGGGCACGATCTTGCCGTCNTGCCAGCCCTGGCCCTCNTCGTAGTCCATGATGAACATGTGGTCGGTGAAGTATTTGCCGAAGCCCAGGTTGGTCTGGTCCGGCTTGGGCTTGGGGGTATTGGTGCGGGTCACGGGAAATTCGTAGGACATGGAGGATTGCCACCTTTCTGTTTTCGTTTTATGATGAATCTTCAGATTTGATAATATTTTTGTAGGGGCGCACATTGTGCGCCCNTTCTGCCGTTACTGCGGCGAGGCCCTTGAGAAGCGGGCGCACAATGTGCGCCCCTACACGGATTTCNCAGAATCACAGATGTTTCTGCGCCGGTTAATTGATANNATACAACTCCGGTCNTCTGTCCCGGAANACNTTGATGGAGGANCGGATGCCTTCTATCGCAGAAAAATCCGCCTCGCCGGTGATGGTTTCCTCAACCTCCCCGGCTTTTGCCAGGTATTCGCCCCAGGGGTCGATGATGGCGCTGTGNCCGCCGCAGCGGGTCTCGCCCGCTGTGCCCACGCTGTTNCACAGGGCAAGGAACATNTGGTTCTCGATGGCACGGGCACGGGCCAGGGTCTCCAGGTGCATGGTCCGCTTTTCCGGCCACTGGGCTACCACAAAGAGAAGNTCCACCCCTTCCAGGGTCATGGTGCGGGTCAGCTCGGGGAAGCGGATATCNTANCAGGTGATCAGGCCGCAGCGCCGGCCGTCCAGCTGNAAGCGGCAGGTTTGGGAGCCNGACCGGAAATACTCGTGCTCTCCGGAGGGGGTNAANAGNTGGGTNTTGTCGTACTCCGCNNCNACNTCGCCGGAACNGTCGAAGACGTAGGCGGTGTTATAGAACCCGTCCGCCTTTTGGTTGGCTACGCTGCCGCAGACGATATTGACNTTCAGTTCCCTTGCNAGGNNGGAGAANACNGCTTTTGTNCGCTCNCCGTTATGGTCGGCGCAGGGGGCCAGGTCCCTGGGGAAAAATCCGGTGTTCCANGTCTCCGGCAGGACCACNGTGTCCGGGCNCTCCGCGTCNACNGCNGCGCGGACCAGATCCTCCGCGTGGGAAAAATTGCGGTCCGCCTCGCCCAGGAGCATGTCCATTTGAATGCAGGAAATTTTCATGTTCTCACCTTTGATGACGGATGAGGGGGCTCTATCCCCGCATCACAGTATAATATAGGGTGGCCAGACTGCACAGCTCCTGCCCTAAGGGGTCGTTCAGGTCCCATGAATCTACGATGACCCGGGGATAGTAGGGCATGAACACAGACTTGGCCTGGACCCGCTCCATGGTGGAGAGTTCTTTTAAGATCTGCCGAAGTTGAAACAGGGATTTGTCGCTTCTTCCCTCGCCAGCCAGCTGGAGCTCACGCTCTACCAGAACCTTCACCCGACGCAGTTCTATGAGGCATCGGTTTTTTTCAGCGTCCATTGGCGGACCTCCTGGGATGATTAGAAAAATTCTCATAGATCGTGCTTTTATATAGCATATATCTTATTCTCTGCCGCGTCAATGGCTTTTCTGCTGAATTTCACACTTTACTGCAAAAAAGAATTGTATTCCGCTCCATCGGACCCAGACTGACGGGAAAAAAGCCGTCCGGCAGATAAGGAAAAGCCGCCCTCTTTCGAGGGCGGCTTTTCCTTGATGGAGAAGATTGAGGAAAAACGATACAACAGTTTAGGTTTATCCCCTAAACTGGCTTTATTTTACCAGTTCCGGGTACTTTTTGTCAATGTTGATGTTGCATAAAATTTTTGCCGGGTATCGCCGGGTATCGTGATAATTGACAAAAACAGATGGCTAAATTTGGANGAAAAGACAGTTGACAGCCTGTTTTTCCGTCGCTCACGGACGGTGATCCTGCGCCGCGCCGTCCACATAGACGGCCTTCAGCTCCAGATCGCCGCCCAAAACCAGCAGGTCGGCGGGGGCTCCCACCCGGAGTACACCGGCNTCGATNCCGACGGCCTGGNCGGGGGCGGTGGAGGCGGCGTAGACCGCTGCCGCCAGGGGCAGGCCGAAGCGGACTACGTTGCGCACCGCGTCCAGCAGGGANATGGAGGACCCGGCCAGGGTGCCGTCCAGNAGGGTGGCCTTGTGGTCCTTGACCACNATGGGCTGGCCGCCCAGCTCGTAGTCGCCGTCGGGCATCCCCGTGCAGCGGAGGGAGTCGGAGATCAGGTTCAGCTTATCGCCNAAGATCTGGTAGGTGGTGCGGATCACGGAGGGGTGGATATGCAGGCCGTCGCAGATCAGCTCNACGCTGGCGCCCGCGTCAAAGGCCGCGCCGATGACCCCGGGGGCCCGGTGGAGGAAGGAGGGCATNCCGTTATACAGGTGGGTGGCGTGGCTGGCNCCGGCGGCNAAGGCCGCCATGGCGGTNTCNTAGTCCGCCGTGGTGTGGCCCAGGGAGACGGNGCAGGTTNTGGAGACGTCCTGNATGAAGGGGATCGCGCCCTCCTCCTCGCAGGCTACGGTGACCAGCTTNACCTTGCCGCCGCTGGCCTCGTTGAGGCGGTGGAACATGGCGGCGTCGGGCTTNTGGAGGTTCTCCGCCGCCTGGGCNCCNCGCTTGGCGTAGCTGAGNAAGGGNCCCTCCAGGTGGATNCCGGCGCACTTGGCCCCGCGGGTGGGGGCGAAGTCCCGGATGGCGTGCATGGCGGGGGTCAGGACTTCNTCCTTGAGGGTCATNGTGGTGCCCAGGTAGCTGGTCACGCCGTGGGCGGCGTAGAAGTCGGAGAGGGGCTGGAGGCCCTCCGGNTTGCCGTCGGAGAAGTCCTCGCCCATNGCTCCGTGGGTATGGATATCNACCAGGCCGGGGACCACGTAGCANCCNGCNGCGTCCAGGTCNGCNGGGGCGTCTGTTTTTCCAATAGCGGTNATNGTTTTGTCGAATTGGATGTCGGTTTCCAGGAAGGATTTTCCNATCAGGANTTTGGCGTTTTTGATCAGCATGGGGGTTTTCCTCACTTTCTTCGTTTATAGAAAATTTTTCTTCCGTCAGCCCGGGGGCTGAGATTGTTCATGACCCCATCGAGGGGTCATGAACAATCGATCTTGCACGGCCACTCGATGTGGCCGTGCGAGATCTCAGCAGCCCCGGACCCTGCGCCTACTTTTGCCACGCGGCAAAAGTAGGCAAAAACGCGCCCGAACCCGTGGGGCGGCCATAGGCCGCCTTAGGGCTGGGGCCGCTTACAGCGGCCTAACGCCTACGGTTCGGGACTCCCTTATTTATTACGGGGGACATTGTTTTTTGCGCTTATCCTGTAGTCCGTCCGGGCTATCGGGGTGCTGGTGTGGTTTCGCCTGCTCTGCGTCTATTTCAGGACGTTGATTTGGTCCCTACCGTATCACGCGAGGGGAGCTCCCGGGGTGCGGGATTTTGGATCTCTGGGGTTACTAATTTTGCAGCTTTTTGTATAGAATGAGCTCAGGGTTAGAGCCGCCTGGGCCGTATTCGCAGACCAGCAGGAAACCCTCGTCAGCGGCCAGACCGTAGCAGCGGTCGCTGCCCGCTTTTTCAAGCTGGTTGCCCAGATAGATTTTTTCGTCCTCCAGCAGCTTCATCATCTGGCCGTTGGGCAGCGGGTAGACCAGATTGATGTACGCCCCCGGCAGCGCGTTGAGGTCTGTGACTTCCGGCATATCCGGGATGCCCAGAGCGTTGAACGCCGCGAGCAGAGGTGCTTTGAGGCCGCAGGCCGTGCCGCACTGGGCGCAGTGTTCCTGCTCCTTGGCGCGGCAGCAGGTGAACAGGATGCACTCGCCGCCGTGGAAGGGCCGTCCGTTGGTCTCACGGCATCCGCCGCAGCTGGCGCTGGAGGGACAATTGGCGCAGTCCGCGCCACAGATAGAACTGGACATGGGTTGTCCTCCTTAAAATGATTTCCTATTGTACCATGTTTTTGCCGTCGTGTCACTGGAAAAGAAAAAATTTTGAAAAACCTCTTGACTTTCCCCTTGGTGGAAGGGGTACAGTATGCACAGAAAACAGGCCACCGGGACGGCGGCCAGAATAGGGAGGGAATGAAAATGTCGGTTGGAGCAATTGCGGCGATGATATCTGTATTGATCCTGACCACTGCGGTGCCGCTGGGTGGGATGATCTTCCTGCACCGGAGGGGAGGAACGTGGAAGGCTTTTCTCGTAGGGGCCGGGACGTTCATCCTTTTTGCGCTGGTTCTGGAGCAGATCCTGCACAGTCTGGTTCTGCTCTCCGGGGCTGGAGCGATGATACAGGGAAACATCTGGCTCTATGGCCTCTACGGAGGGCTGGCGGCAGGAATTTTTGAGGAAACGGGGCGATTTCTGGCGTTCCGGTATGTTCTGCGAAATGTGCCCGGACGGATCACGGCCTTGAGTTACGGCATCGGACACGGCGGCATTGAGGCGTTTATACTGGTGGGCCTGACCATGATCGCCAATCTCTCCCTGGGGCTGGCCTACACCGGCGGCGCGGAGCTTTCGGCGGAGATGACGGCTATGGCGGAAACACTGGTTTCCACCCCGGCAGGGATGTTCCTCTGGGCGGGGTTTGAGCGGCTGACGGCCATGGCGCTGCATGTATCGCTGTCAGTGCTGGTCTGCGCCGCTGTCCGGACGGGGAAGCGGTGGATGTTCCCTGCCGCCATCCTGCTTCATGGGGCGGTGGATTTTACGGCCGTTGTGTCCAATGCGTATCTGCCCGTTGCGGCGACGGAGGGACTGGTGCTGCTCTTAACGATCCTGGCGGCGGTCTGGGCGGCGAGGGTCTACAGAAAACTTTCTTAAAAAGTGCGAAATCCCTTGACCTTCCCCCTGGTGGAAGGTATAAAATAGGGGTGAAAAGAGGTGGTCCGCTTGAAGATCAACGAAGTCGAGGCCCTGGTGGGCATCACGAAAAAGAATATCCGCTTCTATGAGGAGAAGGGCCTGCTCTCCCCCAGCCGCAACAGTGAGAACGGCTACCGGGACTACGGCGAGGCGGAGGTGGAAGCCCTGCGGCGGATCAAGCTCATGCGGAAGCTGGGCGTACCCATCGAGGAGATCCGCCGGATGCAGGAGGGGACGCAGACCGTGGGCGACGGGATGCGCCGCCATCTGGTCACGTTGGAGAGGGAGCGGAAAAACCTGGAGGAATCAGTCAGGTTGTGCGAACTGCTGAAGGAGCGGACGGAGCCCCTGGGGGAGCTGGATGCCCAGAGCGTGCTGGCGGAGATGGAGAAGCTGGAGCAGTCCGGCACCACCTTCCAGAATAAGCAGAAACTCGACGTGCGCATCCGTTACGTGGCCCCCATTGTGGTTTCGGTGGTGATGGTGGCGCTCATGGCAGCGATTACGGGCGTGATGCTCTGGGGGTTTTATACGGACCCGGAGGCCGCGCCGCCGCTGGCGATCGTGGTCGTAGTGGTAGCAATGCCGCTGCTGGGGATCGCCGGCATCCTGCTGGCGCTGTTCCAGAGAATTGCGGAAATCGGGAAGGGAGAGATTGACGATGCGAGGAAATATTGAGAGGGGAAATTTGTGTGTTTCTGAATCAGCTGTTTAATGCTGTTATCCAAGTAGTGCTCTTTTCAGTTATCCCGTTGATTGGGTGGCTTGTTACAGCAAGAAAAAAGGAAAACTTTTTTACATGGCTGGGTGTGAAAAAGCCGGAGTGTGAAAGCGGGAAGGGCCTCGTTCTTTTAATGCTGGTAATTTTTGTAATTGGTTTTCTTATCGGAGAATTTGCAATATGGCTCAGAGGGGATCTTGACGCCGCGGAATCAGCATATAAAGGGATGGGAATGGCAGCGCTTCCAAGCGTGCTTGTATATTCGTATATTCAAACCGGCCTATCAGAAGAAATCTTATTCAGAGGGTTTTTATTGAAGCGTCTGGCAGCGCGGTTTGGATTTACAGCGGTGACTGTGATCCAAGCACTGATATTTGGAGCAGTCCATCTTGTGATGGTGTGGGGACAGGTGGGAATTGTCGCAGGAATTGTCATTGCAGTCTATCCGATGATTCCGGCCGCGGCATTCGCATATCTGAACGAGAAAAAAGCAAAGGGTTCCATTCTGCCAAGCTGGATCATTCACGGTACAATGAACACTCTTTCAACACTCTTATCGTTGTTTTAAGTTGACAGGTTTTTTGCTTTAGAGAGGAGGCAGTTATCATGGAAAACAGAAGCCGGAAAAAAATCGCGCCGGTGGTTATCGCGGCGCTGGTGGTGCTGTATATCGGCCCGCTGGTGGGCATGGTGGCCTACGCCGCCGGACTGCTGGGAGCGGCAGGCGGCTGGGGTATTCTCCCCTTCCTGCTGCTGTACGCTCTGGCGGGCGGCGCGGTGATCGTGGGGGTGCTGTGTGCCGCCGCCCAGAGGCTCAGAGAGATCGACGGAGGAGAGGAAGATGAAGCCAGGAAATACTGACCGTCAGAGCATGGCGGCCTCCCAGGCCGTCAGGCGGAAGAATGCCATCCTGGGGGCCCTGTCCTCTACGGTGTTGCGGCTGACAGTGGTGGTCGCGCTGCTGTGGCTGCGTTATGGCAGGGACCCGGCGTCCCTCAGCGCCAAGCTGTTTCTCATTATGATCGTGTTGGATTTGGGGAGTATTCCCTTTATCTGGATAAGTTTAAGGACAAGATTAAAAGAAATTCAAGGAGGAGAAGAAGATGCTGCTGCTCAATATTGACCATGTGCCCGGAAGGGAGATCGACGCCCTGGGGATCGTGAAGGGGACCGTGGTGCAGTCGAAGAATTTTGGAAAGGACTTTATGGCCGGGATGAAGACCCTGGTGGGCGGTGAGATCACCGGCTACACCGAGATGCTCATCGAGGCCCGCCAGATTGCCACCAAGCGCATGGTGGACGAGGCCGAGGCCATGGGAGCCGACGCGGTCGTCAATGTCCGCTACGGCTCGTCCTCCGTGATGCAGGGGGCCGCCGAGGTCATCGCCTACGGCACCGCCGTGAAATATCGCTGAAAGCGCATAAAAATCCCGGAGGGCTTGCCCTCCGGGATTCTTTGCGCTTATTTCTCCCCCTCTGTCAGCCGGTCCATGTACTCCAGCGGGAAAGGCGGCTGGGCCAGGGGTTTTACCGCCAGGCTCATGAGCTTCAGCGGGTCGTCGTCCGCCGCCACCCGGTTGGAGTGGAACACGCCGCACTTGCGGCAGCGGTGGATCAGGGCCCACTCGCCGTCCTTACGGACCCATACGCCCACCGGCTCCATCACGCCGCCGCAGGCGGCGGAGCGGTCGCCGGGCGCGTCGTCCAGGTGGACGCTGTGCAGGCATTTGGGGCAGTGGTTACGGTGATGGGTACCGCCGCCCTCGGGGGTGATCAGATGGCCGCAGGCGCGGCAGGGGAAGGGGTGAAGTTCATCGGGACGGAGTGTTTCTCCGCCCTGCTTGTCTCGATAGCGGGACATAAATATCCTCCATGTATGTTGATAAAATCACATACGGGAGGCTTCGCGGTGTCAGATTGCAGAAACCTCCCTGGTTTCTACACTCACCGAGACATTAAACGTAAACATACTTTTTCTCCTTTCTTTCGTGGTGGGATGAACTGGCCAGTTCGTTTACAGAATACCATAGGCAGGGGGAAATTGCAACAATTTAATCTGCGGCCCCGCAGGCCGCGGTAGCTTTATTCTTTCTTTGAGATTCGCCCCTGCCGGGGCGGGGACGGGGGCTAACTTTTCGCACGCGCGAAAAGTTACAAAAGCGCGCTTAGGAAACTACGTTTCCTAAGAACCTTCCTGAATTACGGGGGTGTTTAGTAACGCTACGACCTACCTGGTTTGGTTCTACCGGAATGCTTACTCACATGCTCGGTGCCTCTCGTCTATCCGTTCGCACTAGGTTAGCCAGCAGCATGATCCGCTTCTATTTCCACTACCTGGCCACCGCCAGAGGACGATTTCATGCACCATCCATTTCATGCATCATCCCTGTAGGGGCGCACAGTGTGCGCCCGCATCTCAAGGGCATATGTGCACAACCCGGAATGCACCCGTAGGGGCGGATATCATCCGCCCGCATCCAACGGACTGCACCGCGTGGCGATAGAATGGTATCCGTAGGGCGCGACGACCTCGGCGCGCCGTTCTGGCGGGAGAATGGCAGTTCCATAGGACTCTCCCGCCGCTTTATTCTTTATCAACCGGGAATGTATTAAACCACGCCCGTTCCTCAAAGGGCCGCTTCTTCGGCAGGACGGGCTCCGTCTCGGCAACGCCAATGGGCAGGAAACAGACCAGCTCATAGCTGTCCGGGACATGCAGGATCTGGGCCATCTGATAGCCGATCCTGTCCTCGTCCGTGATATGCCCTTCATACCAGCAGCTCTGGTAGCCCAGGGCCACTGCGGCAAGCAGCATATTCTCAATAGCGGCAGAATAATCCTGGACCGCGAAGCACCGGTCCCGGTAGGCGTTGATCCTCTGCGTCAAAACGCAGATTGCCGCAGGCGCGGTGCCCGCCACGGGCGGGTCCATGACGCCGAGCAGCTTTTTCAGCACCTCCGGGTCGTCTACCGCGATCAGGCTGGTCGTCTGCTTGTTGCAGCCGGAGGGTGCATCCAGACCTGCCTGCATAATGGCAATCAAGTCTTCCCGCGGAACCGGATCGGGCTTGTATTTCCCGCGATAGCTGTGACGGCTGCTGATGAGTTCAATCATATTCATATCGTTCTCCTCAAAATTTATCAGATGGGGAAATTTTACCTCTCCATCTTCCAGTACTGCACACTGTAGGGCGGCAGTTCGCTGCCGCCGCCGAAATCGTGGGTCGTCCCCGTAATGAGATCGACCGCCGTGCCGCATCCAGCGTCAAAATGAGCGGTAAATGGGGCGCCGTCAGCGTTGACGGCGACAAGGACCCGCTCCCCGTCGCAGGCGCGCTCAAATATGATCTGCTTGTTGGTCAAGACCACGTTCCGGTAGGAGCCATAGCACAGAGCCTTACTGCCTTTGTGGGCGGCGGCCAGCTTGGCGATAAATTCTGTCAGGCCGTTGCTCTCCGGCTTCTCCAGAGCGGGACGCAGGGCGGCGTCGCCCTGGCTCTTTCGGCCCTCGATCCCCCACTCGCTGCCGTAGTACACCGCCGGAACGCCGGGCATACCGAACAAAATGCCGTAGGCGGGGTGGAGATGGTCCTTGTTGGTCAAAATGCTGGCGATGCGCTCCACGTCGTGGTTGTCCAGGAAGCTCATAAGGTGCCTGCCCTTATAAAGGGTCCAGTTCTCCGGGCCGAACTGCCGGGCAAGGCTGTGACCGATCTCAAAGAGATTCATGGAGTTGAAGCTGGACCACAGGCCCTTGTAGCACTCGTAGTTGGTGACGGAGTGGCAGGCGTTGTCGTTCATCCAGCGGTTGTAGTCCCCGTGGAGGGTTTCGCCCATGAGGACGAAGTCCGGCTTGACCTGGTTGGCGAACTGCCGGAGTTGATAGAGATAGTCGGGAGAGAGGCAGTAGGCCACGTCCAGGCGAAGGCCGTCGATGCCGAACTGCTCCACCCAGGAGCGGATGGCGTCGAACTGGTGCCGCACCACGTCGGGGTGGCCCAGGTTCAGCTTCACCAGCTCATAGTGGCCCTCCCAGGCGTCGTACCAGAAGCCATCGTTATAGCCGGTATTGCCGCCGAAGTCGATGCGGAACCAGTCCTTGTAGGGGCTGTCCCACTTCTTCTCCTGCACGTCCCGGAAGGCCCAGAAGCCCCGGCCCACATGGTTGAACACGCCGTCCAGCATCACACGCAGTCCGGCGGCGTGGAGGGCGTCGCAGACCTGCTTAAAATCCTCGTCCGTGCCCAGACGGCAGTCGATATGGAAATAGTCCCGCGTGTCGTAGCCGTGCCGGTCGCTGTCGAAGACCGGGTTAAAGAGCACGGTATCCGCGCCGGTTTCCTTGATATGGTCGATCCAGTCCAGCACCCGGAGGATGCGGTGGGACTGCACGCCGTCGTTATACTCCGGCGCGCCGCACAGGCCCAGGGGGTAGATCTGGTAGATTACTGCTTCGTCAAACCACATAGTGTTGTTTCCCTTTCTGCTGTTTCAATTTTATAGTTCACTTACTCCCATTTTTCTATAACAAGGGAGATTCTACAGAATAATACCGTTCATCGCAAGCAGCGCTCTGGCTGTCTCTACGGAGTCAATTCCTGAGCGATTCTTTATTGGTGCAAATTCTTTTTCCCGAACGATCTCATAAGCGCATACCCTATCAAAATGGGCCATCATATCAAGAATTAATTTTTCTGCTTTTATTAACTCGATTCTGGTTTCTGAGCTTACACGCACAGGTTTGCTCACATAATGAAAAGGTAATTCTAAGAGCTTATCCATAAATTAGAGGGAATGTGATATAATGTCCAGGGGTGAGGAAATGGAAAAGAAAAAGGGAACGCAGTCCTGGACCATATCGGATGAACTGTGGGAAGAAATAGAAGCGTATATTCCGAAAAAGCAGCGAGATCCGAGCAAACAATATCGGAATGCACCAGGACAAGGACGGCCAAGCCTGCCCGCCCGACAAGTACTGGAGGGCATCTTCTACGTTCTGCGGACCGGGTGCCAATGGAAAGCTGTTCCGCGGGAATATGGGTGCGGCAGCAGTATTCACCGGTATTTTCAAGAATGGGAAGCGGCGGGTTTCTTTGAAAAGATATGGGTATTAGGATTAGAGAAATACGATGAGTTAGAGGGAATTGGCTGGGAATGGCAGAGCGTTGATGGCTGCATGATAAAAGCGCCTCTGGCACGGGAGTCGGTGGGACGTAACCCAACCGACCGTGGAAAAAATGGGGACAAAACGCAGCGTTTTAACCGATGAAAAAGGACTTCCGCTGTCCGTTGTTCTTTCAGGCGCAAACACACATGACATCAAGCTTTTAGAAGCAACGCTGGATAAAATCGTTATTCCTCGTCCGACAGTCTGTGAGCAGCATCCACAAAATCTCTGCCTG
>JAAVHD010000050.1:0-6054 GCA_014799915.1 Oscillibacter sp.
ATAAATAAGGGAGTCTTGAACCGTAGGTTCAAGCGCGTTTTTGCCTTCTTTTGTCGCGCGTATAGATTTTCCATGACCGCATCGAGCGGTCATGGAAAATCGATTGTTCGCGGCCACTCGATGTGGCCGTGAACAATCACAGAAGGCGCGGAGTCCGGGGCCGCGTAGGTCCCGGGCTGAAGGACAGATGGAAAGCGGTCGCGGCCCGCAGGGCCGCAGATTAAAGTGGGTGCCGCCGCGCAGCGGCGGCAAAGAAAAAGGAATCACTATGTCAAATTTCTGGGGTCACTTCAAAACCATCACCACCCATAAACTGCGGGTAATGAAATACTGCTTTAAGGTAGGGCTCTATAAGCAGGGCCTCCTCCACGATTTAAGCAAATACACCCCCGTGGAGTTCTCCGCAGGAGTAAAATACTATCAGGGCAACCGCAGCCCCAATGAAATCGAACGCCAGGAAAAGGGCTACTCCGCCGCGTGGCTCCACCACAAGGGAAGAAACAAACACCACCTGGAGTACTGGATCGACTACGTCCCGGCCACCAATTACAAAATGGGCGGCATGGAGATGCCGGTCAACTATGTGGTGGAGATGTTCTGTGACCGCGTTGCCGCCTGTCAGATCTACCAGAAAGAAAAGTATACCGACGCCTCCCCCTGGGACTACTATGCCAAAAGTCTGGGCCACTATATTATCCACCCCAACACCCAGGCCCTGCTGGAAAAGATGCTTCTTATGCTTCGGGACGAGGGAGAGGAAAAAACCATCGCCTATATTCGCCGGGAAGTGCTGAAAAATGGCTGACAAGGCCGTTTTTCTCCAAATGTAAACCGTCAGTTAGCAAAATTCCCGTCCCGGTTGGTGGACCATCCGGGGCGGTTTTGCTATGCTGGGAGCGGAAAGGAGGCAGCTGCTATGACAGTAGGACAGCGCATCGCGCAGAAACGAAAGGAACAAGGACTGAGCCAGGAGGCACTGGGAGAGGCTTTGGGTGTATCTCGCCAGTCTGTCTATAAATGGGAGAGTGATTCCGCTCTGCCGGAAATAGAGAAATTGATCACTATGAGCCGGTTATTCGGCGTGACCATCGGTTGGCTGCTGGGGGTGGAAAACGAGGAATCCAGCCCGGAGAGCAGTAAGAATGAAACTGATGAACTGACCGAAACACAATTAAAAATGGTGGAGGAGATCGTGGACCGCTATCTGGCGGCACAGCAGCCGCCCAAAAGGCGGCGTTGGCCTTGGGTGATTGTCGCTATAGCGGCGGTCTGCCTGCTGGTGGTTCTGAACAGCCTGCGAAGCGACCTGCAAAACATGCAGTGGCAGTACAGCAATCTGCAAAGCTCCATCAACAGCGTCACCGCATCCGTGGACAGTCAAATTTATGGCATCACCAACCGCGTGGAGGAAGTCCTGAAAAACCAGAACAATCTTACCACCAGCTACGGCACTTCTGTCGTCTCTGTCGATATTCCCTCTAATACCGCCGTCTTTTCTGCCTACGCCTCACCCAAAACCTATACCGAGGGGATGACGGCAGTGTTTGTGGTGGACGATGGAAGCGCAGTGACAGAGGTTCCCGGCGAACTGGGGGCGAATCAGACCTTTTCCGCCAAACTGACCTGTGACCTGACCAATGAAATCACCATCTCTGTGGTGTTCGTCACCGGCGATGTACGGGAGACCCAGCTTCTGGACACCCATTACGGCCTTTACAGCCGTTCCCTGCCCGATACGCCTTACGACTTTGATTTCGCTGATGGGCTGATGTGGAAGGAACTCAACAAAGACGGAATGCTCGACTGGAGTGGTGAATACGAGATATGCCGTCTGAAAAATTTTAAATCCGCTGATGGTATATATTATATGGACGAAGGCCGGATCGACCAGACGGAATTGAAATCCTTCCGCGTCGGCCTCTTCCAGAATCAGAAACTTCTGGGGTGGCTTGAGCCGTGCGAAAAACCCAATAAGTATGTCAACTATGCCGATGACGGATACGATTTTTACCGTTACCCCGCCGTATCCGTAACCCCCGCACTGGAGGACGTTTTCACCCTCGCTGTCGTTATGGTGGATGAGTATGACCGGGAGATGGTCTTCGCCGACATTGGCTACAGCCTGGAGAACTTTGGGGATGAGTTGACTCATGCCTCCCGGGGCTTCTACGGTATTGATGACCCCGCAAATTGGGAATACTGACGCACAGAGGCGGGGGCACAGCCCCCGCCTCTATCTGGTTATGCTTTCTTTTTCCGGGACTGTGCGATCCCTGCCGCCGCGAATCCAACCGTCAGCGCGGCCAGTCCCAGCAGGACCAGCAGGAACACGTTCCAGCCCACCGTCTGCGGGTCCTCCCACCGGGAGAAATCGCAGGGCAGGTGCAGTTGGTAGGGCGTACTGTTGGCCCAGCCGTTGAGGAGCAGGACCTTATCCATCATCCACGGGTACAGCCAGCACCACAGTCCTGTCCAGGCACAGCAGACGGACGCTCTGAACCACCGGTTTACCGGCAGGTATCGGATAGTTCCCATCAGTCCCCAGGGCAGGGCCAGTCCCAGCAGCGCAATGGGGACGCTCATGGGGAAGAACCACTCCCCGGTCGTGACCGCCAGCGTGAGAAACAGCAGCAGCGTATTGACGGCAAAATACAGCAGCGCCTTGTGCCGCCGGAGATTTTCCGGGAGTGGCGCCTGCCGCAGGGGAATGGGCAGAAATGCCACGCTCAATCCCAGGAGCACGCTGACCAGCACGGTGGGGCACATCTCCCATGCGTCCCCGTAGCCGCAGCACGCGGTCAGCAGCAGGAGCAGCAGCACGGACTGTATCCCGATAAAAAGGCTGGCTTTGCACTGCTTCAGCTTCTCCGGTAAGGGCAGCTGCCGCAGAAAAACCGGCAGCGCGATAAATCCAAGCCCGAGGCACACCGCCGTCGCCGCCACGCCGAACCATGCCAGGTCAAAGCCGTGTCCGTACAAGGGGTCCCAGCTCATGGCGAACATGGTCAGCAGAAGAAGGACTGTGCCCACCGCAAAATATAGGCTGGCCTTCCGGTTCGCTAGGGCCGGGGGCAGCGGCATCGTGGACAGAATCACCGGCAGCAGCACAAAGCTGGACCCGGTCAGCACCCACAGCGCAACCATCGGGAACCACTCCATCGACCCCGCGCGGATGCAGCAGAACAGGATCGTCAGCTCCACGCTGAACACCATGCCGCCCAGGGAGACAGCCCACTTGTACGGTTCCCACTCCGTCCGCCCTGCCAGCAGGAAAGGCAGCACGGTGACGGACGCCGCGACCATCACCGAAGCGGCCGCGATCAGAAAGATCCAAAAGTCTCTGTTGACAATGGTTGCGATGCCGCAGCCGATGAGAACCCCGCCGAAGATCAGGCACATGGAGATGCAGAAGTTCCGGGTCAGCCGCCGGTACTTCTCCGCCATGCGCTCGGCGGCCCGCTTCCGGGTGTCCACGCTGGCGGTCAGCAGCTCATGCTCCGTCACGTCCAGCACGGCGCAGATGTCCAGCAGCAGCGTGATGTCGGGGTAGCTCATCCCCCGCTCCCATTTCGAGACGGCGGACTCGGTCACGTATAATTTCTCGGCGAACTCCCGCTGTGTCAGGCCCAGCTCCTTTCGCCGCTTGCAGATGTACTCGCCGAAGGTCTTTTTACTTTCCATGGCTCTCGCTCCTTTTCCAATTTGGCTTGCAAGTCCTGGGTCCACCATAGGGCAGGGAGCGGAAAATGTCAAGGAAATTCCGGAGATTTGCGGCTCGACCGTTAGGAAAGTCGCTGGGGCGCAACGGTTTGCGGCCTCCCCCGTTTTTGGGGGAGGCCGCAGAAATATGTTCTATATGCCCAGTACCCAGGTGGCAAACCGGAAGTAGATCAGCAGGCTCAGCACGTCCACAATGGTGGTAATGAACGGTCCCGCCACCACCGCCGGGTCCAGACCCAGCTTGTCCGAGATCATGGGCATGAGACAGCCCACGATCTTGGCGCAGAACACGGTGCACAGCAGCGCCAGACAGATGACCGCCGCCACCGTAATGGTGATGGCCGAGTTTTGCAGCAGCAGACGGTCGATCAGCATCAGCTTGGCGAAGTTGCAGACCGCCAGCACCGCCCCGCAGGTCACCGCCACGCGGATCTCCTTCCACAGTACGGCGGGCAGGTCGCTGAAGTTGACCTCCCCCAGGCTCAGGGAGCGGATAAGGGCCACGCTGGACTGGTTGCCGGAGTTGCCTCCGGTGTCCATCAGCATGGGGATGAACAGGGTGAGTACATAGCAGGCCGCCAGCGCGTCCTCGAAGATGGAGAGCACCATTCCGGTAAAGGTGGCGGAGAGCATCAGCAGCAGCAGCCAGGGGATGCGGCTCTTCACCGTCTCCCACACGCCGGCGCGGAGATAGGGCTTGTCCGTGGGATTGATACCGGCCATGTGCTCGAAGTCCTCGGTGGTCTCCTCCTCAATGACGTCGATGGCGTCGTCGATGGTGACGATGCCCACCAGCCGGTGCTCATCGTCCACGATGGGCATGGCCAGGAAGTCGTACTTGCTCAGATCCTGGGCCACCGCCTCCCGGTCCTCCATGGTGGAGGCGGCGATGACGTTGGTCTCCATGATCTCCTCGATCACGTCGTCCTGGTCCGCCAGCAGCAGGGTCCGGATGGATACCAGGCCCAGCAGGTGGCGGCTGGGGTCGGTGACATAGCAGATGTTGATGGTCTCCTTGTCCACGCCGGTGCGGCGGATGCGCTTGATGGCGTCCTCCACGGTCATGTCCCGCTTGAGGTCCACGAACTCGGTGGTCATGATGGACCCGGCGGAATCCTCCGGGTATTTGAGAATCTCGTTGACGCTGCGCCGGGTCTCGGGGTCGGTGTGGCGGAGGATGCGCTTGACCACGGAGGCGGGCATCTCCTCGATCAGGTCAACGGTATCGTCCACGTACAGCTCGTCCAGGACTTCTTTCAGCTCGGTATCGGAGAAGGACTGGATCAGCAGCTCCTGCTCCTCAGGGTCCATCTCCACGAAGACCTCGGCGGCCAGCTCCTTGGGGAGGAGGCGGTAGACCAGGGGGAGGCGGTCCTCCGGGAGCTCGGCCAGGATGGCGGCGATGTCGGCGGGCTCAAAGAGGAGGAGCAGGTCTCTTATTTCATGCCATCGCTTTCGTATGGATAATTCCTCTATTTCTTCCATAACGCGGTTGTTTTCCAAATCCAACACGAGTGCTCCTCCTTTCCTATCTGCGGCGCTGCGCGCCGCACGGCTTTTTTCTTTGCCGCCGCTGCGCGGCGGCCTCGGCTTTTATCTAATTTTAGATTCGCCCCTGCCGGACGGGGCGTTCTGAGATTGTTCACGGCCACATCGAGTGGCCGCGAACAATCGATTTTCCATGACCGCTCGATGCGGTCATGGAAAATCTGTACCCTTGCAGGAAAAGAACCAAAAGTGCCCTCAAGCGTGCAGTGCCCGCTGTGCGGGCACTAGCAGCCTAAGGCCGCCGTAGGCGGCCACACGGGGGGCTCCGCCACCCTTGAGAATCCCCTAATTTATTTGATTAGTTACGCTACAACGTAACGGGTTTGGTTCTACCAGAATGCTTACCCAAATGCTCGGTGCCTATCGTCTACCCGTTCGCCCTAACGGAGTTACAGCATGATCTGTTTCTATTCCNACTACCTGGCCACCGCCNGGGGNNNATNTCATGCACCATCNATTTCNNGCANCATCCCTGTAGGGGCGNNCATTGNNCGCCCGCNTCTNAAGGACTGCNNTGCGTNACGNTAGAACGGGCGNNCANTGNNCGCCCCTACANNGATTNNNGNTAGANGACAAATCATCAANNCAGCACCCCNGGGAGNTCCCCNCGCGTGATACGGTAGGGGCCAAGTCNACATCCTAAAATAGACGNANCGCAGNNGAAACCNCNNCCGNANTCCGATNTAGNCCGGACGGACTACAGGATCAGCGCAAAANACAATTTCCCCCGTAATAAAATGAGGGATTCTTAAACCGTAGGTTTAAGCGACGNTTTTGCCTNCTTTT
>JAAVHD010000050.1:6059-11136 GCA_014799915.1 Oscillibacter sp.
GNNNNAAAAGNAGGNNCGNNGTCCGGGGNCGNNTAGNTCCCGGGCTNANGNGNAGAANNANCTGCCGTNTGCCGCCCGGAGGGCGGCAAAGAAGATTACAGCCGATTGACCACCGGAATNANCATAGGACTCCTCTTAGTGTGCTTAAAAAGATACCCGCTGACNGCGGATTTCACCGCCCCGCGGAGCTCNNCGGCATCNCGNCCGCCCTTGCCAAGGGCGGAGAGNGCCGCGGAGGACGCCACCTCNGTCAGNTCCCGCATCAGCTCCTCGGACTCCTTCACATAAATAAACCCACGGGTGATGATCTCCGGNTCGCTGATNAGCTGTCCATGCTGGACATTCAAAATGATGACCATCATGCCGTCTTCNGCCAGNATCTTCCGGTCGCGGAGGACCACGGCNCCCACGTCGCCTACGCCGCTGCCGTCCACCAGCACCGAACCGGAGGGGGCGGGGGTATCCGCGATTTTGATGGTCTTGGTGGTCAGCTCAATGACATTGCCGATATCNGCCAGNACAATGTTNTTCCGGTTCATGCCCATCTCCATNGCCAGATCCATATGGCGGCGGAGCATCTTCTGCTCNCCGTGAAGNGGGATAAANAACTTGGGCCGCACCAGGGCGTGGATGATCTTCAATTCCTCCTGGCAGGCGTGGCCGGAGACGTGGAGGGGATCGGACTTGTCGTAAATGACCTCCACACCCTTCCGGAACAGCTCGTTGATGACCCGGCCGATGGTNTTCTCNTTGCCGGGGATGGCGCTGGCGGAGATGATGACCCGGTCGCCGGGGCCCACCTCGATCTGCCGNTGCTGGGAGAAGGCGATGCGGTAGAGGGCGCTCATNTCCTCCCCCTGGCTGCCGGTGGTGATGAGGACNTGCTGNTCCAGGGGCAGGGACTTGATNTTATTGATATCTACCACNGTGTTCTTGGGCAGCTTCATNTACCCCAGCTCGGTGGCCACCTTCATGATGTTCTCCATGCTGCGCCCGGAGACGGCCACCTTGCGTCCGCANGCCGCNGCGGCGTCGATGACCTGCTGGATGCGGTGGACGTTGGAGGCGAAGGTGGTGACGATGATCCGCTGCTTNCAGCCTGTAAAGAGNCGGTCAAAGGTCTTGCCCACGATGGATTCGCTCATGGTGTANCCGGAGCGNTCCACATTGGTGGAGTCCGCNAGCAGGGCCAGCACGCCCTCCTTNCCCAGCTCGCCGAAGCGGCCCAGGTCGATCACGTCCCCNTCGATAGGGGTNGAGTCGATCTTGAAGTCTCCGGTGTGGACGATGACGCCCATGCTGGTATGGATGGCGAAGGCCACGGAGTCNGCGATGGAGTGGTTGACGTGGATGAACTCNACGTAGAACTTGCCCACCCGGATCATNTCNCCGGCCTCCACGGTNATGAGCTTGGTCTGNTTNGTGAGGCCGTGCTCCTCCAGCTTCAGCTTGATGAGCCCCGCNGTCAGGCGGGTGCAGTACACCGGCATGTTNACCTGCTTNAGGATGTAGGGGATGGCCCCGATGTGGTCCTCGTGGCCGTGGGTGATAAAGAGACCACGGATGCGGGCACGGTTNTTCACCAGGTAGGTCACGTCAGGGATCACCAGGTCGATGCCGTACATGTCGTCATCCGGGAAGCCCATGCCGCAGTCCACCACGATGATCTCACCGCCGTGCTCATAAACGGTCATATTCTTGCCNATCTCGTTGAGACCGCCAAGAGGGATGATTTTCATTTTTTCTGCCAAAATTTTGCACTCCTTTTTGTCAAAACNATTCTATTTTCTCAGGAAAAAGCAACGAAAACAGACGGGAAGAGGACCCTGGTTTTTTGACCGCACCTCACATCGTGGGTCCNCAGGGAACCGCTGCCCGTTATGTATGGAGCCTTTTCACATGCCGTGCCGCACGCGGCGCACGGTATGTTATTCCTGTGTTAAAANACAGNAATAACATATTTGATTTAAGCCATTTTGCTCNCTGCCGTAAACGGCAGCAACCGCAAAATATGGCATTTATTACTTCCGAACTTTAAGTTCGGAAGTAATAAATTACCACCGAACTTTGATCGGAAGTAGTATCACAGGTCCGCCCTCAGCGGCCTGGGAAAAACATCAGAACGGNGGAACGCGCACACCTCGCCGCGCACCCAAGTTAATATAGTATACCACAGCTTTTTTCAAAAGTATACATAAATTTTCCAAAGGNCAGGGAAATCAATTTTTGCAGCCAATCTCCGAAAATGCAGGATTTATGTAGGGGCGCACAGTGTGCGCCCGCNCGNTACCNTNTATCTTCCGTTAGAAACGGGCGAGCAATGCTCGCCCCTACACTGGATTGTGCGTATGTGAAGGCCCTGCGTCAGAAATTGAGTCCCCTGTCCAAAGGCGATGGCTGTTTATTCTGTGGATGCCGGCGGCTGAAAAANTCCTNGCCTANNNATACCCTGAATTTCCCTNAAAATTGCCTGCCNCCATACAACTTTTCTNCTTTTTGTGTGAAAATATATAGNACNACAAAAGGAGGATGATTCTATGGAAATCACTGAAAAACAACTCCGGCAGTTTGCCGCCCAGCTNAAGTCCGGGGAGCGCAGTCCNGGCACCCTCGAAAAATATCTGCGGGACGTCCGCGCTTTCGCCGTGTGGCTGGATGGGCGGGAGCTGACGGGCGAGAATGCCGCAAAATGGCGGGAGCATCTGGTNAANACAGGCTATGCNCCGGTGACNGTCAACTCTATGCTGTCCGCCGTCAACAGCTTTTTCAAATNNCTGGGCCGGGAGGATTGCAGGATCAAATTNCTCCGCGTCCAGCGCCGGATNTTCCGGGAGCAGAGCAGGGAACTGACCAAAGCCGAGTACCAGCGTCTGNTGAACACCGCCCAGAGCTGTGGTCAGGAGCGGTTGGGNCTGCTGATGGAGACCATCTGCTCCACCGGCATCCGGGTATCGGAGTTACGGTATATCACAATAGAAGCGGCACGCTGGGGACGGGCGGATATTTCGCTGAAGGGCAAGATCCGGACNATNCTTCTGCCCTCCAAGCTCTGTCGGAAGCTGCTGAANTACGCCAAAANAGAAAAAATCGCCTCCGGCGAGATTTTTCTCACCAGAAACGGGAAATCGCTCTCCCGCCGTCAGATCTGGCGGGAGATGAAGGACCTGTGCAAGAAGGCGGGGGTGGAGAGCTCCAAAGTCTTTCCCCACAACCTCCGGCATCTGTTCGCGGTGTCGTTTTACAAGGCGTGTAAAGACATTGTCAAGCTGGCCGATATCCTGGGCCACAGCTCCATNGACACCACCCGNATCTATCTCGTTGCCACCGGCGCGGANCACGCCCGCCAGCTGGAACGGTTGGGATTGATCTCATAGGCGGCCCGCCAGGACGTTTCGTCATTGTAGACAAAATTTGTGTTTCGCAATATTGGTAAAAAATTTAACGCGAACAGGCAAAAATACATAACAAAAAACGGCGCAAAAATCAAGGACTGCGAAAAAATCTTTTTTTCAGCCCTTGATTTATTGTATTCTTTTCGGTGTTTCGCTGATTTTGAAGGAAGGGTATTCCTTTAAGCGGAGATTGTGCTATAATATTTTCAGTATGGGTACGTATAGGCACTGAGGCAAAACACAAATTTCGTCCACAAACGGAGGTACGGCAAACGTGGATCGTTCCAGGAAAAGACTCGATTTGACCGGACAGAAGTTCGGAAAACTGACCGTCCTTGCCCCGGCGGAAAATATCAAGGACAGGACCGCGTGGCTNTGCCGGTGCGATTGCGGGAAAGAAACCGTGGTGAAGACCTGCCGNCTGCGGAACGGACGGGCGGTGAGCTGCGGCTGCGCAGAGCGCGGAGTGAGTGGACTGAACTACGTGGACGGCACCTGTGTGGAGATGATCCGGGCCAGAACCGTGCGGAAAAACAACACCAGCGGCGTACCCGGCGTGGACTGGCTGGAACGGAAACACCTTTGGNGGGCTTCCATCTGTTTCAAAGGAAAACGGCACTACCTGGGCGGCTACCACCACTTTGAGGATGCTGTCCAGGCGCGGAAACAGGCGGAAAAGGAGATCTATGATACCTTCCTGCAGGAGTTTGACGAGCAGCAGGCCCGGAGCGCAGATTAAGACAGTATGTCCCCGCCGCCCCCAACGCATGGGGGAACAGACGGTTGACATAAATATCTCAGTATTCCTCGAAGACCGAGCAATACTGGACTATAAAGGAGGAATGCCGATGGAGTAAGGCGTCCCGCTGTTTTNCATCGGAACGGCGGGGCAGACGGACAACGGACAAGATGGTCCGCATGGCAACAATTGAATGCGAAAACCAATTGAATTGGGCAAACCGCAAACGATTTCTTACNCNNAANANTATTTTNGGCAAAACATGGGAAACCATGCGGCGCAAAGCCNGAGGCTGTGGGGCGTTCTTTTCGCTCTATGCTCGTTCGGCTGCAACTTGGCAAACCAGTGGAAACGCTGGGACCGCAAAGCCAGAGGCTGNGGCGCTGGGAAGCGCACCNGCGCATTCCCNACGCTATGCTCGTTCGGCTACCGGATACTTTGCATCCGAACAATATTGCAAAGAAAGGAAGAATTGATTGCAATGAAGATTTTGAAGACCCTGAGCAAACGCGGACTCGCCCTGTTCCTTGTCCTNACGATGTGNGTGAGNCTTCTGCCGACAACCGCCCTGGCGGCNGANTGGACAGGAGAATCACCCCGACGCGGGAACTTACTGCGGCGTTCCCGCGCACACCCACACAGACGAGTGCTATGCAAATACNNTGGTCTGTGTCCTGGATGAATTCCAGGAGCATCTCCATGGCGACGGCTGCTATACCGTCGACCAAAAGCAGACCTGCGGACTGTATGAGGCGGAGGACGAGTGGGTTCGTCTGGACGCCGGTACAGTGGCAGCGTCCTGCGAAAACCCGTATGATCTGGAGCATGTCCACAGCGCATACTGCTTCCTGCCTCTGGTGGTGGAGCTGAGCTGCGAAGTGTTTGATCCGGAGCATATTCATAATCCGTCCTGCTTTGTGCAGCTCGTCGAGGGCCACAGACATGA
>JAAVHD010000051.1 GCA_014799915.1 Oscillibacter sp.
ACAGTGATGCCAACATCATGGAGCAGTTTAAGCAGATCGTAGATCAGCAGCCATTGGAGCGTAAGCAAATGGCGATCAACGTACTGCGGACTATCTTTTCGTACTTCGATCAGGAGGGAGCGTAGCGGACTACGCCCCTCCTGCCTTTCCAATGCGGAGATTCCTCACGAAGTCAACATCATCCACCAGCCGCTTCACAGCAGCATTGACCAACGATTCAACGGACAGGTCGTATTCGGCTGAGAGAGTACGAAGCCTGTCGTACAGCATGGGGTCTGTAAGCTGAACAGTAAAGGTTTCCTTCTCAAACATAAATCTCCTCCATCGTGTCCAGGCACAGGCATCCCAGCCGTCCCTCCGGGAACACACAGCCGCAGTCGATGTCCACAAGGTTTCCCTTCCGGTAGATCCTCGCCGGAGCATCCATGCTCTCATTGCCAGTGTCCAGGAGCTGAACAGGAGTGTGTATGAACACCACATACTTGTCCGGGTACCCTGTTGCTAGTCTGCCCTGCTCTGGCAGATGGTCATGTCCTTTTTCAGCAACAGAAAATCTTTCCCGGCATCCGGGAAAATCGCAATCACGCTGTCCAGAGAAATGTTAGGCTCAATCTCTATCCCCGATTCCCTCATCAGCGCAGAGAACAAATCATTCTTACCGGACTGCTCCTGCTGATTGATCAGACAGACATATTCAGGGGCCGCATCCCATAGGGCGTTCATCAACGCCGGTTTGTCGATTATAAGCCCTGCCCACTCCGGTCGCGCCCGCATCATTTCATAGAGGGGAATACAACTGATTTTCATGGAGAAAAACATGTAACCCAGGGTATTCTCTATGTTGTGTGTCTTATCATATTCCGTCTGTTCTCCCAGTTTCTCCGCGATAATAGATAATTCGCTTGACCACACAGGATAACAGACCGCCAGAACTTCCTCACACTGGTCTGTCTCAAGCCAATAGATTCCATTATCCAAAATCCAGTGCCGAGTGGTAAATCCTCTTGGCGTTTGGAGTGGAACCGGAAACGCGCCGAAATAATCCGGGAAGGAGTGGGCTGCAAAATAGGCGGTAGCTCGAAGCGGCTCATCCAGCGGCAATTGATTTTGGGTGCGGTACTTTGCAACCTCATATTGAATAATCTTGTATGCTTCGCTGCCATCATTCAGGGAGAAGAGCCACAGGCCAGACAGTTTGCGCCCATAGGATTTTGCTTTGAGCGGGATTGGCGATTTTTCCATAACTGCATAATAGTCTCTGGGCAGCAGTTCATCGTCGTCTTTCGCGCTCAGAAAGTAAGTGCCAGGACATACCTGTTCTTTTTCTGCGATTGGTCCAAGCTCATTTTCCAAGTTGGGCAGTTCTTTGGAATCAAACAATATACGCCCCTCCTATTTTTCCCGTGCGGAGATTTCTCACAAAGTCAACATCATCCACCAGCCGTTTGGCAGCTACGTTGACTAACAATTCCACCGATACCGAGTATTCGACCGAGAGTGTATGTAGCCTGTCGTACAGCATAGGATTGGTGATTTGGATTCTAAAGTCCTCCGATGATAGGGAACTTTCATTGATAGCGCAGTTCTCATCAACATTCATGTTTACAGCCTCCATATGAATCCGTATTGTAGTGCATGAACAGAGACTTGTAAAGTCCTAAAAAGCAAGTTTGTGTGAAATGTGCACAAAAACCAGTTCAATTATATATTATGGATTTCATTGGTTATTCTGCACAATACTTTGAGGAGCACAGGGCCTTCATACACTAAGAGAATATATACTTACAATCGTCACTCATGCGTCTTATTCCTTGAGAGCTTCAAGGGAAGTGGGGTTGAGGATCACAAGTTTTCTTCCCAGCTTCCGAGCATACCGCCCTGCTCGCCGCAGTACCACCATGACATTCTCCATTGTAGACAGCCAACAGTGACCCAGCAGCCTTAATCAGCCGACGGTTCCGGTTGAGCATACAGCCATCATAATACTCACGGCTCACATACTCTACAGTATCCGCTTGGTTTAAGATAGGATGATACCGTTCCTGTACTGAATCACTCCACTTGTCCGCTTGTCCCTCATGGGGCAGGACGCAGTGGAGCCGCAGCGCAGGATTCGTTTTCTTCAGTTCCAGGACGATCAACGCCGCCCAGCAGTCTACGCCGTCTGCGCCACCACTGTAGAAGTCCGTGATCCCGTCCTCGACCAACGCCTCGATCTGTTCCTTCAGTGCTGCTTTCAGTGCAACGCATCTCTCGTCTGCTTCGTTGTATCGCCATGGGAACTTGTGTGGACGATGGCCCGTGAAGGCGCAGGAGTTATCTAGCATAGGTCCTACCTCCGTAAAGAGTTGCACCTAATTATACTCAATACGCCTAGTTTTGTCCATAGCGTTCTGGACTATATACGCCTAATTCGACCATAATATGCGTGAAGTGATGCTTGGTAAGGAGGGAGAGCAATGGACTTCAAGCAGGGAGGACAGGCGATACAGCGTATACGCAAAGAACGTGGTATGACCCAAGAACAGCTTGCTGAATTGACGGACGTTGCCTCCAACTCGATCTCACGGATTGAACGGGGACTGCTGATGCCCGCTCTGCCAACCTTAATAGACATCTGCAATGCCCTTGGAACGGGAGCTGATTCTATCTTGGCTGCGTATATTGCAGCAGACACTCCGATTCGATGGGCACCCCTGGCGGAAAAGCTGGGAGGATTGGACTTGGAGACACAGCACAAGATTGAAACCATCCTCAACTGCCTTATTGAGACTATTTAGGCTTGCAATGTAGAGGAATGTAAGCTATAATAAGAAAGCAAGGTCAAGGATACTATGTCGTAGGGCAATGTGATTTATCCTGTTTGGGGCACTAACGCTTAGCCTACGCCATAGAAAAAAGTGACCTTGCATCCAACGATGCGGGGTCACTTTTTTGTCCTCCGGGCTATCCTTTCCCTGCTAAATACTATATTTTCGGAACATTCTACGGGTAATCACCATGGAGTAGGGGCACCCGGACGTTAGGCCGGGAGAATAAATGAGTTTGCCCATAACAGGATAAATCACATTGCCCTACGACATCTTGTCGTAGGGCAATGTGATTTATCCTATTTGGGGCACTAACACTTAGCCTACGCCATAGAAAAAGTGACCTTGCATACAACGATGCGGGGTCACTTTTTTGTCCTTCGGACTATCCTTTCCCTGCTAAACACTATATTCTTGGAACATTTTGCACGGCATCACCATAGAGCAGTGGCGTCCGGCCCACGGGCCGGGTGGATAATTTACTTTGCCCCATATAGAATAAATCACATCGCCCTGCCTGTGTGAACCGTTGGATAAAAAAGCCCGGAAACACAAAACGGAGCTGACAGCCCTTAGGCTGTCGCTCCGCTCTGCAGTATGTCTGCCTGTTCACTCAGCGCCCGGACAGATCATTTCAAATTCTGGAACATCCGCATGGCAATCACCATAGCCTGCTCAATGCTGGCATTGCCTGTGGGATCGAATTTGTTGTCCTCCACGCCGTTGACGATCTCCTTATCTGACATGAACGCAACCGCATCCTTGGCCCAGGTGGACACAGAGTCATTGTCAGCAAAAGTGGTCGCGCCCACTTCCGGGATAACGCCGCCCAGCTTGGTATACACACGGGACAGCATGGTTGCCGCCTCTTCCCTCGTCACCAGATCGTCAGGGGCAAACCTGTCACCGCCCACGCCGCCGACAATCCCCAAGGCTTCGGCCTGAATAACAGCAGCATCGCTGCTGTCGGAGAAGGGGCTGGCCCCAGGGGCGGGGGCACTCTCGCCGCTCATAGCCTCGTACAGCTTCACGGCGAGGGCGGCAAATTCGGCGCGGGTGATGTTCACTGTGAAATCATCTCCCCAGCTGTCCGGCATGAGGCCCTTGACAGCGGCGCTGTCCACCTGCTCCCGCGCCCAGCCACTGACCTTCGCGTCAACGGTGAGGACCAAATAAACCACAGGAGGATTCTTGCCGCCGTTTATGCTGATCCGTCCTACACGCGCAGCGCCATCGTGGAAAACGGACCCCCTACAGAAATAGCCGTATTCCACACCATTTTCGGTATACGTCGTGGGCGGCACGACTTCCTTGCCGGTTTTGTCAATGAAGCCCCACATAACGTGCTCTTCATCATATGCCTGTACCGCCGCAAAGCCCTCAGAGAAAGCGTCCGCATCCATATACTTGCAGGGCACGACCAGCTTGCCGGTCCTGTCGATAAAGCCCCACTTGCCGTCCTGCATGACCGCGGCAAGGCCCTCGGAGAAACGGCCCGCATTCTCATACTCGAAGGGGATCACCAGTTCACCGGACTTGTCGGTATAGCCCCACTTATCGACTTTCCGCACCGGAATAAGGCCTTCGGAGCAGGCCCCCATCTCATCATACTGGAAGTCAATGACGACGTTCCCGGCCAGATCGACACAGCCCCAGCCCTTCTCATACATACATACTCTCGCAAAGCCCTCTGAGAAGCCATAGGCGTCGTCATACTGGAAGGGGATGACTTCCTTCCCGGCCGCGTCAATAAAGCCCCAACTGTATTCTTTCATCATTGCCGCGAGGCCCTGGGAAAAGCCCGCCGTTGTACCGTCATATATGAAGGGCACGACCTCCTTGCCGGTCTTGTCGATAAAGCCGTATTTGCCGTCTTTCTGCACCACCGCGAGGCCCTCGCAGAAGTCGCCCCCAATGGAATACTGGAGGGGCACGACCAGCTTGCCGGTTTTGTCGATAAAGCCGCATTTGCCGTTTTTGTTCACCACCGCAAGGCCTTCGGAGAACTCCCCGACATTGTCATACTCGGGAGGGATCACCACCTTGTAAGTCTCATCAATCACAGCTGTTCCGCGTCCATCGCGCAGCCACACCCGCGCGAAGCCCTCGTGGAAGTCGCTTACAGTGTAATCCGCGCCCTCATATTCCTCCACAGTTGGAACGGGGACCACGTCGATCTTCAGTTCCGCCGCAAACGCCGAGACAGTCAGGCCCAGGCAAAGCGCCCAGGCCAGCGCAAGGGATAAAATTTTTTTCTTCATGCCGATCTCTCCTTCATGTTTATAAGGGTGTACTCTCTGCTTAAACTTGTGATTTCCATTTGCAGTATATCATGGTAACCCCTGTAAGTCAACACGGATAGCCCCCTCAGACGTTTCACTACAGCGGTCTTCCCCGTTAAAATAATAGGGGGTGATCGTATGGACTATAAGAGGTTAGGGGAACGAAGCCGGGAAGAACGTCTGCGGCTGCATCTTACCCAAGCCCAGCTTGCAGAGGCCGTTGATATATCGGATACCTATATGGGTGCCATTGAGCGTGGGGAACGCAGTCTTACATTGGATACCCTTGTGCGTCTGGTCAATCGGTTAGGCGTGACCGTGGACTACCTGTTAGCCGATTCCGTGACCGACAGCGACGCCAACATCATGGAACAGTTCAAGCAGATCATAGATCAGCAGCCATTGGAGCGCAAGCAAATGGCGATCAACGTACTGCGGACTATCTTTTCGTACTTCGATCAGGAGGGAGCGTAGCGAACTACGCCCCTCCTGTCTTTCCCGTGCGGAGACTCCTCACGAAGTCAACGTCATCCACCAGCCGCTTCACAGCAGCATTGACCAGGGATTCAACGGACAGGTCGTATTCAGTGGAAAGAGTACGCAGCCTGTCGTACAGCATGGGGTCTGTAAGCTGAACAGTAAAGGTCTCCTTCTCAAACATAAATCTCCTCCATCGTGTCCAGGCACAGGCATCCCAGCCGTCCCTCCGGGAACACACAGCCGCAGTCCATGTCCACAAGGTTTCCCTTCCGGTAGATCTTCGCCGGAGCATCTATGCTCTCATTGCCAGTGTCCAGGATCTGAACAGGGGTATGTCCGAACACCACATACTTGTCCGGGTAGTAGGTTGTATCCGCTTCCGGGCGGCACCACAGAACTTCATTCGGCTCATAATCGTCTAATGGGCGATCAGGGGAGAAGTTTTCCAGGCCGCCGTGAACCAGGACGAATTGCCTGTTGTTCACGATCAATTCTTTATACAGGGGCAGGTCCTGCATGTACTCCCAAACGGTCTGGGACTCTTCCTCGTTCAGCCAGAGGAAGTCGGCTAGGGACAGCTCGCCGCCATTGTAAAACCAGAGTTCCACCGCCTCCGCTTCCTCTTCGCCCAACACCAGCTCCCCATTGTGTCGGACGGCGCACAGCATACTGGAGAGCGCATCAATAGCCATCGCCTCATGATTGCCCATCAGATTGACTACGTTAGGCCGCCGGGCCATGTCCAGCAGGATCTTGAACCCATCCGGGCCGCGGTCGATCACGTCCCCAAGGACATAAAGCGTATCATCGGAGCTGAAGTGAATAGCCTTTAGAAGTTCTTGGTATTTGTCATAGCAGCCATGAATATCTGATACGGCGTAAATCATTTCCTGTCCTCCTTACTGTGCTTGGATGGTAAGAGTGCCTGACGCAGAATTTGGCCGCCCGTCCGAAAGGCTGTTGACAGAGCAGACATAGCAGTATAGGCGGACTGTGTGCCGAAAGCATCGGCCTGATAGTTCTGCGCCCGGTCCGCGGCAATGCCGATCTTCCCAGCCTCCGCAATGGCGTCCATGTTTGCTCCGAAGAAGATAAACTCCCAGCCATATTTCTCTCTCTGATGCTCGATGCGCTTTCGAATCACGTCAGCCGTGTAGTGTCGGCTGGCGTTCTCTTGTCCATCAGTGATGATGATAAACATGACCTTCTCCGCACGGAACTCCTCCCGGGTCGCGCGCTGGGCCTTACGGATTTTGTGAATGGTCATACCAATGGCATCCAGCAGGGCGGTGTTGCCCCCCACGGTGTAGTCCTCTTGGGTCAGGGGAGCGATGGCCTGAATGTTGGTCCGGTCGTGGAGCAGCTCATATTCATCGTCAAAGAGGACTGTTGTCACCACGGCCTCGCCCTCCACAGCCTGCTGCTCCTTCAGCATGGAGTTGTAGCCGCCTATCGTGTCATCCTCCAGGCCGCTCATGGAGCCGCTGCGGTCAATGATGAACACCAGCTCTGTTAATCCATTCTTCATAGTCTTATCATTCCTTTCTGTGTATTCGGTATGTCTGTTGCTCTTACTGTAGTCTATTATAGGGGAAGCTGCCTCCCCAGTCGTATACTGCCAGCAGACTTTTGAAAATTTTTCATAGTAGGTCTTCCCTTGCATCCGCTCACCTGCTATAATCTTCCTATCTCAATCCAAGGGGGCTAGCGTATGGGGGCTAGAACGGATGCTTCCATCAAGGATCTCTTGAAGGCAACAAGCATCGGAGATTTCCTTGCTGGGAATCAGGAGAACATGCTTACCATGAACCTCTCTGAGTACCTGATGACTCTGCTGCGTCAGAAGAAACTCAAACGTGCGGATGTGATCCGGGATTCTCACCTGGAACACGCCTATGTCTACCAGATATTCGATGGTAAGAAGAAACCCTCCAGAGACAAGCTGATTGCGATTGCTTTCGGTCTGCATCTTAATGTAGAAGAAACGCAAAGGATGCTTAGGCTGGGAGGATGCAGCGAGTTGTACGCAAGGGTAGGACGGGATGCTGTGATCCTATTTGCTGTCAGCCGTGGAATGAGCATCGGGGAGACGGACGAACTATTGGATACCAACGGCTTTTCAACCTTGGTTGACCCAGAGAAATAACAGCTCCAGTTGGGATTGCTCAACATGGACTTCACCTCTTTTCTTATCATAAGAAACCTCTCTGCGCCGCCCATAGGCGGCACAGGGAGGCTTCTGTTATCACGATAAGAATATATATCTGCGGCTACGTCTCATGCGGCTCATTCCTCAATGACTTCAAGGGAAGTGGGGTTGAGAATGATGATTCTTCTTTCCAGCTTCCGGACATACCGTACCGTCGAAGCAGTACCACCACAACGCGCTCCGTTATAGACAGCCCACAGCGGACCAGCGGCCTTAACCAGCCGACGGTTCCGGTCAAGCATACAGCCATCGTAATACTCACAGCTCAGCAATTCATGATGAACGGTCGTTGAATTTATTTGTTGACTTCTGAATCTGAATGAGCTATCATTTTCACATAAAAATATTTTTCGTTTAACCAGGCTGCTGTCGCCGGTATCTGCTATACTGTTTCCGGAGGTGATGGTAATGGTACATGAAAAGCGCATCGCCGTGTGGGGGCTGCACCAAGATGAGATCGACACGGTAATGAGCTGCCTGCCTGTCAAAGAAATCAACGTAGTTGAAGTTGTGTGTGCTACAGACCTGATCGCTATGGATTGGATGGCAATCATGGTCAACGCCAATGCTATGACAAAAGACGACAGGGAGATGCTGTACGGGTTCTATCAGGAAGTTGGAGATGTGGCGGAGACAGTTCTTTTCTTTGGCATATCTGATGTTCCTGCCGAACTTCGACGCACCATTAAAGCATATCCCAGTATTCAAAGCATGGGTGAGAATTTGAAGTACACCCTACTGTCCGCGTATCGCAGGAAGAAGAACAGCGAGAATTTCAGCGCTTCCCTGGCACGTGCAATTCGGATCTTAACCTACATCCGCTCTACTCCCGGCATAACGACAGCAACGCTGGCGGAAAGGCTGGAGGTATCCACGCGATCGATTCAAAGAAGTATTGAGACGCTGCGGGTGGCGGGGGAGTGGATCGAATATGACGGCACTCTTAGGGGCTGGAAGCTGGGTATGGAGAAGTCCATCCTGCTGGATGATTTTTAGGGAGGAGTAAGTTTATGGAAATCATCGTACATCGCGGCACACATCAGATCGGCGGCTGCGCGACAGAGATCCGCACCAGTCATACCCGTATCCTGATCGACTTCGGCGCGGAACTGCCCGATGAGAGCGGTTACCTCCCGCCGGACCACCTGGAGATCGACGGATTGAATACCGGTGAACCAAACTTTGACGCAGTGCTGCTGACCCATTACCACGGCGATCATATGGGGCTTATTGCGAAGATCCCGGACAGTATTCCCGTCTATCTGGGCAGAAGCGCCTCCGAAGTCCACAGGTGCTACGCCCAGCGCATGGCGCGTCGTGACCCGGAGGGGCTGGCAGCTGCCCAGCGGATCAAACCGCTGGACGCCATGCGCCCCCTGACCATAGGAGATATCCGGGTCACTCCGCTCCCGGCGGATCATTCCGCCTGGGACGCAATGATGTTCCTGATCGAATCAGAGGGCAAGAAGATCCTCCACACGGGAGATTTCCGTCTCCACGGATTCCGGGGGAAAGCGACGCTGCCTCTGCTGGAAAAATATGCGGCCGGGACAGATCTGCTGATCATGGAGGGTACCCGCCTCTCCGGCGGCAGCCACGCCGGGATCTCGGAACGGGAGCTGCAAGGCAAGATCAAAGAGGTTATCCGGGCCAACAAATATGTTTTTGCTCTGTGTGCCTCTACCAACATAGACCGGCTGGCCTCTCTCCAGAACGCCACACCCCGGGGCAGATACTTTCTCTGCGATACGTACCAAAAGGATATCTTGGAGGCTGTCCGAAAGAGGGCCATATCCGAATACTATCGTTTCCCGAAGGTTACTGTTTATGGAAAGAACCTGGAGCACAAACTCCGGAAGAGGGGCTTTGTCATGGCCGTGCGGGGCAATTCGCAGTTTGCACAGATTGCCGCCCAATATCCGGATGCCGTGTTGATCTACTCCATGTGGGAGGGCTATCTGGATGGGCGCAGCCCACTACTGTCGGATTTCGTCAAGCCCTTTGCGGATTCCGGACGGCTGCTGCGCCTCCACACCAGCGGCCACGCTGCTCCAGAGGACCTGAAAGCGGTCTGCGACACCGTGAAACCGGCACAGGGCGTCATCCCGATCCACAGCCAAAAACCGGAGGAGTTTCCCGGCCTCGGTCTGAATACCCCCACAATCTTTCTGACAGATGGGGAGGTGTTTGCACTTTGATCGGAGAAGGAAGCCGTTTGCCCGGATTGGTCGTTGCCGCCTTTGGCCTCAGTCCGGAAGAATTGGCGGTATTGAAGATCCTGCGGCCTGCGTGTTATCCGATGGTTGACTGTACAGACAATTTCGATCTTCTGCTGACCAGAAGACCGATCTGTATCGTCCTGAACCCGCTGGCTCTGGACGAAGGACAGCAGGCACAGCTCAATGACCATATGTTTGACACAGAAGGACCTGACAGCCCCATTTTTCTGGTGACGCAGGACGCGGAGGACATATTGGCCTTTCGCACGCTTCGCGTCAGCCTGACGGCGCGCCGGAACCGGACTCGGTCAAAAGTCATAAAGCAGCTGCGGGATACGAGCATAGATCCATTTTTTGCGTTTGACTACGATAAGGTCGCCCCTGTTTTTGTGTTGAATGACGGCTTTGTCGTATTGTATGTTGACACAAACACCTATGATCTGTCATTGAGAGAGATTATCAGGATTTCCGCAATCTGGGTAGCGGATTTTGAATGTCTGGAACGTTTCGAGACATTGGTCCATACAGACCTGCCTGTTTTCCCTGATGTGACGGAGGAAACCGGCATTACAAACGAGATGCTGTCCAATGCCCCTTCCTTATCGGATGCCCTGAAAATGCTGGGCAGCTGGCATAGCCTTGATGTCCTGGCCGCCTATAACTGGAAGTCGATATATTCCCTGCTTTCTCCCGTGCAGAAACAGAGCGGATACGCTTTTGACGAGGGCCGCATAAAATTGGATCTGAGACGTCTTCTGCTGAGACTGTTCCCAGCCTGGTTTTCAAGGAACAGCGTGAATATTGATTCCGCGCTCCGCCTTGTCCCATGGTATGTCAGCGCAAACAGCTCTTATTGCGAGAAGCTGGCCCAGTTACTTATTTTAGCGCTGAAATATTTGTGGACAACCTGTGATATTCATACGGTTACGGATATTCTTCAGCTGTATCAAGATAACGATCTGGCTCGTGCCACATTAAAATCTCAAACAGGAGGTCGGAAACCATGAAAAAAAGAGCGATCAGCGGTAAAATGATGGACGCGTTGAAGGCGGGCGTCCTTCACCCATTCCTGGAGGCCGTACAGAAGGACGATACACTGTGCCTGGAGCTGCGGGGGACATCTATCAACATCTATTACCGGGGTGGGAGTCTGTTCTGCATTACGGAACAGAAAGCGGATTACAAGATCGAATTTGATACGAAGTATTGCGTGAACGGCAACCTCCTCCCGGCGAATCCCTCCGTTCAGGAGGCGCCGGGGCTGATTCCCCAGTATAAGAGCAGAATGGATGAATGGTTCCACATCCACCCCAAGTATGAGCGGGAATTTCAGCAGCTGGTGGCTCGGGTCAATAACAGCAGCGGGGACATTTCCCGTTCCACTGACTACTATATCGCGGATATGGAATACGCGGGAACGGCGGAGTTGGGCGCGCGCTTTGATATGGTTGCATTCAAGTGGCTCTCCAAGGGATATGTGCGGAAGGATACCAGCAAGCCCTCCCTGGCCCTGGTTGAACTGAAATATGGCGACGGGGCGTTAGGTGGAGAAGCGGGAATCGAAAAACACCTCCGAGATTTCAATGCCTTTGTCAGCGATACCGCCAGTCTCCGAGAGTTCACGCTGGATATGGCCGAGGTATTCCGGCAGAAATGCGAGTTGGGACTGGTTGGCGGCTTAAAGGAAAAGCAGTTCCAACTCAATGTCGATTGCAGCGCGCCGGAGGTCATTTTCGCCTTTGCCGAGCATGATCCGGACTCCGACGGTCTAAAACGGATTCTGCGCGGAATAAAGGAAGACGAGTACGCATTCCCCATCCGTCTGGCCTCCGCGTCCTTGCTGGGATGCGGCCTGTATGAGGATCATATGTTGACAGTTGAGGAGTATTTGCAAAAGAAGTAAATTCCCACCAGATTAGGCTTGCAATGTAGAGGAATGTCAGCTATAACGAGGGAGCAAGGTCAAGGATACTATGTCGTAGGGCAATGTGATTTATCCTATAATGGGCACTAACGCTTAGCCTACGCCATAGAAAAATAAGACCTTGTATCTCACGATGCGGGGTCTTATTTTTGTCCTTCGGACTATCCTTTCCCTGCTAAACACTATATTTCAGGAACATTTTGCCCAGTATCACCATGGAGTAGGGGCCTCCGGCCTACAGGCCGGGTGGATAAATGATTTTGCCCCATATAGAATAAATCACATTGCCCTACGACAAATCGTTAAAAACAGTCAAAACAAATAACAACCGGAACATATCACCTGGAATCACAGGTTTTGAGGGTGATATGTTCCGGTTGTTTTTGTATTCAGGATAGATTTCAAGGCCGATCAAAGGCTGGGTAACACTGTGGAAGGGCTTTTCATTATGGCACTTTGGCACGATGGAAGGGTCTGATTATGGCACTCGAAAAGCCTCCTTTTGATGTTTTGCGCGTTACACTTTTTATAGCATTGCCATCAGAGAACTTTTGTCGATGGTAAATTTATCAGAAAGAGCAAGACTGTTCTATCAAGATAAGCAGTCTTGCCCGTATGCTCCGATTAAAACTTTTTATTTTATCAGTTCGTCTGCCAGCCTCATAATTTCAGGAGCCAGCTTTTCACGTTGCTTTTTTGTAATGCGGATATACAGCGGGTAAGCAGTGCAGATGCCAATGATACCCACTACACCAATCACAACGCCAGGGATGAAGAGGGTGTCGCTCCACACCATCGTGCAGCACATTCCAAAACCCATAATCAAAGTACTGATAATTCCCAAAGTCAACGCGGCAATCAAGCCGGGCTTTGTTACGCTTTTGTCCAATCTGCGCAGCTGCTCCATTTTATCTTCTTCCGGGGCGAGTGGGGCGTATTTCCCTCGGATGCGTTTGACTTCCTCCTGCTGTGCAGCAGAGTAGGTATAGGTAAAAATTTCGTGCTTTTCTTCCATATCAATTTATCCCTTTCAACTGTTTCGTAGATTTGGCAATCATATAAATCGCCAACCCCAGCACCATGATGCAAACTCCGCCCCCTGTGGCGCCTGTCATAGTCTTTCGGAATAATGGGTCGTCGTTCCCGCCAAACTGCGCCAACATAGCGGTTTCCAGAGAGAGAATAGATACCATCGCCGCCACAAGATTGATGGCCTTTGCCGCTGATAAAACAGGACTTCCTTGCTTTCGGAACTTTACCACGTTGACCGCTGCAAGAATAACTGCGTAGAAAGAGTAAGCGGCCATCGCATAAATCAACATGCCTGGGTATTCATAGCCCCGATTCTGATGCACCATAAAAATGACGATCCCCATAAGAACCAAGTTCATCAGCAGCAGGATCATCCCGCATAAGCGATACCGATGCAGCTCCGCAGTGTAGTCTGATTGCCGTCTGGGATAAAGCAGGGAAAGCCGCATCATAGCCAGCAGAGCATAGTAAATTGCCAGAGAAACGAACCATAGTGAATGGTAGTAAATGCCAGACGCCATTTTCATTACAATATACAACAGATTGATTGCAAAGCCCACCGTCAGAGATAGTTCCGCTTTAAACTTGATATCCTTTGTCAGCCGTTTGCCTAACGGATGCTGATTGACCTTCTGCCAGACGATGTGTACGATACGGAAAAATCCAGACAGAACAACAATCAGCGCATAGGTTGAGGCGGCGTAAGACAGATAGGCCAGCGGCCCATCTATGTGTTCTGCCAGTACATAGATCACCAGCATGAAGGATGGGGCCGCAAGTATTATCGTTTGAAACACAGGCAGGCAGAACATCTTTTTCAAAATATCTTTAACCCGTTCCATGTTCTGCTCTCCTGATCTTCACTGTAAAGGTACTGCCTCGGCCCACCTCGCTGCTGACGGATATATCCCCTTCGACAATATCTATCACTCGCTTGACAAGCGCAAGTCCCAGGCCATTGCCCTGAGCAGCGTGAGAGGTATCCCCCTGGTAGAATTTCTCAAAGATATGCGCCCCGACTTCGGGGCTGATACCGCAGCCGGTATCGCTCACCTGTATGACTGTATAGGCTGGCTCTGCTTTCAAGCTGACGGAAACCCGGCCTCCTGATGGGGTGAATTTCAATGCGTTGGAAAACAGGTTATTCCACACCAGCGATAAAAGTTCTGCATCGGATGTGATGCACACGTTTTCTTCTATATCCGTGTCAAGTTCGATCCCTTTTTCTTCCCATATATCCTCAAAGGCCAACAGGCACTCACATAATTGCTCACCCAGATCGTATGTTTTTCCCTCTGGGTAAATCTGCTGATTTTCCAGCTTGTTCAGCTTCAGTATATTGGTAATCAGGTTTGCCAGACGGCGGGAGGCATCTGTAACCGCCCTGGCATACTCCATCCTGCGATCTTCCGGCAAATCCGGCTGTTGGAGCAGGGTTCCATAGTTTTGGATAACAGACAGCGGTGTTTTCAACTCGTGGGATACATTGGAAATGAAATCTGTCCGCAAGGTTTCAATTCCAGACAGTTCCTCCGCCATGCGGTTGAATGAACCGATAATAGCATTAAATCCATCCTGTCGGTCCAGGCTGAAAATGGGCTGGATGCGAACAGAAAAATCGCCCTTTGTGATCTTACTGGCGGCATCTGCAATACGCTGAACAGGTTTTGTTACCAAAAACCACCTCCGTACACCGTCCATGACTGTAAAAAGGAGGCTGATCAGCACCACATTTCCAAAGGTCAGCTTTGCCGCTGTTTCTATCATCTCTTGCGTAAAAACTATGCCTATATTTCGCTGCAATGTTTCCAGAAACACAAGCATACAACCAGTGACAACAACCGCAATCAGCAGAAAAAATACACAATACTGCCATAGAGCAGTCAACCAGCGGGAGGCCCTGTTCTGCTCCTGTTTCATTTCAGCACCGCCTTGTAGCCCAGCCCCCGCACGGTAACGATTTCAAAATCATCACAGGCAGAGAGCTTGTCCCGCAGTTTCGTCATGTAGACATCCACGGCCCTGGGCGCGGTGGACGTATCTACATCCCAAAACTCGTCCATCAGCTGCGTCCGGGTAAATGCCTTTTTCGGGTAGGACAGCAGCTTATAAAGGATGTTAAACTCCCGATGGGTAAGAGAGATTTCCACTCCGTCCAGGCAGGCCGTGCGTTCATCAGCGTCCAGGATCAACTTGCCAATCTCTAGTCTGTGACTGGCAGCAATCTTAGCCCGCCGCAAAAGCGCCCCGATGCGGAGAAACAGTTCGTCCAGGTCAACGGGTTTGACCATATAATCGTCAATACCCACCCGGTAGCCCCGCTGTTTGGAGGCGAAATCGTCCAGGGCCGTCATAAAGAGAATGGGAATATTCTCGTCCAGTTCCCGCACCGTTTGAGCAAATTCATAGCCGTCGATGCCGGGCATCATAATATCGGATACGATCAAATCAAAAGTGCCGCCATACATTGCATCATAAGCATCGCTGGCGTTCAAACAGCCGGATGCCTCATAACCGCTCCGGTTCAAAAAAGTACAGACAGAGCGGTTCAATTCCTGGTCATCCTCGACCACTAATATTTTGAACATAGGCAATCCTCCACAAATCTTTTTTCTATTCTAACATAGAAATGTTAAAGTTTTGTTTGTGTTTCTGCCTCCGTACAAATTTTTTGGAAAATTTGGCCTGCACCATTTGCTGGCACAGGTCAAATCTCCAAGCATATTACCGTCTCCCGGCGTTTTTACCGGCCTCGGCCTTTGCCTGTTCCTCCCGTGCCGCCTGTTCCGCTGCCAGCCGCGCCTTGGCATCTTCAACGCTTTCGCCCTCATGGGTCAGGAAGTGCCCGACAAACTTATCCTCAACATTCTGAAATGCGCCGACAACACTGCTCTCAATCTTTTTGTATCCGCCGACAACGCCTTCCTCAATTTTCTGGAAACCGCCTGTTACGCTCTCCGCGATCTCCCCGTTTACTTTTTTCAAATCAGCCATGTCTTACCCTCCAAAAATGATGTATTTTCCCTTACTTCAAGCCCTTGCAGATGGGAATTAAGCAAATCAGCAGAATGATACCAACAATGCCCACAACAATACCGGGAACCATCATGTTCCAAACCATCGTCATGCACATACCAACGCCGAAAACGACCGTTGCGAGAACGCCAAAGAGTGTAGTGGCAATCGCTTTACCATTGAATACGATTGCGGGCTTGCCGTCCATCTTCCGGCGCACCAGAAGCATGGCCAGCAGCACCACCAGCCCAACAGCACCCATTACAACGCCCTGCGTCATAGCACCCCACTCCGGCAGGAGTGCCATACACATTCCCAGGGCAAACAGGATACCGCCGACTACGCTCATAATGAGGGTCACAAAGTCCTTTTTCTTCATGTTAGAGAACCTCCAATTTTTTGCTTTCAAGTGTTGTTTCACTCGTTGGCTATATCATACAGCCCAATTGTTTTTGTGATGTTTGGAAATTGTTTGAGAATGATTAAAATGAGGAAAACAGAGCGGATATGCTTGACAAGTGACAATGATTTAAGTAGTGGCAAAATAAATGCGTAAAAGTGCGATTTGGCGCTATGGCGAGGCCGTCTGCGATTGCTATGAATTGTTTTACTGCGGCCCAGGCCGCGATTAAGAATCCGCGAAATAAGTGATGAGTTCCTTTGAAAAATGACACCTATACTATCTGAAAGTCGTTCTGCTGCAACGGTTTCCGAGGATTAAAGTTGTCATTTGTCATGAATATAAAGTGTGCCATAGCTTTTTGACTAGAAGCTATGGCACACTTTATTTTTGCCCCTTCAGGCTTTGATAGCTATTATTCTGGGGGAGATTTGCCCTATTTCCCCGCTTTTTGTGGATTCTTAGGCAGTTTTTCCACACATCTCGATTGCCTGTCTAGCTGCCACCTCTACGGATTGTTAGGTTAAAAATATGGTAATTACTTATTTTCCTTTGCCATTTCTAAAATATTGGTTGCTTCCTCAGCCAGCTTTACCAACAGATCAAACCTATCTTCTCCCAAACCATTCTCTAATTGCGCAAGATGCCGGTACAAATCTTTCTTCGCATCCTTTACCAATGCTCTTGCCTTTTCAGTAGGCAAGATATAGTACGCGCGCTTATCTTCAAGAGATGGCTGCTTTGTGATATACCCTTTATTCATTAAAGAAGTCAAATGCGCAGTAATCATCGGCTTCGATACTTTCAGCATCTCTGCAAGCATTACAGGTGTATGGGGTCCTGGTGTTCCGTTAATAATATTAAGGACTCCCATCTCGCTTGGACGAATTGGTAAATCTTTTTTTAACTCCGTATAGGTTTTGCTGAAAATCGAAAGCACTGCGTTAGCAGTAAAGTATTTATCCATAAAGTCTCTCGCTTCACACCATTTCAGAACATTTCTTCAAGCTCATGCTGGATTTCTTCGGCACGCTTGATTTGTTCGTTCAGATTCCATTTACCGATATTTTTTCCATCCCGCAAAAACATAGAGCCACATTGATGGAAATAAAACTCAATATTCCGCTCCTTAGCCTCCAGGTACAGAGCCTTTACCCATTCATACTCAATGGGCCGGACATCTGCTTTAGGAGCCATTTCTCCACCGACATTCACACATTGAATCAAGCCAGTATCCAGATATTTCCCCAGAGAGATCGGACCAATTAGGGGAGAACAAAATACCTCCCGGTGTTTGACCGGCGCTTCCAGGAAATGCTTCAGACGAATATCGGCCATCTCCTGATTTTCAATGGAAATGCTAATATGGACGTGTTCCCAGCCGTCACCCCAATCATCCGGAACACACCGCTTGATTCGCTCCGGACGTTTGGTCGTCATGACAAAAATACAATCTTTTCTCTGCCGGATATAATCCCAGCAGCCATCCCGCCACATATCAGCTTCTTCAATGAAGAAATCAGAAGAAAAGCACAGTTTGATCAGGGAATGAGGAGGGACGTTCTTGTCTTTGAGTTCATAAGTGGTCTTGCCCTTTTCAATTTTCGTTGTATCTCTGCCATATCGTCTGTCTTGCTTATATACAAAACAGTTTTTACAGCCAGGACTTATCTTTTTGCATCCGTGCCACGGATTCCACGGGATTGCTTTTCCAATCTGTTCGTTTTGCATGGCGCACCCTCCTAAATAAAGTTCATCTTAGTTAACTATATTATAGTTCATATACATTAACTTGTCAAGAAGGTTTTGTCAGCTTTTTGCGGAATGTAAAGCAGTAATCTCAAAAAAATCCGTGTTGAAGCACATCTACAATCAGTGTGCCCAACTCTGAGATTGATATAGGCTGTTTCATTTCATCCCACTTCGCTATAGTGGCAAGAACAGCAGAAAGTAAAAATTCCTCTTCTATAGCGGCGAGAAGCTGAAAGGCAGCAAAATCCTTGATTTTCATCTTTTGCTGTGCTATACCATACAAATTAAGTATACATACTCCCATTTTGACACGATGGGAAGCCCATCGCCAATCATTACACAATGCTAGCGGTCCCGCAGGCGGTGATTAAGAACCCGCAGAATAAGTAAGCATTCTGAACGCTTGATCAAACAGGCAAAAGCATAAAGCTAGAGCATATCACCTGAAAACCGGTGATATGCTCCAGCTATTTTGCGCGTTTTATTCCTGAATCGCTTCCGCCGCCCTTTGTATATACGATAGAGCAAGTTCCTCCTGCTCCCTGCTTCTGCGCAGCATTTCAATGATTTGATTCCTTTTTTCATGCAGGAAATCCCTGGGAAACGAATTACGCTGATGCGCAATCATTGCTATTTCCATTGCGAATGACAGGATTTCATCATATTGACTGATTGCCAGGGCCATCATTTCCTTATTGATGCCGGGAACAACTTTACTGCATAACTCAAAAAATTGTTTGGTTCTCAATTTATTTTCATAATGAATAAATGCGTGAGGAAAAATGCAGTCGATCTGATCTGCGTTTTCTCTGTTTTCTTCCCTTAGCAAATCACACCAGTTTCGGTAAATGACCATACCGCAGCCCTGCATTTTGTCTGCTCCGTGATGGCTCTCATTTGACAGCAGCGCGATCCCCTGAAAGAGGGCATTGATACACGCCTTTGCCAGCGGCAGTTCTTCGCTGGAAGGCTTAACGATCATCATATCACAATCAGCCTTGTACCAACCGGCATATTGATTGAGCTGGTCAAAGTTCAGTCTCGCATTTTTTTGATCGTCCCCATCCAGAAATCCCAATCCTTTCAAAATCTTCCCATGATTGGAAAATCCGACGGCAAAAATAGTATCCCGATACTCCTTCGGGATGACAATGACCGGATAACCCTGTTCGATCTGCCTGCGTGCGAGTGCAATAAACGCATCTTCCGAATAGGCCGCCTGCGAGTGGATCTCATAGTCCAGACCGTATACTAAAAAACTGTCATGGGNCCATTCATCCGGCGCATAGGAATATCCAAANCATATATTCGTAAGAGCAGACTGCAANATATATTCTTCATCATCATTGATCTGACGGTTTTGGCNGTCCCTGCGCTGTTCCAANCCAAAAAACAATTTCAGCGCAGTCANCATGGAAGCGNACGAGATNCTTTTAGGCCACTCAGNGCCTGAATAATCAGCAACCGGNANCCGCGGCTTNACNAGNAATTCATAATCAAAANCCATATTGCGCAGAACACATGACGACGGATCAAGGATNCTATCTACNGANCAGTTAAAAAGTTCGGACATTTTNCAAAGCATCGGTATCTCCGGCACTGCTTTTCCGTTTTCCCATTTGCTGACCGCCTGAGGGGAGATCCCCAATACCTCGGCAAGCTGCTCCTGTGTGTAGCTGTTCTCTATGCGCAGATGTGCGATCTGCTNTCCCATCTTTTTCATATCAAGCATATGCTGGCTCTCCTTTTTCATTTATGATAGCAGCTATATGTTAAACTATTGTATACTGTAATGTCCATAGACAGCAGGTTGTTTTTTGAGAGGGAACTCAACTCACAGTTGTGCTCCCATAACGATCCGACGGAAAAATCAATCATTTCTTTNAAGCAAAGCACAGGGACCGGTGTTTNCACCGGCNCCTGNGCTNTGCCTGNAATGAAATTTTATNNCCGNANCCGNGCAAAGCACTGCACNCAGANCTCNTGCCCGTNGGCCTGNCGGTAAAAGCCAANGCCCACATGGGTGATNGTGGNGTCNAANANGGNNGAATCCGNNTTCANGTACTGGNNCATNACNGCGCGNACCTNNTCNGCCGTGNTGACGGANCCCCNGTAGNTAGTTGGNCATNANCATATNCATCCCCTTNNNNCGCAGNTCCTGCTCGANAATGGTGCNGATNTAGNTGCTCGNTNCCCATGGCCNNNAGNTCCGCCGCNTGGGTCAGNATCTCCGANNCCTGGAGGGCCGGNAGNCCNNTCTNNGCNCGCANCTGGTTGATNANGCCGATNACCTCGGTGCGGTAGTTCGNCAGATTGGACTGCTTCTTGTCNGAGAANANCTGNACNCAGNNGACCTTCCCGTCGTCNGNNCGGTAGAGCNCNACGCCCATATGGGTAAANTCGCTGCGGNNTATCNTGTCNNTCTGGNCGGNNNTGNNNTCCCANGCCGCCTTNANNTCNTCNGGAGNCGTGAACGTGCCNNNGAAGCGGTTCTCGCTNCGCCAGTTGANGTCGNTGTCCGTAANGCCNANCTGNGNGAGNACCGANGCGTAGCTNNTNCCNTTGGGGCGNGTCTCGNNNTTCNGGACGNNNANCTCCTCCGCCCGGATNTNNGCCGCNANNTNCAGNNTCTNCGANTCCTGNAGGNCCGGGAGNCCNNGGGCNGTGCGGGCCTNGTTGGTCAGGCGGAACACCTCCGCGCAGAACTCATCCACGGAGTAGTAGACATTCTCCTGCGGGACGGACGGCGTATGGGGGATGCACGCCAGGGCCCGGGAGAGCACGGTGCAGCCCTGGGCCCGGTTCATGACGCTGCTGCCGCTGAAGGCGCCGTCCTCCATGCCATTGATGAGCCCGGCGGCGTAGCAGGCCGCGACGGCGGTGCGGTAGTTCTCCGGTACGGCGGNCCAGTCGAGGATGCTGTTTTGAGCAGACGTCAGCTCGCCGGAGCTGGGGAGNGATGCTCCCTTATTCACCAGGATGTTGTAGAGCATCTGCGCCATATCATAGCGGCTGATGGNCGAGGCGGGGGAGAAATTGACGCCATTCAGGATGCCGTTGCGCTGCATACAGTCCATGTATGGCTGATACCAGGGGGAGCCGCCGGCGTCAGCGGACATATCGTAGAACGCCCGAGCCAGGAAAGTGCTGAACTGGGCGGCGGTCATCTCCCCGGAGGGCTGGAAGTTGCCGTNGCCCACGCCATTGGCCAGCTTGCTGTCCACCGCCTCTTTGATGGCCTCATAGGCCCAGTGGGTGGCGGGCACGTCCCGGAAAAGATAGCCGGAGAGGGACNCGGCGGCGCCNTTGGCCCTGGTGGCNGTGACGCCGGACTCGCTGAGGGTATAGAAGGTGGGCACGGAGTCGTCCGTGGTGTACCAGACGCTCTTGCCGTTGTANAGGATGGGGGCGCAGTCGGAGAGAGGGGCGTTGTCCGCCGTCAGCACCGTNCCCACGGAGCCGCTGGCGGTGTAAGCGGCGTAATGGAGGGTGCTGCCGGGGTAGAAGGTGTCCTTCATGGTGTTCCAGAGAATGTAGCCGCCTTCCAGGCTGGTGGGAGCCAGNTGGGGGTTGGAGACGGTCGTCTCGGAGGACACCANGGTCCAGCGGCTGGCCAGGTCGGATTTATGGGTGTAGCCCAGGTAGATCTTCCGGCTGCCCCAGCCGGAGTTCTGGTCGCTCCGGCTAAACGCGGAGACATAGCCGGTGCGGGTCTCGGCGAAACCGCCGGCNGTGGCGTTGGTGGTGTTGTCGCCGGTTTTTCCGGNGAACTCATAGACATTGCTCTCGGTAGGCTCGTCGCTCCAATAGTCCGAGGTGTACATCGCGAGAGGCGTCGCGCCGGCCTTGGTGATGAAGCGCTGCACGACGAATGCCCTGGGNTAGGCGTCACCGTGATCCAGGGTGACGATATTCCGGTCCGAGTCCACCAGGACGAACTGGTTGAAGGAGTGGCTGACGTAGCCGTCCCCCCGATCGATGTACTGGATGCAGCTCATATCACTCTCCCGGATATGGAGGGATATGGAGGACTGGTGGTTCTTACCGTCGCTCGACTTATACATTTCGCGGCAGGTGCGGATGTACAGATAGCCATCGTACTCCGCGCAGCGCAGGCTCCCCGCTCTGAAAATTGTGGAGATATTCCCGCCGTAGAGGCTGTACTGGCCCAGGCGGTTCCAGCTCTTGTCATACTTGACCACCCGGAGGACCTCCACGCTGTTGCTCTCGCTGGAGTTGTTCTGCCCAAAGACAAAGAAATTGTAGGTCTGTCCGGCAAAAAATCCGCCCCAGACGGACAGCTCAAAGGGAATGGTCCGGCTGGACTGGAACTGAAAAGAACTGGAGTAGTCCTCCGCAATGATCTTCCCGTCCCCCAGATACTCCACCCGGGTCAATCCGCCGGAGGGGTTCTCGTACAGGTAGGACTTGACCGTGGAGGCCCAGTTGTCTCTACCGCTTCCGTAGCAGTTGCGATTTTTGTTCGACGACACAGCGGGCCCGCCCNCGGCCAGGGCGGCGGGGGCCAGGGAAAGCAGCAGCACAAACGCNCAGAGCGCCGCGGTCAGCTTTTTCAGAAATAANTGTCTCATGATTTCCTCCCATTTTATGGTTTGCGNTCTGCTTCCATTATTATACTCCTTCTGTCAAGACCTGTCCCGGTTCACTCTCTTGTCAGATCCAGCATAAGATTGAAGCTATCTCCTCCTACNTACTGAAATNATTTAGACTTGCCATGTAGATGAATGTCAGCTATAATNAAGAAACAAGGTCACGATAGTATGTCGCAGGACATTTATCCTATCATGGGCACTAANGCTTAGCCTGCGCCATAGAAAAATANNCCCTTGCATCCCACGCTGCAAGGTCTCATTTTATCATTTGAGAGGATGGTGGCATATGAAATATTGCACGACACTCATTGCCGTACAGGATATGGAGAGATCCCTGCAATTCTATAAAACCCTGTTCCAGCAGGAAGTTGCCATGGATCTGGGTTGGAACAAGACGCTGACCTGCGGATTGGCGTTGCAGGAGCATTTCGATCAGCTGGCAAAATTCCCCCAGGAATCCATGACGTATCGATCCAATACGATGGAGCTTTACTTTGAAACAGAGGATTTCGACGCATTTCTGGCCCTCTTGGATCAGCACCCTGAGGTAGAGCGTCTTCATGAAGCGGAAACTTTTCCGTGGCTGCAAAGGGGCATTCATATTTTTGATCCGGACGGGCATTTAATCGAAGTATCGGAGAGTATGTATTCGGTNGCCTGCAANCAGTTTGCGGACGGAAAAAGCGTTGAAGATGCTGCAAANCTGATCCAGCATCCATTGGATGTTGTGCAGGCATGGTATNAGGAGTATACACGAACTCAGTCATAAAAGTATAACCAAACGNCANAAGANAAACNGANGATACTTCCGGCAGCTGCGGCGGTATCGTCTGTTTTNCGCNGNACATTCCGGCTATTGCCATATCCCGNAACCCATGTTAAAATATACCCAAAATCCGACACCATTATGAATGAACAGGGTGACAGACTATGGGAAAACACAGCGAAGTTAAAAATCGTCCCCGCTGGCCTCTGGTATTGCTGGCAGTACTAATTCTCGGCGCGGCGGCAGGGCTGGGCCTGCCCAGACTGCTGAACCACGAGGCGGAACCGGCGGAGCCGGTTTCCGCGCAGCAGCCTGTCCCNGACATTCCAGNGCCAGNCCCGGAACCNCAACCTGAGCCGGAACCGCTCCCCGAGCCGGAACCCGANCCCGANCCCTTGGAGCTGCTGCTGGCGGGGATGGATCTGCGGGAAAAGGTCTGCCAGCTGTTCATCGTCTTNCCCCAGGCTATCACAAACGGCTCCTGTATCACCGAGGCCGGCGAGGCCATGGAGCAAGGTCTGGCATCCTACCCGGTGGGCGGACTGATCCTGGACCGGACCAATCTGGTCACCCAGGAGCAGGTCCGCGCCATGCTGGAGGAGACCCAGAGCTATTCGGCCATCCCCCTGCTCATCACCTGCGACGAGGAGGGCGGACGGGTGAACCGGCTGATGAAGACCGTGGGCACCACTTGGGTGGGGCCCATGCTGGATTACAAGGACCAGGGCGGGAAAACAGCCAGAGACAACGCCTGGACCATTGCCCAGGACCTGCGTTCCTGCGGCTTTAACATGGATCTGGCCCCGGTGGCGGACGTGTGGTCCAATCCCAATAACACCGTCATCGGCGACCGGGCTTACAGCGATGACTTTGACCAGGCTGCTGGGCTGGTGAGCTCCGCCGTGGAGGGGTTCCACGCGGGCGGCGTGGCCTGCACCCTCAAGCACTTCCCCGGCCACGGCGATACCTCCGCCGACAGCCACTACGGCTCGGTCTACGTCCACAAAACCCTGGACGAGCTGCGGCAGGCGGAGCTCCTGCCCTTCCGGGCGGGGATCAATGCCGGAGCGGACGCGGTGATGATGGGACATCTGATCCTGGATCAGATCGACGACCAGCCCGCGCTGCTGTCCAGTAAGATCGTAACGGAGCTTCTCCGGGAGGAGCTGGGCTTTGACGGCGTGGTGATTACAGACAGCCTGCAAATGCAGGCTATGACGGATCACTACGGCAGCGGCGAGATCGCTGTGGGAGCCATCCAGGCAGGGGTCGATCTGCTATTGTGCCCCACGGATCTGGACGGGGCCATCGACGCCCTGACGCAGGCGGTGGAGGAAGGAACCATCTCCGAGGAGCGGCTGGACGAGAGCGTGCTGCGGATACTGCGGCTCAAGCAGGAGCGCGGCATCCTGGACCCGGAGGCTCTGATTGCCGAAGAATAATAAAAACCGGTTGGGATCACCTCCCAGCCGGTTTTTTCTATCGCACCGCCTCCCGCACCGGCGTCAGGAGCAGTTCCGTGCCGAAAGAGCGCACCTCCAGCGCCGGGAACCGCTGCCCCAGACGATCCGTCAATAAACTCAACGCCTCCTGCCGGTCTGAGCGCCCGGAGACACGGCCCACCANTGCCGGGGACATAACGGCCGCCCGGACGGAGACAACCACCACNCCGCCGCTGTCTGTCTCGAAATCCGGGGACAGATCCAGCAGCGCCTCCGGCACACCGGCGGACAGGAGCGTTTCCCGGCCCAGCTCCCGGCGGGCCGTCAGGCGGTAAAGCTCCTCCCGGATGTTGGGGTACTGGGCGGTGACGGTGACCGTGCCGTCCTCCCCCGGCTGGGGCAGGCGGAGGGTCAGAAAGCCGGGACCGCCCAGCTTCGGATGGGACATCAGCCGCGTCAGGGCTTCCACCGCCCGTGCCAGAGCCCCCAGAACGGCGGGGTCCTCCAGCCATTGCCGGAAGTCCTCCTCTGTTTCCGATGGCTGTCCGGGCCGCTCTCTTTTTGGGGTAGCCCGGATATACCANAGAAATCCCGCCGCTGTCAGCACTAACGCCGCCATAATAAACCATTGCATAAATGATCGCTCCCTTGGTTATCTTTTAGAATATATTATAGTATTCTTTTAGACAATTTGCAAGAGGAATTGTTGTCTGTAAGATAACTGCAAAGGGAGCTGATAGAAATGGGCATAGGAACACGGGAGCTGGGCGAGGCCATCCGGGCCGCCCGGATGCGGAAGGGCCTGACCCAGGAGGCACTGTCTGAGATGGTGGACATCACCCCCATCCATCTGAAAAACATCGAGAGTTCCCGGCGGAAGCCCTCGGTGCCGCTGCTGTTCGCGCTGATGGAGCTGCTGGATTTCTCGGTGGATGCGCTGGTGTTCCCCGACCGGGAGGAGGGCGGCGTGATCCATACCGCCGGGCTGAGCGGCGAGGAGCAGGAGGCCGTGGCGCGGCTGGTGGATGTGATGCGGCGGAAGGGGCGGAATTGACGGGCCGTCCCTGGTCTTCTGGCAGGGAAATCAATTTTTGAACTGTAGGGATCTTCAATTATGAAAAATCCGGTGTAGGGGCGCACATTGTGCGCCCGCTATCTACGATGAACACCGCACATTGGTACTGCGCATCTGTCCTTCGGTTTACGGGCGCACACTGTGCGCCCCTACACAGATTTATCAGGTTTCCAGTCCCCGCTATACAAATTTGATTTCCCCGGCCTTCTGGGGTTTCCCTTGCAAATCATCCGGAAATCGACTATAATGTGGGATAAAGTCAACCATCCCGAAAGGAAAAGAATACCATGAATGAGATCATTCTGCTGAAGCTGGGCGAGGTGGTGCTCAAAGGGCTCAACCGCCGCTCCTTCGAGGACCGGCTCAACGCCAACATCCGCCGCCGCCTCCAGCACTACGGCAGCTTTCACGTCTACTCCAAGCAGAGCACCATCTACGTCGAGCCCCAGAACGCGGACTGCGACCTGGACGGGGCCTTCGCGGCCTGTCAACAGGTCTTTGGCGTCATCGCCGCAACTCGTGCCCGCTCCTGCCCCAAGGATAAGGACGCCATCTTCCACTGCGCCCAGAACTATCTGGACGAAGAACTCCGCGCCGCCAAAACCTTCAAAGTGGAGACCAAGCGGGCGGACAAGCACTTCCCCATGAACAGCATGGAGATCAGCCAGTATGTGGGCGGCCTGCTCCACGACGCATACCCCCACCTGAAGGTAGACGTCCACACGCCGGAGCTGTGCGTCCACGTGGAGGTCCGGGAGAAGGCGGCCTACGTCCACGGGCCCAGCCAGCCGGGGGCNGGCGGCCTGCCCATTGGCATGGGCGGCACGGCGGTGAGCCTGCTCAGCGGGGGCATCGACAGCCCGGTTTCCTCCTACATGATCGCCAAGCGGGGGGTACAGCTGGAGCTGGTGCATTTCTTCTCCCCGCCCTACACCTCCCAGCAGGCACTGGATAAGGTGATCCANCTGGCNANNGAGCTGACTCCCTGGTGCGGGCGGATGAAGCTGCATATTGTCCCCTTCACGGAGATCCAGGAGGCCATCCGNCGGGACTGCCCGGAGGATCATTTCACGCTGATCATGCGGCGGTTCATGATGCGNCTGGCGGAGGCGGTGGCCCGCCGCACNGGGGCGAAGGCNCTGGTGACNGGNGAGAGCCTGGGCCAGGTNGCCAGCCANACCATGGACGCGCTGACGGTATCGGANGANGTATGCACCCTGCCGGTGCTCCGGCCNGTCATCGGNATGGATAAGACGGAGATCATTGCCATTTCCCGGAAAATCGGGACNTTTGACACCTCTATCCTTCCTTTTGAGGATTGCTGCACTGTTTTTACNCCCCGNCACCCGAAAACGCATCCNCANTTAGACGAAGTGATCGAATACGAAAAAGCTCTNGATATTGACGGGCTGGTTNAGCGGGCAGTGGCCGGTATNGAGAGAAGGACCATCTCCATGGGAGATTGATCTTCCCGATCACCCGGNAAGCCTCCATAGAAAGGACTNTTGAACATGATAGCAGAACTGATTGCAGTGGGAACCGAACTCCTGCNNGGAAACATAGCCAACACCGACGCCCAGATNCTCTCNGAAAAGCTGAGCACCATGGGGATCACTGTCCACCACCACACAGTTGTGGGCGACAATCCCCAGCGTCTGAGCGAGGCGCTGGAAACAGCCAGGAAAAGGGCCGATATCATTATCACCACCGGCGGTCTGGGGCCCACCTACGACGATCTGACCAAACAGACCATCTGCAAAACCTTTGACAGAGAATTGGAACTCCATGAGGACATCCTGGAGGAAATCAAAACCTGGTTCCAGACCAAAATGGGGAAGGAAATGCCGGAGAACAATGTCCAGCAGGCCATGCTGCCGGTGGACTGCACGGTATTTGACAACCCCGTGGGCACGGCCCCCGGCTGTGCCCTCGAGGAGGACGGCGTCCATGTGCTGATGCTGCCGGGACCTCCCTTTGAGTGCCGGTACATGTTTGAACATCGGGCGGAAAAATATCTGGAGAAGCTCACCGACGGCGTGATCGTCAGCCATGAGATCAGGATTTTTGGCATGGGCGAGAGCTCTGTGGAGGAAGCTCTGCGGGAGCCGATGACAACGCTCACCAATCCCACCCTGGCCCCTTACGCCAAGCTCAATGAGTGCATGGTCCGGGCCACCGCCAAGGCGGAAACAAGGGAGGCCGCCGAAACGTTGCTGACCCCGCTGGTGGCCCAGGTGAAGGAGACGCTGGGGGACGTGATCTACGGTGTGGATGTGGAGAGCCTGGAGGCGGTGGCGTCCGGCCTGCTCCGGGAGCGGGGGCTGACCCTCTCCGCCGCCGAGAGCTGCACCGGCGGGCTCATCGCCAAGCGGATGACCGATCTGGCCGGAGCCTCCAACGTATTCCGGGGCGGCGTGGTCAGCTACACCAACGAGGTAAAGGCCGGGGTCCTGGGCGTACCCGAGGCGCTGTTGGAGGAATACGGCGCAGTCAGCGAGCCGGTGGCCCGCTCCATGGCGGAGTGCTGCCGGAAAATCTGCGGCAGTGACCTGGCCGTGTCTGTCACCGGCGTAGCCGGGCCGGATACCGATGACCGGGGCAACGAGGTGGGCACGGTCTATATCGCCCTGGCGGGGGCAGACGGTACGATCTGCAAAAAGCTCTCCTGCGGCAAGGGCCGCGGCAGAGACCGGGTGCGCTCCGCCGCCGCCAGCAACGCTTTTGATATGATCCGCCGGCACCTGCTGGGACTGCCGGTGTAACGGAGAAACACAGAATAAAACAGGGCAGCGCCGGATTTCTCCGGCGCTGCCCTGTTTTATATATTTTCTACTCTGACATCAGGCACAACTTCCTCAAAGGGAATCAGTGCTGGATCTGCGCGTCCTGCATCCGCTTCATGAGCGCCGCCGTCAGCGGCTGGAGGGCCGCGATCAGCTCGTGGTCATAGTTGACCTCCAGGTGGTCCTTGGGACCGAACAGATGGGTCTGCTCGGTCTCCGCCGTGCTGGCGGGCCAGCCGGGCTCTCCCGTTCTGGCAAAGGCCATAACGGCGCGGAACATCCGGTCCTCCAGCTCCGCCGCGCCGTCGAAATGGCAGCTGGGAACCAGCTCCACATTGTGGAAGACGAAGGGGATGTCCGCACAGTGCCATGCGGGGGCGCTGCCCTCGATGGGGAAGTCCTGTTCGAACATGTAGCTGTACACCTTTCCGCCTGCCGCCGCGCGGGCCTTGATGTAGTCGATGGAGGGAGCGCGGAAAATCGTATCCAGCGCCAGCAGGTCCCCGTCCGGCCTGCCGGGATAGGCCGCATGGAACAGCGGCAGCAGCTTCTCCGCCGTCTCCTTCCCCAGCACCTCGGCCACGGGCACATCCGCCCCCTGCACAAAGCCCAGGAACTCCGCGAACACCGTACCGACGATCAGCGGAACATCCACCGTCTCCGGGCGGAAGCCTGTGCCGTTGGACATCGGGTCCCCGAGGTAGAAGCGGTTCGGGCAGGGCGTGCATCCCACGTACTTACCCTTGGCCTTCAGCGCGGGGCTTACCTTGTTGTATGCCGCCGCCAGAAGGCTGTAGGGGACTGTCTCCATCTCCTTGACGGTCTTCACACCCAGCTCGGTCAGCAGGGCCTCCACGCACTCACTGGCGCTGCCGGTGCTGTCGGCCAGCACCGGTCCGATGACGCCGCTCATAATGATCCCCCGGTGGTACAGTCCGTCCGCCGCGGGGGTCTGGAGCAGGGTGGTCACCTTCGCGCCGCCGCCGGACTGACCGAACACGGTCACGTTGTCCGGGTTGCCGCCGAAGGCCGCAATGTTCTCCCTGATCCAGCGCAGCGCCAATACGATGTCATCCCCTCCGGCGTTGCCGGAGTTCGCGTATTCCGGACCGTACTCCGAGAGATCCAGATAGCCCAGGATGTTCAGCCGGTGGTTGATGGATACCACCACGCAGTCCCCCACCCGGGCCATGTTCTCGCCCTCGTAGGCGACCTGCTCAATGGACGACCCCGCAAAGAATCCGCCGCCGTGGAGCCACACCATAACGGGACGTTTTGCCCCGTCGCAGGCAGGGGTCCACACGTTCAGATTCAGGCAGTCCTCGTCCTGCACCCAGTAGCGGTGTGGGACCCGCAGCTCCCCGTTGGGCTTATCCATGCCCATCAGGGGGCACACGCAGCCATAGCTGGTCACGTCCAGCGGCTCCTTCCAGGCGGGAACGGGCTCCGGGGCGTGGAAGCGCTTTGCCTGCCCGTAGGGAATGCCCTTGAAGATGTCCAGACCGTTGTCGCGGTAGCCCCGCACCGGGCCCTGGACAGTCTCCACCAATGGGGATGTCTTCGTGCATAGGAATGTGTTGTTCATCGCTGCTCCTCCTTTTTATTTTTTGTTCAATTTTCTCTCGCATTGCAGATTTACTCTGCAAATGGGAATTTATACCTCCAACTCATACAATGCAGCAGAGCGTCCATTGGGATAATCTATAATATCCACAATCTTAAATCCCAATTTTAGATATATCTTCCTTACAACTTTTTCATCAAGTGATGTATCTAACCTTATATACCTTATTCCCTTCTCTTTGCAAAGCTGTCTGATCGCTTCTATCGTGAATCGGGTCATGTTTTGACCGGCAAATTCACGTCGCACGCAGAGCTTGTGCAGATACACCGCTTCATCTTTCGCATCAGGCCAGTACTCTGAGTCCCGCCATTGTAAAATAAACGCACAGACTGCAACGCCATCTATCTTCCCAATATAAAAGTTCTCTGGCTGTGCGTCCATTGTAATCAGTTCTTCTTTCGTCAGCCATTCATCGCGCCATATACAAAAGCCCTTATTGCGCCCCCATGCAGCAACCTCTTTCATAATTCTGATGGCTTCATCAATCTGATTTGAATAAATCTCCATGCCGCCCTCTACGCCAGCTGCAATTGATATAGCTTCTGATAAATGCCATTCTGGTCCAGGAGCTCCTGATGGGTGCCGCTCTCGCGGATCTTGCCCTTGTGCATGACAATGATCTTGTCCGCGTGCTGGATGGTAGACAGGCGGTGGGCCACCATGATGGTGGTCCGGCCCGTCATCAGGGTCTCCAGCGCCTCCTGTATCCACTGCTCGGTCTCCGTGTCGATGTTGGCGGTGGCCTCGTCCAGAATCAGGATGGTCGGATCAAAGGCCAACGTCCGGGCAAAACTTAAAAGCTGCCGCTGTCCGGCGGAGAAGGTGGAACCCCGCTCCGTCACCCGCTCATCGTAGCCGTCCGGCAGGCGGTCGATGAAGCGGTCGGCGTTGACCCGGTGGGATGCCTCCCGGATGGCGTCGTCGGTGATGGACTCCTCCCGGAGGCGGATGTTGCTCTTGACGTCGCCGGTGAAGATGAATACATCCTGCTGGACCTGACCGATGGCCCCTCGGATCTGATCCCGGGTCAGGTTCTTGATGTTCACGCCGTCAATGAGAATTTCGCCCTTCTGGATGTCGTAGTACCGGCCAATCAGGTTCAGAATGGAACTCTTTCCCGCGCCGGTGGCCCCAACAAAGGCCACCTTCTGCCCCGGCTCGATGGTGAAGCTCACGTCCCGGAGGACGTAGTTCTCATTGTCGTAAGCGAACCATACATTCTTAAACTCGATGCGCCCCTTGATCTCCGCAGGCTTCACCGGCTTCTCGGGGTCATTGATCATGGGCTTCTCATCCAACAGAGTAAAAATCTTCTCCGCCGAGGCCACGGCGGACTGGAGGGTGGAAAGCTGCTCCGCCAGGTCCTGAATGGGCTCGAAGAAGGTCTTGATGTATTGCAGGAAAATATACATGGTGCCGAAGGACACCGTCCCCGCCAGCACCCCCTGGCTGCCCGCCACGATCACCACCGCCATGGCAACCACGGAGGTGAACACAATGATGGGGCGGAAGACCGCGTTGACCATGATGGCACGGAAGCTGGCCTTGTAGTGGGCCTCGCTGTAGCCGCAGAACTCCCGGTACTTCGCCTTCTCCCGGTTGAAGATCTGGATGACCTTCATGCCCGACAGGTGCTCGGAGAGGAAGGTATTCAGCGCCGTAAGCCGGGTCCTGGTCTCCCGGTTGGCCCGGAGAGAGAGGGTGCGTGTGAGCACAGTCAGCACCGTCACCAGCGGCACCATCACAAAGCTGAGCAGCGCCATATGAACGTCCAGCGCCAGCATCACCGCCGCGAGGCCGATGATCTTCACCACGTTGCGGAACAGCTTCACCAGAATGTTGGCGTACAGCTCGTGGACGGCCTCCACGTCGTTTGTGACCCGGGTGACGATCTTGCCCACCGGGGTCAGGTCGAAAAACCGCATGGACAGGCTCTCGATGTGCTCAAAGAGCTGCCGCCGCATCTCGTAGACGATCTTCTGACCGGTCCGCTGCAAAAGAAGCTGGAGCCGGTTGGTGCAGATAAAGAGCACGATCAGCACGCCCACATACTTGGCGGCAGCGATCAGCACCCCCTGGAAACGCTCCTCCACCGCCTCGCCGGGGGCGTAGTCCCCGGCTATGTAGAGGTCAATGGCATCGCCGGTAAGAATGGGCTTGTAGAGCTCCAACCCCGTGATGATCAGCACCAGCACCAGGCAGACGGCCACAGTCCCCATGTGGGGTTTCAAATAGGAGAGCATCCGGGGCACCGCATGGCCCTCGTAGTGGATGTCCGAGTTGTCCTCAGTTTTCTTCCGGAACAGGCTCACGACGCCGCACCTCCTTCCTCGCGCAGTTGCTTCTCCAGCTGCTGTTTATCGTGGATACGCCGGTAGATGCCGCCCAGGGCCATCAGCTCCTCATGGGTGCCGTACTCCGCCGCTCTGCCGTCGTCCAGCACCAGAATGTGGTCCGCGCTCTGGATGGTTGAGATGCGGTGGGCGATGATGATAGTGGTCCGGCCCCGGCGGTTCTCCCGGAGGTTGTGGAGGATCTGCTCCTCCGTGTCCGTGTCCACCGCCGAGAGCGCGTCATCCAGGATCAGGATGGGCGCGTCCTTCAACAGGGCTCTCGCGATGGCGCTTCTCTGCTTCTGCCCGCCGGACAGAGTCACGCCCCGCTCGCCCACCATGGTCTGATAGCCATCGGGGAAGTCCACAATGTTGTCGTGGATACAGGCGTCCCGGGCCGCCTGCTCAATGGCCGTCATGTCCTCCGTCTCCACGCCGAAGGCGATGTTCCGGGCCAGGGTATCGGAGAACAGAAAACTGTCCTGAGGCACATAGGCAATGTCCCGCCGCAAAACGGCCAGGGGGATCTCATACAGGGAGCGTCCGTCGATACGGACGGTGTTCCGCTTGGTATTGTAGAGCCGCAGCAGCAGATTGGCCAGGGTAGTCTTTCCGCTGCCCGTGCGGCCCAGGATAGCCAGGGTCTCCCCCTGGGACACGTGGACACTGATATTTTCCAGCGCCGGGCGATCCTGGCCGGGATAGGCGAAGGTCAGGCCGTCCAGGTCGATCTCGCCCTTCAGGCCCTCCACGCCCCGGGCCTCCGGTCCGTCCACGATGTCCGGCCGCTCTTCCAGAATGACCTGTACCCGCTTGAGGCTGGCCATGCCCTGGGAAATAAAGGTAATGCACTCCCCTGCGGCCATCATGGGCCACACCAGCATGGCGATGTACAAGTTGAACGCCTCGAACTGCCCCAGGGTGATGTCTCCGGCGATAGCCAGATAGCCGCCGTACAGTAGCGTCAGCAGGCCGCTGATCCCGATGATCAGGTCCAGCAGGGGCAGAAACAGCGCCTGCGTCCGGGCCACGTCCATGTTCTTATCCTGATTCATCTGGTTGACCTTGGCGAAGGCCGCCAGCTCCTTCCGCTCCTGGACGAACGCCTTGATGACCCGGATGCCGCTGACCGCCTCCTGCACCTGGTCCGTCAGGTCGGAGAAGGCCCGCTGTTTGGCAAAAAACTTCCGGTGCATCACCTTGCCGTAGGCGTAGTCGCCATACATGATCAGCAGCAGGGGGATCACCGCCACCAGGGTCAGGCGCATGTCCACGTAGAACATCATCTTCCCCAGCACCATGACCAGCATAACGGAGGCGTCAAACGCCGTCACCACCGTGGGGCCCATCAGCATCCGGATGGCCTGGAGATCGTTGGTAAAATGGGCCATCAGGTCGCCGGTCTTGTGCTCGTTGAAATAGCGCATGGACAGCGTCTCCAGGTGGGCAAACAGGTCCCGCTGCATATCCCGCTGGATGGTCAGGGACGTGCCGAAAATAAAATACCGCCACCCCAGGCGGCCCACGGCCATTCCTCCGCCCAGCAGGATGATCTTCCATACCAGGCTCCACACGCCGTCCATGTCGATGGTCCCGGCCTTCAGCCCGTCGGTGATCTCACCGGTGAACTGGGGGATATACACATTCATCAGATCCACCAGCGCCAGGGCAACGATCCCCAGAACATACTTCCACCAATGGCGCTTGACATGGTGGCCGATCAGTTTCAGTTCCTTCATCTCTCTCCTCCCCGCCAGCCTCCGGCGCGGATGCTGGCGATTTTCTCCTGTTTACTTGCGTGTCTCCTTATCTTACTCCCAACCGGCCAAAACATCAAATGCCCGCAAAACATGGGTAGGCATAGCTCAAAGGTATGGCAGAATCGCAGAAATTGGCCGACGCTTTCGCGCCGGCCAATTCTATTGATCCGGGAAAATCTTTGCGGACGGTTACACCTCGGTGCCGGGGTCCTCCTCCGCCTTGGAGGCGGCCATGGCCTCGGTCTCCTCCGGGCGGCTGGCGGCCAGCTTCCCGCCCACCGCGCCGGCCAGCAGCGCGGTGATATCCAGACCTGTGGACTCCTTCACACCGTCGATAATCTGGCTGGCGGAGGACATGACGTCCTTGACCAGCTTGGTGGAGTTGCCGTCGCCGTACATGACGATGCGGTCGGTCTTGGCCAGCGGCGCGGCGGCGTTCTTCACCACCTCGGGCAGGGCGGTGAGGTACATCTCCAGTACGGACGCCTCGCCCATCTTCTTCTGGGCGTCCGCCTTCTTCTCAATGGCCTCGGCTTCCGCCAGACCCTTGGCGCGGATACCCTCGGCCTCCTGCTCCATGGAGAAGCGGGTGGCTTCCGCCTGGATCTTGGCGGCCTCGGCCTGCTTGGCAAGGTCGTAGGCTCTGGCATCCGCCTCCGCCAGACCGCGGGCCTTTACGCCCTCGGCCTCCTGCTCCGCGGCAAAACGGAGGGCCTCAGCGTGGGCCTTGCGGGCCTCGGCCTCCTTGACGGCCTCATACGCCTTGGCCTCGGCGTCACGCTGGCGGCGGACCAGCTCGGCCTCGGCCTCCTTCTCGGCCTTGTACTTCATGGCGTCCGCCTGCTTGCGGACCTCGGCGTCCAGCTGACGCTCCTTCAGCGCGATCTCCTTGTCGGCCAGCTCGGCTTCCTTCTCCTTCCGGGCGATGTCAGCGCTGACCTTGGTAACCTCGATGGTCTTGCGCTGGGTCTCCTGCTGGATGGAGTAGGCAGCATCGGCCTCGGCCTTCTTGGTGTCGGCCTTGACCTTCATCTCCGCCTGCTGGATGGCGAGGGCGGCGTCCTGCTCGGCAATCATCTTCTCCGCCTGCACCTTGACGGCGTTGGCCTCCTGCTGGGCCTGGGAGGTGGCGATGGCGATGTCGCGCTGGGCGTTGGCCTTGGCGATCTGGGCGTTCTTGCGGATCTGCTCCACGTTGTCGATACCCATGTTCTCGATGGTGCCCGCGCCGTCCTTGAAGTTCTGGATGTTGAAGTTCACCACCTCAAGACCCAGCTTGCGCATGTCGGGGACCACGTTCTCGGTGATCTTCCGGGCCACGCCCTGGCGGTCCTGGACCATCTCCTTGAGCCCCACAGAGCCCACGATCTCACGCATGTTGCCTTCCAGCACCTGGGTCACCAGACCGATGAGCTCCTCCGGGCGCTTGCCCAGCAGGGCCTCGGCGGCCAGCTTCAGCAGCTCCGGGTCGGAGCTGATCTTCACGTTGGCCACGCCATCTACGGTGACGTTGATGAACTCGTTGGTGGGCACCGCCTCGCTGGTTTTCACGTCCACCTGCATGATGCGCAGGCTCAGCTTATCCACCCGCTCAAAGAAGGGCACCCGCCATCCGGCTTTACCGATGAGGATACGCTTGCGGCCCAGGCCGGAGATGATGTACGCGGTATCCGGCGGTGCCTTCAGGTAACCCATGAAAAACAGCAGCAGGATAAACAACACGATCACAACGGGTACGATAAGAGTCAGTAGCAGAGTCAATTCAGGCATGTTTTCTCCTCCTTAAAAATATCCCATTTTGTTTGTAACCCACTGTCAATGGGGGAGTCGTTTTTCCGCCCCGGGTACGAAAAAACGAGACTCCTGCCTTGCGGCAAAAGTCTCGTACAAGTCCCAGCTGGAGACCTCCGCGCGTCCCGGGCGCTGAAAGCGCCGTCCTGACGGTTGCGCGCCCCGAATGTTTCGGGGAACTACTCCCTTTTGACATTGTTATCATAGCATATCCTGCGGTAAAACGCAATAGGCATATTGATAAAAGTTTAACAGGGTTTTTTGTGTATTTTGCGGGTGGGATGGCAGCGCACGATCCCTGTAGGGGCGCACAGTGTGCGCCCCTACACTGGATTTTTCGTAAGCCAAAATTCCTAACGTTTTTACAAGAGGAATTTCTATAGCACTATTTTTATTTTACAGCGTACCGCTGCTTGGCGGTTGGTGGTAGTAACTATATCGTTTTATCATGTCGACAATGAACTGTTTTCCGTTATCGTCTAATGAATATAGCAAGGTTGATATTTCTTGCATCACACTATCATGCTGTTCTGCTTGTAGACTGTCCCTCAATAATGCGTCTACTGTTGTTCCCAAAGCATTAGCAATATCAACTATTGTCTCTAGGCTTGGCTTTCCATCATTCCGCTCTATCTGCCCAATATAGTTTGTACTCTTATTAACTCTTTCTGCTAGTTGTTCGATTGTTAAACGTAATAGCAATCGTTCATCCCGTATTCTTTTGCCTAGCAATTCATAGTCCACGAAAACACCCCCTGACCTGTATTTTACATGGGCTAATATCTCTTATTAAGAAACTGTAGTCTTTATTTTTAGTTGACTGTAATCTTGTTTTATGTTATACTCCTATCTACTCCCCATCGCAACAGCAAAATAAGACAGTTGCCAGTATAATATATTGTACATGTGAGGTAAAAATATGCCCAATTACAAAGAAATGTACCTTAGAATCTTCCGAGGAATAGAACAGGCGAAAAATATCCAGATCGAGGCCCAGCAGCACTGTGAAGAAATGTACATAAACGCTCCGGAATCCGAGCTCCAGCTTTTGCCGAAGCAGGAGGAAGGCGAACCGCAATCACGGGTACTCGACATGGCCGATTGGATGGAAATGTATCATCATCTGTATCTGGAGTCCCACAAGGCCATAATCGCCATGATGGAGGCCCAGATCCAGTGTGACGCCATGGATATGAACTCCATGACGTCAGAGATCAGGCTGCTGCACAGCATGGATATGCGCGGCCTGGCACTGGATAAAGACGAGTAAAAAAATTCCCGGACTTGACAAACCAAGCCCGGATGGGTATAATAAAGGTGACTTTAGGGGCGCTGCGATAAGCGGTCAGCCTGCTAAGCGAGAAAAGCTGTCAATTTGACAACCGTCACCGTGCAGGGTGGCGGTTGTCCTTTGCTACGCGAAATGTCACGATATATCCGTGCCACTTAATCGTAAGGTTTATGGACATAGCCTCACCTCCCTTCGGAGGATATAGCCGACCGCCTACCGTATTATGCAGCGCCCCTCAGGTTTCCGCAGAGCGGCGCCTGATCCCGCACATCAGTTTGGGATAACACCATTCTATCAGATGCCGCACCTATTGTCAATTTTTATCGAAATTTTTTCTTCTATCCGCCCCTTCCCCTCTTGCAATCCCGGACAAAGTATGCTATGATGTAAGTCCTGTGAAGTGGAATTCTGCGCATCTGCGCTTCCATTCAAATTTAGGAGGTATGTTCCGATGACCCTGTTTGTAACGATCCTTCAGCTGCTGTGCGGTCTGGTGGTCATTCTGGCGGTGCTGTTCCAGTCCGGCAAGAGCGCTGGCCTGTCCGGCGCGATCGGCGGCATGGCCGACACCTTTATGTCCAAGGGCAAGGCCAAGACCTTCGACGCAAAGCTGGCCAAGGCTACCAAGTGGATCGGCGCTGTGTTCATTGTTCTGACTCTGGTCCTGAACATCATGAGCGTTCGGGGGTAAATCCCCGTGCAGAAACGCCCACGTCTATGACGTGGGCGTTTCTGTTTTTATTTCGCCTCGGCCTCCGCCAGCTTTACCAGCAAATGCTGGAAATCCTCCCGATCCCGCAGGGCGGCCAGCTCCTCGCTCTCCTCCAGGGCCGCGCGGATATACTTTGCCAGATAGGCGGCGGACATGCCGGAGGCGCGCATATCCAGCCTGTCGTAAAACACGCTCCGGACCGCCTCCCCGCTGTTCATCCGCTTCCACTGAGCCAGACTCTGGTCCACATACGACCTCAGGCTCTCCATAGCCTCGTCCGGCTTTCCCTGCCGCCGCAGGACCTCCGCCCGCAGCATATGCAAGGAACTGGTCAGTCCCCCCAACTCCTCTGCGCGCAGAACTCGCTCCAGCGCCATCGCAGTATCGACCCGCTCCATGGCCCGCGCCCAGTCCTCCCGGCGGCTGGCGGTGTTGTACAGTCCCACCAGCGCCAGCGCCGCATCCCGGCCCGCGCTCCACAGCTCCGTCTGATACAGTTTTTCCGCCTCGTCCAATTCGCCTTTCCGCAGCAGAATGTTGGCCCGTACGGTCCGCGCATTCAGCTGCACCACCGGCTCCTCGTCCAGGATCGCCAGGGCCTTGTCCAACTCCTCCCGCATGATATAGAGGTTCACCAGCATACTGCGGGCGTTTGCCGCCAGGGAAGGATCATCGGTTTTCCGGCTCTCCTCAAGCAGCGTGACCGCCCGCTCCATCTGCCTGTCGATCCCATCTGTATCGGAACAGGAGGGCATATACATAATGTACAGCCCTGCCGCGGCGCATTTCAGATTCAAATCATTGGGATACTCCCGCAGCAGGGCCTCGCAGGAGTTCACCGCTTCCTCTAGTCTGTTCGCCTCGAACAGCTTCCGCCGTTCCTCCAGCAGTGCATTGATCTCCTCCGGCTCCAGCGCCGGGCGGAAATCCAGCAGCTTGTCCACCGTAGTCCCCAGCAGCCGGGCCAGAGGACACAGCATCGCCACATCCGGCATGGCGGCATTGGTCTCCCACTTACTCACCGCCGCGCTGGTGACTCCCAGTGCAGCCGCCATCTGCTCCTGAGTCAGGTTTTTCTCTCGCCGCAGTTTTTGGATCTGTTTTCCTATCTCCATTGTCGTGCTCCTTGCTGGGGCGTCCCCCTGTTTTCGGGCCCGGCTTTATGGTAGCACGATTTTCCTTATCCCGCAATGGAACCGTTGTTGAATTTTCTTCCCAGTTTTATAACCGCCGTTCAATCCAGATTTCTGATCCGGTCCGGCCGGGCGTACAGCGTCCCCGCCTGAGGCTCTATGCCCTGGATACGGAACAACTCCTCCACCGTGACAAATGCGTAGCCCTCCTTCTGGAGCTTGTCAACAATTTCCAGAGCCGCATCCACGCTGGAGGAGTAAAAGTCGTGGAGCAGGATAATGTCCCCAGGCTGAACCGCCGCCAACACGGCGGCCACCACCTTGTCTTTGTTCAGCAGCTTCCAGTCCTGGGGGTCCACCGACCAGTAGATCATGGGCGTTTTGATGAGCGCGGCCCGCTCACTGCCAATATATCCATAGGGTGGCCGCAGCCAGAAGCACCCCTCTCCCACCGCTTCCTTCAGCAGGGCCTCCGACTTATGGATTTCCTCCACCACCGTATCCTTGTCCGCTTTCAGCAGACGGACATGGGAATAGGTGTGGTTGCCGATCTGGTGTCCCTCCGTCTTCATCCGCTGGAGCAGGACCTCGTTGCCGGGGATCTGCTGACCGATGACAAAGAACGTCGCCGCCGCGCCCCGCTCCAGCAGGCCGTCCAGCAGCCGGGTCGTGGTGTCCGCCCGGGGCCCGTCGTCGAAGGTCAGCGCCACATACTTAGGCTCCTCCACCAGGTCCGCCAGCGTCTCCTCGTCCAGCTCCCCCAGGATCTCAAGGGGAATTTCCGCCGATCCGGAGGCGGCGGACAGATCAGGCTCCACCGGCTGGGCGCAGGCGGAGACAGGCAGCAGCAGCCACCCCGCCATGATTAAACACATCGCTTTTTTCATAGGTTTTCCCTCTTTTCCCGCATACTCTGGCATAGTATATCCGGAAAAAAGAGAAATACGCAAACGAAAGCCATCCCACTGGGACGGCTTTCGTTTATGCTAAAATAAATTCATCAGCACTGTCAGCAAAGAGAAAAAGAAATTGATCAGCACAATGGCGGCAATGACGCAGAAAACAAGCTTCACGCCTGTTATGGGCCCGCTTCCCTTTTTCTTTGCCTGGGACTGCGGAGCCTGCCGGGCCGGCGCGGCCTGACGGACCGGCGGAGGCTGCTGGCGGGCGCTCTTGGGCTTGGGACTCTGATCCAACCCCTGGGCCTGGCGGACCCGCTTCTCCTTATGTACCTCGCTGTGGACAAAGGACTGGGCATGATTCTGCTCATTGACGCCATCCACCCGGACCACATTGCCCTGGGCGTCCGTCCCCCAGGTTTTTACCGGCTGGTTAAACGCTCCGCACTTGGGACAAAAATCATCTTTTTCAAAATCATACCGCTTTCCGCAGTCCTCACACACGATCTGACGCATAAATCCCCTCTCTTTCTATCGCACACGAACACTTCTCTTTTTCAGTATACTACAACGCCGCCCATTTGAAAAGCCCTTTTTCCCACAGACAACNAANAAGCCCTTTCGTATGTGTAGTACTCCCACACACGAAAGGGCTTTTTATAGGTATGCTCTTTAGACCAACTCGATCATAGCGGTCTCCGCAGCGTCACCCCGGCGCACGCCGGTGCGNGTGATGCGGGTNTAGCCGCCGTTGCGCTCCGCATAGTTGGGGGCGATCTCCTTGAAGATCTTCTTGACCACATCCTCCCGGGTCACGAAGGCCATGGCCTGGCGATAAGCGGCCAGGTCGCCCTTCTTGCCCAGGGTGATCATCTTCTCAGCCAGGGGGCGGATCTCCTTGCAGCGGGTGACGGTGGTCTCCATCTTCCCGTTGTCCAGGAAATCGGTCACCTGCTGACGGAGCATCGCCTTGCGCTGGTCGGTAGTCTTACCGAGCTTACGAGTTCCAGGCATTGTCGGTTTCCTCCTTCAAAAGGCGTATCTGTCAAAATCGTATTAGTTGCTTTCTTCGTCGGCCAGGGACAGGCCCATCATNGACAGCTTGTTGATGACCTCCTCCAGGCTCTTGCGGCCCAGATTCCGGACCTTCATCATCTCATCCTCGGTCTTGGAGATCAGATCCTCCACCGTGTTGATGTTGGCCCGCTTGAGGCAGTTGAAGCTGCGCACGCTGAGATCCAGTTCCTCGATGGTCAGCTCCAGGACCTTGTCGCGCTGGGTCTCCGCCTTCTCCACGATGGTGGACTTGGAGCCCACCGTCTCGCTCAGGTCGGTNAACAGCGTGAAATGGTCGCAGAGGATCTTGGCTCCCAGGCTCACCGCGTCGCGGGCGGAAATGGTGGAATCCGTCCAGACCTCGATGGTCAGCTTATCAAAGTCCGTCATGTTGCCCACGCGGGTGTTCTCCACGGTGTAGTTCACCTTGTACACAGGGGTGTAGATGGAGTCCACGGGGATGACGCCGATGATATTCTGCTGGGNCTTGTTCCGGTCGGCGGGCACATAGCCCCGGCCATGGCTGAGGGTGATTTCCATGTTCAGCGTCGCGCCGCTGCCCAGGGTGGCGATATGCAGGTCCGGATTGAGGACCTCCACCTCGCCGTCGCTCTTGATGTCNCCCGCNGTNACCTCACAGGGGCCCACCGCCTCGATGAACACCGTCTTGACCCCCTCGCTGTGGAGCTTGGTGATCANCTGCTTGATGTTCAGCACGATGTCCGTCACATCCTCCTTCACGCCGGGGATGGTGGTAAACTCGTGCTGCACNCCGGCNATCTTGATGCTGGTGGCGGCGGTGCCGGGCAGGGACGAGAGCATGATGCGGCGCAGGGCGTTGCCAAGGGTGGTGCCATATCCCCGCTCCAGGGGCTCTACTACATACTTACCGTAAGAATCATCACCAGGGGTCTCGATGCACTCGATCTGGGGCTTATCAATTTCAACCATCCAGTACCCTCCTTCTCTTGGCAGGCCCGGANAGCCGGGCCCGCACGAAATTCAGTTCCATTAATCGAGGGTAAACTCCTCTTACTTGGAGTACAACTCGACGATCAGATGCTCCTCGATGGGCATATCATTGATATCCTCACGAACGGGCAGACGGGACACGGTGCCCTTCAGGGCGTTCTTCTCACGCTCCAGCCACTGGGGGACCAGCACCACGGGGGCGTCCTCGCCCACCAGGCGCTTGAAGATGGGGGACTGACGGCTGGNATCCCGCACNTCNANCACATCNCCGGGCTTGANCAGATAGGAGGGGATGTTGACCTTCTTGCCGTTGACGGTAAAGTGGGCGTGGCTCACCAGCTGCCGGGCCTGCCGACGGGTGGAGGCGAAGCCCAGGCGGTANGCCACGTTGTCCAGGCGGCGCTCGATGAGGACCANNAGCTCCTCACCGGTCTTGCCCTGGCTGCGGGCGGCCTTCTCGTAGTACATCCGGAACTGCTTCTCCATGATGCCATACACGAACTTGACCTTCTGCTTCTCCTGGAGCTGGAGGGCGTACTCGCTCTTCTTCTTGCGCATCTGGCCNCCGGGGTTGCGATTGGTGTCCTTCTTGGCGTAACCCATCGCGGCGGGGGAGATGCCCAGAGCCTTGCAGCGCTTGGCTACAGGCTGCATATTCTTAGCCATAATGAAATAATTCCTCCTTCTTCCGAATTAGACGCGGCGGCGCTTGGGGGGGCGGCAGCCATTGTGGGGGATGGGGGTGACGTCCTTGATCATGGTCACCTCCAGGCCCACGGCCTGGAGCGCNCGGATGGCGGCCTCACGGCCCTGGCCGGGCCCCTTGACGAAGACCTCCACGGTCTTCAGGCCGTGCTCCATCGCGGCGCGGGCAGCCACCTCGGCGGCGGTCTGTGCGGCGAAGGGCGTGGACTTCTTGCTGCCACGGAAACCCTGTCCACCGGAGGAGGCCCAGGAGATCGCGTTGCCCTGGGTGTCGGTGACGGTCACCATGGTGTTGTTGAAGGAAGAACGGATATGGACCTGGCCCTTTTCGATGTTCTTCTTTTCGCGGCGGCGGCGGATGACCCGCTTGCCAGTCTTAGGTGCAGCCATTTTAATTCTCCCTCCTTACTTCTTCTTGTTGGCGATGGTCTTCTTGGGACCCTTGCGGGTGCGCGCGTTGGTCTTGCTGCGCTGGCCGCGGACGGGCAGACCCCGGCGGTGACGGATGCCGCGGTAGCAGCCGATCTCGGTCAGGCGCTTGATGTCCAGAGCCACGGAGCGGCGCAGATCGCCCTCCACCATGTAGCCGTGGTCAATGGCCTCACGGAGCTTGTTCTCATCCGCCTCGGTCAGATCCTTCACGCGGGTATCGGGGTTGACCCCGGTCTTCTCCAAGATGTCCTTGGCGCTCTTTCTGCCAATGCCGTAGATATACGTGAGGCCGATCTCGATACGTTTATCCTTGGGCAGGTCAATACCGGCAATTCTTGCCATTAAATTTGCACCTCCAAATTCACTTAGCCCTGTCTCTGCTTATGCTTGGGGTTCTCGCAGATCACCATCAGGCGGCCCTTGCGGCGAATGATCTTGCACTTTTCGCACATGGGCTTCACGGACGGTCTAACTTTCATGTTGCTATTCCTCCTACTTCGTACGCCAGGTAATCCGGCC